>NZ_CP114065.1:0-304447 GCF_027627575.1 Kribbella sp. CA-293567
GGATCACGATCTGACCCGTTCCGTCGAGCGCTGCCATGTGATTCCTCCCGAAGACGTTGCCAAGTCCCAAGCCGGCAGCCACCATCCTGTACGCCGGTGGCGGCCTCGCCATAGCTTCTCGCCTTGTGTCTTCTCCGTCTGTCGCTCAGCCCACGCGTAGCGCGATCAGGAGACTGGGCTGAGCGGCAGACAGGAAAGGCGCACCCTGACGCCCGACCAAAGCGCCGGCCGAATCGGACCCGTCATCCCGAAGTCGTGAGGCCCGCGCCGGCTACAAAATCCATCTTGCGTCAATGCGCGCTCGCCGCGCCGCCGGGGCGGGCCGTGGTTCGGCCGGCAGGTCGCATGGGCGCGGCGCGCCCTTGATTCTCAAGAGGTCAACTCGGCAGCGGACCAGGCGCGCAACAGGTAGCGGTTCGCAGGAGCCGATCGCTGGACGAGTAACCCAAGAGGAACGCGATGGCTCATAGCGACATGCTTCGAGGCGACATTGCAAGACTGCAGGCGAAGAAGGCCGCGTTTGCGGATGTCATAGCCAAGAACGAGAAGGCAGCTAGTGCTGTCGCCGGGGAACAGCTCACTCGGGGCCCGAGGTGGTTGGCCGTTCCGGGTGGAAGACAGAGCGAGCGCGGGTGCAGGGACCAGCACGCCCGCTCCGTCGATTAGGAGGCGGCATTCATAAGAAGCACCTTGCCGCCGATGTGGTGCTCTAGGTGGGTCTTCATCACCACCGGGTTGCCCAGCGCGGCGAGGTGGACGACGCTCGGCACGATGACGGTCTTCACGCCGTCGCTCCAGACGTTCTGGACCATGTCCCCGAACGCGGCCGGCGCCGTCGCCGGCTCTTCCACGAAGGTCATGAACAGGGTGAAGCCGCGGGCGGTTGCGAAGTTGGAGATGGCTCTCCTCAGGGCTGGCAGCTCGGAGTCCGTAGTGAGCCGGTGCGCCCCGATGTAGGCGACTGCGAGCGGCTTGCACTCGGCAGTCATGACTGCGCGTTCCGAGCCTGGTCGATCGAATGCTTATGGCTATTCACGGCAGCTGCTGGCCCGTGTTGGTGGGCTAGCGGATGCATCGCTCGGACGCAGTACTGGCCAGCCGCGGTCAGTAGATTCGATCGGCTGCTGATGGCGTGGCGCATCCAGCAGTTGCCGGATGGTGTGGATCGTTTCCTCGGCTGGGTATCCCTGATCCAGCACGCGCCGTACCTGGGTTAGGACCTCTTTGTCTTTGCTCATCGTCTCTCCGCTGCCGCAGGTCTCCGGGATGAGCAAGACGCTAGGTACTGACTACAGAACGTGGAAGAAAGTTGCTCCAGATTTCTCCTGAATACATTGACTGTTTCTAGGTCAGGCGCCACTCTGGGTGAGCAACCTCAACCACCTCAGATGCGCAGGGGAGATCCGCATGGACCAGCCGAAGCACCTTGAGCACCTCGCTACCGATCCGAACTCGGGTAAGGATGGCTGCCCGTCGTTCTATGCGACCGAGGACGGTCGATACATCGTCCAGGGGTACAAACTGACCAGCGCCGATGCCCGCGCGCAGTTGGTCAACTTCCCGGAAGGTGAGGACGCGGTCATCATCACGAAGGGACTGGCAGATCTGATCGTTGCTCACTACAACGGCATGACGGCGTGAGTGAGTCGACCTTCGTCAAGCCTGGTCCTGAGTTCGTCCAGTTCGCTCGCAGCTACCAGCACACGGCGTACCGGCTCGAGGTGCGCGACCGCTACGCGGATCCAGGCGAGGCCGAACACGTACGCCGGTTCCTTGCCAGGGAGCAGCCGGATGACTCCTGGATGGAGGACTGGATGGGCCTCATCCTCCGGCGCACCCTCGAAGGTCAGCGCATCGGGCGGGTGAGAGTCGTGTCCGAGCCGTGGTCGGACTACACGCGTTTCGGCTTGAACCTGTCCCGGCTCAACGTCGCCGCCGGCGAAGACATCCGGTACCTGTCTCGTGATCGGGCAACCGAGCTCGGTCTTCCGCAGTACGACTACTGGCTACTCGACTCACACAAGATGTGCGTCCTTCGCCATGACGACCATGATGTCCTACTCGGTGCCGACGTGATCCACGACCCTGCGGTCGTAGTCGAGCACGCGCACTACCGTGACATCGCCCGGCACTACGCCCTTCCGAGGGCGGAGTACCTCGGCGCGTACCACGACAAGTTCCTCAGCAAGCAAAACGTCAACAAGTAAGCGAGCGTGGGTGTCCAGTTTCCAGCGAGCGCGCGAAGCGCTCGGCAACCGCCTTCGGGAGATGAGGCTGGACGCGCACCTCACCGGACGGGAGCTGGCGTCCGCCGCCGACTGGGTGCCATCGAAGGTGTCCAAGATCGAGGCCGGCCGGCAGACGCCATCCGATGCGGACCTCGAGATCTGGGCGCGGGCCTGTGATCGCGAGGCCGTGGTTGGCGAACTCGTCTCCTCGCTGCGTTCCCTTGAACAGCAGTACGTCGAGCACAGAAGGATGTTCCGTACCGGCCTGCCGGCTCGTCAGCGGTCGATCGGCGACATCGAAGCCAAGACCAAGCTCACCCGGAACTTCGAACCCTGCTTCGTACCGGGTTTGTTGCAGACCGCAGAGTACGCGCGCTACCGCTTCGCCGAAGGAGACCCTGGCGACAACGAGCGCGGAGCGCCCAAGAACGACGCCGAGGTCGACGAGGCGATCGCCGCCCGGATGAAGCGCCAACAGATCCTGCACCGCGGCGAGCAGAAGTTCCACTTCGTCATGACCGAGGCGGTACTGCGCTATCAGGTCTGCCCACCCGATGTGATGGCCGGACAGCTCGGCCACCTCATCTCCATGACCACGCTGCCAACCATCCGAGTCGGAGTCATCCCCTTCGGCGCCCCGATGACCGTTGCCCCTATCCACGGTTTCTACCTGTACGACAACACCCTCGTTCTGGTCGAACTGTTCACAGCCGTACTGAACGTCAGCCAGGCCGATGAGATCGGCGCGTACGAACGAGTCTTCAGCCACCTGGCAGACGCCGCGCTCTACGGAGCCGAGGCCAGAACACTACTGACTGGCTTGCTTGACCGGCATTAGCCCTGCACTAGGGCTCAAGCGCAGTTGCTCGGCTGGTGCGCACTAGGAGTCCGCGACTACGGCTTGCAGCGGGCGATCAGCCGATGCTGCGGATGGCGAGACGAGATGGGTTTGCGCCTCTGGAGTCGCATGCCGCGCCTGCGCAGGAACCCGGTTTGAGGTTTGCTCAGGATTCACTGGACGACGCATCCACAGGCCGTCGTTCAGCGGGCGCAGCACGCGCAGTTCAGCGGGCGCAGCACGCGCAGTTCAGCGGGCGCAGCACGCGTCCCAGGGTGGGCGGGAGCGGCATGCGGAGCAGGCGACGGAGGAGCCGGCGAAGCCAGGCCGCGCGGGAGAAATACAGTCTCAGGAAACACAAAAGCCCAGGTCAACCACCTGATTGACTTGGGCTTAGTGCGGCGCGCTCGGAGGGATTCGAACCCCCAACCTTCTGATCCGTAGTCAGATGCTCTATCCGTTGAGCTACGAGCGCCGGACAACGAAAGGTAACGATACACGCGGGACCGGGGTCCGGCGAAATCGGGGGTTGGGTGGGGGCGGGGAGTCAGTTCAGGAGGGTTTTGACGGAGCCGCCGGACTCGGTCAGTTTGGTGCCCAGGCCGGACAGGGCCTCGCCTACCGAGGCGAGAATCCCGGAGAGGTCCTGGAGGTTTCCGGCCAGGCTCTCGATCTCGGAGGCGACGCCGGAGATGTTGCCGCTGCCGTCGTTGAGGCGCTTGGCGGCCGCGTCGCCGATGCCGGGGATCTTGTCGAGTTCGCCGGCCAGGCCGGAGAGCATGCCGGCGGCGTCCTGGAGCTTGTCCTTGGCCGAGTGCATCGTGGTGGCGCTGCCGGTCAGGGCCTTGCGAGCGCCGCCCTCGCCGTCGTCGCCGACCAGCGCGCCGGCGGCCTTGGCGGCCTGCTCGCCCGCGTCGGCCAGGCCGGAGCCGATCGTCTTCATCAGGTCCGGCAGCCGGCCGATGAAGCCGAGCGCGTCGTCCGGGAGGTCCCGGACCAGCTTCAGCAGCTTCTCGAAGTCGTCGGAGTTCTCCATCACGAACCCGACGGCCTTCTTCACGTCGCCGAGGTCACGTCCGCCCAGCAAATCCCCAAGATCCATGCCCGGATGCTAATCGTCCGGGCAGCGAAACAGCTCAGAACTCGGCCGGTGTCGTCCGCTGCTCGGCGCGCAGCGTGTTCAGCAGCTCGGGCGTGATCTCGTCGCCTGCCGCAGCTGCCTCGGCGACCGCGCGAAAGTAGTTCTCGTACCCCGCCGGCGTGAACAAGGTGGTCAGCCGAGCCACCTCGCTGGTCGCGTTCCGGTAGCCGTGCGCCTGCCCACGCGGTACCGACACCGATCCGCCCGCGCCAACCGTCAGTACGCCGTACGCCGTGTCGAATGTGACCTCGCCGGCCGTGACCAGGAAATACTCCTCATGTCCGTGATGGACGTGCGGCGCGGCGCCCAGTGCACCGGCGCCGAGCACGGAGTCGACGACCGATAGTGCTCCGCCGGTCTGCGTGCCGGAGATCCGCACGGTGAAGACGCCAAACGGCAGGTTCAGTACTTCGCCGTCGCCGGGTGCGCCGACGACGATCTCCGGAAAGGCGGTCATCGACGCAGCATAGGCAGGAACCGGCGGCGGCGGTACGGCGTCGAAAGACACGGCTGGGGGGATCGGAATGTCGAACGGTATGGGAGAACGTCTGCGTGACTAAGGTCGCGACCATGGGTGGTCGGTTGGTGCGCGGTACTGCGATCGCCTGCGGGGTCGCCGCGGTGGCAGGGCTGGGGATCGGGTTCGCCGTCGGCCAACCGGTGCAGCCGGACGACGTTCGGTCGGCGCGGGTACTGCCGGGCGATTTGTGTTCGCGGCTCGGGGACGTGTCGCCGTTGTTGCCGAAGGCCACCAACGCGAAGCTGGTGCAGAGCGGCCGGATCGAGGTGATGTGCGCCGTCTCCGTGCCCGAACGCGGTCGGTCGACCTTCTCGGCGGCCGAGCTGACGATCAAGATCAGGCCGTACGCCGGTCGCCGGGCGGGGCAGGGTCAGCCGCCGTTCACGCCGGACGAGATGGCGAAGCAGGCCTTCGACCGGCAGCCGTGGCTGGTGGTCGGCGGACGTGCTTATCCGACGAAGGTCGAGAAACGTGCTGAGGCTGGACGGTTGAACTCGCGAGTCTCGGTGCTCGTCCGTCGGGGTGATCTGACGGTGCAGGTGGACTATGCGGCGCATCCGGTCGAGCCGGCCGTGGCGCAGCAGGCCGCTCTGGTGATGGCTGATCGGGCTGTTTGGGAGAGCAAGTGAACAGCACGCCGGAGTTGCCGGGGTACGAGCTGGATCAGCGGTTGCTGGAGCATCCGTTGGCGGAGGTTTGGCGGGGGCGGTCGTTCACTGGCATGGAGGTTGTTGCTCTTGTCTTGAGTGAGGCCGGGGCGGCTGATCCGGAGGTGCGGGAGCGGCTGGGGCGGGCCAGCCGGACTGCTGCGTTGGAGCCGGGGCGGGAGCAGACGCCGTTGTGGGCTGCCAATCTCACTGCTGCTCGGCCGTACGCAGTGACGCAGTTGGTGCCGGGGCAGTCTGGGGCGGAGCGGCTGCTGGATCCGCTGGATGGGTTGCTGGGGAACGACGAGGAGTCGCTCGGGTCGGTGCGGGCGCAGTTGGCGCAGTATGGGGCGCTGCCGGTGCCGGGTGGGGTGGCTGGTGGAGGCCTCGGTGGGGTTGGGGAATCGCTTGACCCGTCGCGGTTGGACGGCGGCGGAGGCGGGGCGGCGGGGCTGGATAGTGGAGGTCGGTGGAGGGCTGGGGTTGTTGGGGTTGGGGAATCGCTTGACCCGTCGCGGTTCGATGGCGGCGAGGGCGGGGCGGCGGGGCTTTCGGGTGCAGGTTCGCGAGGGGTGGGGGCAGGCGCTCGCGCAGGCGAACTGGCGGCGGGTGCAGGCGGGTCGGTCGCGGCAGGCGCAGGCGGGCGAGCAACTGGCGAGCCGGCGGCGGGTGTAGGCGGGACGGCACGCGCAGGCGGGCAGGTAGCTGACGCGCAGACAGCGGGCGCAGGCGGGCAGGTGGCTGGCGGGCAGGTAGCTGGCACGCAGGTAGCTGGCACGCAGGTGGCTGGCGGGCGGGTAGCTGGCGCGCGGACCGCAGGCGCAGGTGGGCAGGTAGCTGGCGCGCAGACCGCAGGCGCAGGCGGCCAGACGGCGGGCGCAAGGAGCGCAGCGAGCACGAGCGCCGGCTGGGCGACTCGGCGGTGGCGGGTTGTCGCGGCGGCAGTGGCGACGTTGGTCGTCTTCTGTGTCCTGTACTCCGTCGGCGCCGCGCTGGCTGGGGTGGTCAAGGAGGAGCGGGCTGTCGCAGTCCCAGTGGTTGTGGTTAAGCCGGAACCGTTGCCGTCGCCTGTGTTGTTGCCGGGCATCGTGAAGCCGCAGGCGGCGCCGTACGTTCCGGCGGAGCCGGGGCGGGCGACTGGGCTGGTGGGGGTCACCTACCAGTTCGATGACGACGTGCAGCAGGTGGTGGGGCTCGGGTTGCCGTTCGTGTTCGGTTGGCCTCGGCCGCCGACGACGGCCGACCTCGGGGTGTCCGCCAACACGCTCTACCGGCGGGTGACGGCGGAGACGGTCTCCGGTGCGGTGACGCTGGACGCCAAGCTCGCACTGCGTCCGTGCGCGAGCCTGGCCGCCTGCTTGGCCGACCGGCAGGCCTTCGACCAGGAATGGACCAGCGTTCTCGAGGCGCCCGTCCCGGCCGTCGCCAAGGACGCCAGTACCTGGTTGACGGTCAGCGACCGTACGCCGTACACGCTGACGATGACGCACGCGTTCACCAGCAACGGGCGGTCCTGGCTGATCGGGGTCTCCGTCATCGCGGTGCCGGGCGAGGAGCCTGCCGCCCAGCGCGTGCTCAACGACATCTGGCGCCAGACCCGGTAGGACGAACCCACAGCCAACAGATCCACCGCAACAGACCACCTGAGACCGCAAATCGGCCGCGCGACCATCGCGCGGCCGATTATTTGTGCCGGGAAAGCCCTTGTCGGCGAAATTCTGTGACCGTCCTCACGTCTGGGCGGTTCTCAACACCCGGCCAGGTCGCGTACCGTTAGTACCACTTGCACACTGGTATATGCCCACTGGGCGAACTGGTATGCGACAGATCACACCGCCAGCCAGCTGAATCGAACCGCCGGAGACCCCGGCGGCCGACGTCGTACCTCCTCAGCGTCGAGGGACGGGACCGTACGCCGGGACGATCGCGAGCGAGAGGGAATGCCGCCGATGACGACAACCGCCAGCCCTGCCCATACCGAGACCGCCCTCAGTGTCGAGAGCCCGGCCACCACGCCGATCCACGACCTGAGCGACGCCCCGACTGAGCACGCGGGCCTGCTGGCCTGGGTGGCCGAGGTTGCCGAACTGACCCAGCCCGACCGGATCCACTGGGTCGACGGCTCGGACGCGGAGTACGCCCGGCTCACCGATGAGCTGATCGCCGGCGGCACCCTGGTCCGGCTCAACGACGAGAAGAAGCCGAACTCGTTCTGGGCCCGCACCGACCCGTCCGACGTGGCCCGGGTCGAGCAGCGCACCTTCATCTGTTCGGTCGACGAGGCCGACGCCGGCCCGACCAACAACTGGATGGCGCCGGCCGAGATGAAGGCGCTGATGACGGAGCTCTACCGCGGCAGCATGCGCGGCCGGACGCTCTACGTCGTCCCGTTCTGCATGGGGCCGCTGACCGCCGAGAAGCCGATGTTCGGCGTCGAGATCACCGACTCGGCGTACGTCGTCGCCTCGATGCGGATCATGGCCCGGACCGGCGCCGAAGTACTGGCGAAGATGGGCACCGACGCGAAGTACGTGCCCTGCCTGCACTCCGTCGGCGCGCCGCTCGCGCCGGGTCAGCAGGACGTGCCGTGGCCGTGCAACGACGAGAAGTACATCGTCCAGTTCCCCGAGGAGCGGATGATCTGGTCGTACGGCTCCGGCTACGGCGGCAACTCCTTGCTCGGCAAGAAGTGCTACTCGCTCCGGATCGCGAGCGCGATGGCTCGCGACGAGGGCTGGCTGGCCGAGCACATGCTGATCCTCAAGCTGATCTCGCCGGAGAAGAAGGTGCACTACATCGCCGCCGCCTTCCCGAGCGCCTGCGGCAAGACCAATCTGGCGATGCTCGACCCGACGCTGGAGGGCTGGGAGGTCGAGACGCTCGGCGACGACATCGCCTGGATGCGCTTCGGCGAGGACGGCCGCCTGTACGCCGTGAACCCCGAGTTCGGCCTGTTCGGCGTGGCTCCCGGCACCGGCTGGAAGACCAACCCGAACGCGATGCGCACGATCGAGAAGGGCAACTCGCTGTTCACCAACGTCGCGCTGACCGACGACGGTGACGTCTGGTGGGAGGGCTACTCGCAGACCCCGCCGAACCACCTGACCGACTGGTTGGGCCGCGAGTGGACGCCGGAGTCCGGTGAACTCTCGTCGCACCCGAACAGCCGGTTCTGCACCCCGATCAAGCAGTGCCCGATCATCGCCGACGAGTACGAGGACCCCAACGGCGTACCGATCTCGGCGATCGTCTTCGGCGGCCGCCGCGCCACCACGGTGCCGCTGGTGACTCAGTCGCGCGACTGGGACCACGGTGTCTTCATGGGTGCGACGCTGTCGTCGGAGACCACCGCCGCGGCCGTCGGCGAGGTCGGCGTCGTACGCCGCGACCCGATGGCGATGCTGCCGTTCCTCGGCTACAACGCCGGTGACTACCTGAACCACTGGCTCACCGTCGGCAAGGACCACGACGCCGAGAAGCTGCCGAAGATCTTCTACGTGAACTGGTTCCGCAAGGACGAGGCCGGCAAGTTCGTCTGGCCGGGCTTCAGCGAGAACGGCCGGGTGCTCAAGTGGATCGTCGAGCGCCTCGAGGGTACGGCGGCCGCGGTCGAGACGCCGGTCGGCCACGTGCCGACCCCGGACGCGATCGACGTCACCGGGCTGGACCTCAGCCTCGAGGCCCTGCAGACCGCGCTGCACGTCGACGACGCCGAGTGGAAGGCCGAGCTGCCGCTGATCGAGGAGTGGTTCACCAAGCTCGGTGACAAGGTCCCCGCGACCCTGAAGCTCGAGCTCGACAACCTGAAGGCCCGCCTCGGCTGACCTGACCTCTACTCCGACCAGCCGCCCCGGAAGCCGGCGAGTCGGACTGCAGAAGCGCCCCGGCCTACAGGTCGGGGCGCTTCGCTGTTCACCCCCGTGGACCCAGCCGGTCGACCGGGAGGCGGCAGGTGAGCTCGAGGCCGTCAGCCGCCGTGTACTGAACCAGGGCCATCCACCCGTCGGCGTGGTGCAGCCGGCTGATCAGCCAGGCGGGCTGCCAGACGTCGTCCACCAGAGCGACGACATGGGCGGGCAGTGGAAGAGCGAGGATCATTCTGAGGTCGTACGCCGCCGGGCGTACCGCGAAGTCCGTCATGGGCACCACAGCCTTTCGTGAGGGGCGCGAAACGCGTCCCAGATCGCCTCACGAAACTGGACGTGACGACAGTACCCAATTCTCGAGCCTGCAAGCGGCTATGACATCCCCAGAGTCGACTCCCGCGCGACCAGCCGCGCCGGCAACTCCAGTACGCCGTGCCGCGGGTCGCCGGCGATCGCGTCCAGCAGCAAGCCCGCGGCGCGGCGGCCGAGCTCCTCGAGCTGCAGGTCGACCGACGTCAGCGGCGGCCGGCTCGCCTCCACCATGACCGGCCAGTTGTCGTAGCCGGTGACAGCGATGTCGACCGGTACCGCCTTGCCAACCTCCCGCAAGCGGTCGCACACCCCCCGGGCAAGCTGGTCGCTGCCGCAGGTGATGGCGTCGAGGTCAGGCTGCGCCCGGAGCAGCAGGTCGGCGGCCTGGCGACCCCAGCGCTCGCTCCACTCGCCGAACAAGGGCTCCCCGACGAAAGCAGCGCCGGCCGCCGCGGCAACCGCCCGAGCCCGCTCGGCCGCCGAGCGATGGTTGGCCGGGCCGGTGACATGGGCGATCCGCTCGCGACCGATGCCGAGCAGGTGCGTCACGACCGAGGTCGCACCGCCGGTGTCGTCGACGATCACTGACGCGTCGCTGGGGTCGGTCGACGCGGCCAGCGCGTAGACGACCGGCAGCGGTACGTCGATCGGCGGGCGCGGCTCGGTTCGGCGGCCGGTGACCACGATCCCGTCCACCCGCCTGGCGACCAGCGACCGCAGGTAGTGCTGCTCGCGCAGCGGGTCGTCGCGGGTGTCGCAGAGGATGGTCGCCAGCTCGCCGGCGCTCAGCACGTCCTCGACGCCGCGCGTGATCGGGATGTTGAACCGGCCTGAGCTGTCAGTGGTGAGCAGCGCGACCGTGTAGGTGCGTCCTGACGAGAGCGCGCGGCCGCGACTGTCCGGAGTGAACCCGAGCTGCTCTGCCGCCCGCCGGACGCGTTCCCGGGTGGCCGGACTCAGCTGGCCGGTGTTGTTCAGCGCTTTGGACGCGGTGCCCGCCGAGACACCGGCCAGTGCGGCCACGTCCACGATCCGCGCCTGCTGCTTCATGTTTTTCCTCTCAGCCCTGCCCAACGTGCCGGGCACAGCCTAGTATCAACAACGGAAAACGTGTGCTGTTTTTCCGCGAGCAGGGTGAGGTTCCGATCCGTCACGCGAAAGGCTCCACCATGGTCGAAGGGATGCCGCCAGCCTCCAGGAGCGGCCACTACGTCCCCAACCGCGCTCCCCTGCAGCCTGTCCCGTTCCAGAAGCTCCCGCCGGGCGCGATCGAGCCCCGCGGCTGGCTGGCCCAACAGCTCGACCTGCAGGTCAACGGCCTCTGCGGCCGGTACGACGAGATCTCCGACTTCCTCCCGTACGACGGCAACGGCTGGGTCGATCCGGCTCAAGGCGCCTGGGAGGAGCTCCCTTACTGGCTCCGCGGCTTCGGCGACCTCGGCTACGTCACCGGCGACACCGGCGTACTGACCAGGACCGAGCGCTGGCTCAACGGCATCATCGCCACTCAAGCTCCGGACGGCTGGTTCGGTCCCGAGCGGCTGCGCACCTCACTGGAGAACGGGCCCGACTTCTGGCCGGGCATGCCACTGCTCGCTGCCTTCCGCTCCTGGCACGAGTACTCCGGTGACGAGCGCGTGATCCCGTTCATGACCGACTACCTGCGGTTCCAGCACACCCAGCCGGCCGAAGTCTTCAACCGCTCCTGGGGCGCCTTCCGCTGGGGCGACAACATCGACAGCGCCTACTGGCTCTACAACCGCACCGGCGACACGTGGCTGCTGGAGCTGGTCGGCAAGATGCACTCCGGGTCGGCGGACTACGTCAGCGGCATCCCCAACTGGCACAACGTCAACCTGGCGCAGGGGTTCCGGGAGCCACTGCAGTACGGGCTGCTCAGCGGGGACCCCAGCCACAGCGCGGCGACGTACCGGAACTACGCGACGATCATGGGTCTCTACGGGCAGTTCCCGGGCGGCGGCTTCGCCGGGGACGAGAACTCCCGTCCGGGCTTCGGCGATCCGCGGCAGGGCTTCGAGACGTGCGGAATCGTCGAACTGATGCACACGTTCGAGTTGCTCACCCGCTTCACCGGCGACACCGCCTGGACCGATCGCTGCGAGGAACTCGCCTTCAACCTGCTGCCGGCGTCGTACGACGCGCAGCAGAAGGTCATGCACTACGTCACCTGCGCCAACAGCATCCAGCTGGACGACCGGGTGAAGCACGGGCAGTTCCAGAACGGCTTCGCCATGCAGGCCTACAAGTACGGCGTCCACCAGTACCGCTGCTGTCCACACAACTACGGCATGGGCTGGCCGTACTACGCACAAGAGCTGTGGCTGGCCACTACGGACAACGGCCTCGCCGCTTCCATGTACGCCGCCAGCAAGGTCACCGCGAAGGTAGGCATAGCCGGTACGCCGGTCAGCGTGGTGCAGGACACCGACTACCCGTTCGGCGACACCATCACGTTCACTGTGCAAGCAGACCGTAGTACTAGTTTCCCCTTCTACCTAAGGGCTCCTGGCTGGGCCCCGGAGTTCTCTGTCACGGTGAACGGAGCACGGACGCCTACAGGCGCACAGAGTGGGTGGATCAAGCTGGAACGCACCTGGCACCCAGGGGACCGAGTAGTGCTCGTCCTGCCGATGCGTACGAGCACACGAGTCTGGCCTGACAACCAGGGATCGGTGTCGGTCGACAGAGGCCCGCTGACCTACTCATTGGCAATCGACGAGCGCTACGAGGTCATCGGCGGGACGCAGGAGTGGCCGGAGCTGGCTGTCTATCCGGAGTCGCCGTGGAACTACGGCTTGGTTGCCGCCACCCACTTCGACGTCGTACGGCGTGACGTCGCGCCCGGCTCGAACCCGTTCACCCATGAGGGGACGCCGCTGCAGTTGAAGGCCAACGCCCAGCGCATCCCCCAGTGGGAGGCCGACAGTGAGGACGTGGTCGGCCTGCTGCAACCCAGTCCCGTCCGGTCTGAGCAGCCCGTGGAGCAGGTGACGCTGGTACCGATGGGAGCGGCCCGGCTGCGGATCACGTCCTTCCCCTCGGTTGCGCCTACCGGTGCGACCTGGCGCTACCGGACGCGCGTCACTGCCTCTCATGTCAACGACGGTGATTCGCTGGAGGCGCCTGACGACGGCCGCAGCCCAGCTTCGTCGGCAGACACCTCTGTTCCGCGCTTCACCTGGTGGGACCGGCGCGGGAGCACTGAGTGGATCCAGTACGACTTGCGCGAGGCACGAGAGGTGTCGGCGGCAGCGGCGTACTGGTTCGACGACACAGGGGTGGGCCAGTGCCGAGTGCCGGCTTCCTGGCGAGTGCTGTGGCTGGACGGCTCCACCTGGCGGCCGGTCGACCGCGCTGCGGCGTACGGGGTGGAGAGGGATCGCCTCAACCAGGTTTCGTTCGCCCCTGTGCTCACGCAGTACCTGCGGGTCGAGGCGGTACTGCGCCCGTCGTTCTCCGGTGGCCTGCTGGAACTCACCTTCAGCTGAGTGTCTGCCCGCCGCAGAATTCGGGGAGCGGGTTCGCGGCGGGCCGACTAGGTTGGCCAGATGAAGATCGGCGTGATGTTGCCCGTGGGTGGAAACGACGGACCGACCGGCGAGCTGCCGACCTGGGCCGATACGAAGGCGATCGCCCTGGCGGCCGACGAGTCCGGACTGGACTCGGTCTGGCTGGCCGATCACTTCTTCTACCAGGCGCCCGACGGGCAGATCCACGGGATGCACGAGGCCTGGACCCTGCTGACCGCGGTCGCGGCGGTGACCCAGCGGGTCGAGGTGGGCAACATGGTGCTCTGCGCGTCGTTCCGTGACCCGGGGCTGACCGCGAAGATGGCGGCGACGCTCGACCTGGTGTCGGACGGACGGCTGATCCTCGGCGTCGGCGCCGGCTGGCACGACCCGGAGTACGAGGCGTTCGGGCTGCCGACCGATCACCGGGTCGGGCGGTTCGAGGAGTGGCTGGAGATCGTCGCCCGGCTGTTGCGGAAGGAGACGGTGACCTTCGAGGGCAAGTACCACCAGGCGAAGGCCGTCGCGTTGGCCCCCGCGCCGGCGCGGCAGATCCCTATCCTGGTGGCGTCGTTCCGGCCGCGGATGCTGGAGCTCACCGCGAAGTGGGCCGATCAGTGGAACACCGCATGGTTCGGCGAGGCGGACGACAAGCTCAAGGAGCGCATCGCCGGCATCCGGTCGGCGCTGGCCGCCACCGACCGGCCGGCTGACTCCCTGGAGCTGACCGTCGGTATCACCGTCACGGACCCCGACCAGGCCGCGGTGGCCGAGCCGGAGGCCAACAGCATCAACGGAACGGTCGAGGAGCTCGCCCAGGCCTTCAAGGACTACCAGGCCTTGGGAGTGAGCCACCTGATCGTTGCCCTGGAGCCGGTGACGCCCCGCTCGGCCCAGCGCCTGGCCGAGGCCAAACAGCTGGCCTTCGGCTGACGCGGAGCCGGGCGGGCGGGCGGCGGTCGGGGTCAGTTCTCGAGCGCCTGGTAGACGGTGGTCCAGAAGTCGTGCATCAACCGCATCGGGGCAGGCACGGACGCCCCGACCTGGGCGAGCAGGATCCCGACGACCTGGTTCTCCGGATCGGCGTACGTCGAAGCCCCGCTGCCGCCGTCCCAGCCGAACTGGCCGATGGGCACGTAGTCGCCGCGGTACGTGCGCACCGCCATCCCGAAGCCCCAGCCGCCGTGCTGCCCCTGGCCGAAAGAGATGTGGACGTTGTCACGCGCCATGGCGGTCCGGGCGGCGGTCTGCTCGGCAGTGAGGCGGTTGGTGGTCATCAGCTCGACGGCGGCGCGAGACAGGATCCGCTCGGTTCCGTGCATGCCGCCGTTCAGCAGCATCCGGAAGTACGCGTGGTAGTCGTCGGCAGTGGAGACCAGCCCGCCACCGCCGCCCTGGAACGCCGGCGGCTTGCTCCAACGTCCCCCGTCGGCTTCGTCCCAGACGGTGAAGTCCCCAGTCTGCGGATCCGGCGCGTAGAGGGTCGGTAGGCGGTCGATCTTGTCGGCGGGCACGTGGAAAGCAGTGTCGGTCATCCCCAGCGGCCCGAAGATGCGGTCGCCCAGGAACGCCTCGAACGACTGGCCGGTGACTCGGGCGACCAGTACGCCGATCAGGTCGTTGCTGAGGTGGTACTGCCAGTGCTCGCCGGGCTGGTGCATCAGCGGAAGCTCGCCGAGGCGGCGCATCCACTCGTCCGGTGCGGGCATCGGCTCCGGGAGGCTCGGCGTGAGGCCCCGCTCGAAGATCGCGGTCAGGATCGGCGTACCGAGTGCGGTCAGGTCCATGCCGAGCCCGAAGGTCGAGGTGAGCAGGTCGCGTACGGTGATCGGTCGCCGGGCGGGCACCGTGTCGTCCAGCGGACCGTCGACCCGCCGCAGCACCCGCCGGTCGGCCAGCTCCGGCAGCCATTCGTCGACCCGTTCGTCGAGGCGTAGCCGGCACTCGTCCAGCAGCACCATCGCCGCCGCGATCGAGACCGGTTTGGAGGTGGAGGCCATCCGGAAGATCGTGTCCCGGGCCATCGGGGCTCCGCCGTCGTGGCGCATCGTCCCCAGGGCCTCGACGTATGTCTCGTCGCCCCGGCCGACCAGCGCGACGACGCCGGGGATCCGGCAGGACTCCACGTGCCGGGTCAGTACGTCGCGGATCCGGCGGAGTCCGCTGCCGGAGAAGTTGCTGTGCTGATGGGTGAGAGACATGGTGGGCTTCTCCTCGGGGCGAGCTGGGCGGGGGCTGCTGGGCGTTCCGGTGGTGGTCTTCAGAGGCTCCGCGCGGTGATGTCGCCGTAGGCGGTGGTTGCCTGGATGGCGAGCTGAGCAGTGGCGCCTTCGGAGTTGCGGAGCGTGTTGCGGATCCGGCCGAAGGAGGTGCCGGCGTCCAGGGAGGCCGAGACTCCGGGGGCCGCGTCGACCATGACGTTGCCGGCCTCGGTCCGCAGGACGACGGCGCCGCCGGTGGCTTCGGCGATCCGGATGTCGCCCTTGCTGGTGCTGATCTCGGCGGGCCCGTCGAGGCGTCCGATCGAGACGTCGCCGGCGTGGGTGGTGAGGCGGACACTCGTCGCCTCGTCGAGGTGGATCGCGCCGTGGGCGCCCTCGAAGGTGATGCCGGCGAACCGTCCGGTGGCGCGGAGCTCAGCGCTGGCCGCCTTCGCCTCGAGCTGGGAACCGGTGGGCAGGTGGACGGTCACGTCGATGGAACCGGAGCTGCCGAGCAGCTGGTGCTTCGTCGTGGCCTCGATCCGCAGGACGCCGTCGGCGTACCGGATCTTGGTCTGCTCGGCCAGTTTGCTGTCCCGGCTCTTGGTGGGATCCGCGGGGAGGATCTCGACCGTGGTGTCCGGGCGGTCGGTGGCGATCAGGGTGACGCGGCCCGCGGGGATGTCGAGGGCGACGGCGATCGGGGCGGGGGTGTCGAAGGTGTGCATGGTGGTCTCCTCGGTGGTGGCCCGGTAGCTGGCGGCGGTGACTGTGGCTGCGTGCTGTGAGGTGGTCATGAGGAAGACGATGACCTGCCGTCCTGACACCGGGCAGCCATCGCCCTGACACGGCCGCTGACACGGCGATCGGCTCTTGACCGCGAGCGCGCGACACCAGCGCTCGGGCCTTCGAGGAGTGCCGGAAACGGCGAGAGCCGCCGGCACCTTACGGTGCGGCGGCTCTCTCTTTGTTGCGGAGGCGGGGGGATTTGAACCCCCGAGAGGGGATTACCCTCAACCCGCTTAGCAGGCGGGCGCCATCGACCGGACTAGGCGACGCCTCCTCCGTTGCATCTCACTGCGATGCGACGACGGCCAAGACTATCCGGACAACCTGCCCATCGGCAAAGCGGGGCCCCGCGCGGCGCGCGCGGCCGTCTTGGGCGGGGGTTTCGATCCCCTGTAACCTGGCAGATCGATGGCGGTCGCAACGTGACGTCAACCAAGCAGGCCGTGTCGGCGTCAGATGTACAGGGGCCCTACTCTGGCGGTCCCGCACGCCGCCACGACGTCGATCAGGGAACGGAGCCATGACGCGGAGTACTCGCGCTACTGGACGCAGGTCCGCGCCTCGCGCCAACCGATCCCGTCAGCCCGCCCAGCGTGCCTATCGCACCCGGTCGATCTCCAAGGCGATCGGGCTGACGCTGGTCAGCGCCCTGATTCCCGGCCTCGGGTTCGTCCTCGGCGGCCGCAAGAAGCTCGGCGCGTTCGTGATGACGCTGTACTTCGGCCTGCTGCTGATCGCCGCCTTCATCGGTCTCACCCAGCGTGACTCGGTGGTGGCCCTGGCCGTCGACCCGAGCCGGCTGCTGCTGACCACCGGTGCTGTCCTGCTGATCGGCGTGCTGTGGATCTGCGTCGTCGTCTCCTCGCACAAGCTTCTCCGTCCGATCAGCCTGACCCAGGTCGGCCGGTTCACCGGTTCGGCCTTCGTCGGACTGCTCTGCTTCGGCATCGCGGTGCCCACCACCTTCGCCGCCCAAACCGTGATGGCCCAGCGCGACCTGGTCGGCGGCGTCTTCAAGTCCGAGAAGGACTCCAAGAGCGCCACCCGGCCGAACGTCGACAAGAAGGACCCCTGGGCGAAGACCCCCCGGCTCAACCTGGTGCTGCTGGGCGCGGACGACGGTGTCGGCCGCGAGGGCACCCGGACGGATACCGTGATCGTCGCGAGTATCGACACCAGAACCGGTGACACCGCGCTGATCTCGCTGAGCCGCAACTGGATGCGGATGCCGTTCCCCGAGGACTCCCCACTGCACGACAAGTTCCCGAACGGGTTCTACGACCCGAACGGCCCGGCCGAGCAGCCGGAGTACTACCTGGATGCGATGTACGACAACATCCCCAAGCTCTACCCCGGCATCCTGGGCCCGTCCGACAACGAGGGTGCCGATGCCCTCAAGGTGTCGGCGGGCGCGGCGCTCGGCCTCGACATCGACTACTACATGCAGGTCAACCTCAAGGGTTTCGAGCAGATCATCGACGCCCTCGGCGGGATCACCGTCAACATCAACTACCAGGTGCCGATCGGTGGCGACTACGGCTCCGGCCCGGGCACGAACGGGCACAAGAAGCCGTCCGGCTACCTGCAGCCCGGGCCGGACCAGAAGCTGAACGGTCGCGACGCGCTCTGGTTCGCCCGCGGCAGATACGGTCTGAGCGACCCGTCCCGGCAGGAACGGCAGCGCTGCACGATCCACGCCCTGGTGAACAGCGCGAACCCGGCCGCCCTGGTGACGAGCTACCAGCAGATCGCCGCTGCGGGCAAGCAGTTGCTGCGCACCGACATCCCGCAGGAAGTGCTGCCGGCCTTCATCGAGCTCGGTCTCAAGGTGAAGAACGCCAGCGTCGCCAACGTCGACCTGAACAAGTCGAAGAACTTCCCGTCCGGCCAGCGCCCGAACTACGAGGCGATGCGCGAACTGGTCAAGACCGCGATCGCGCCGAAGAGCAAGCCGGTCGCGTCGACCCCGTCCAGCAAGCCGAGCACCTCGCCGACGAAGAAGCCGACCAAGAAGCCCAGCTCCACCACCTCGAAGCCGCCGGCCGGCCAGCCGCAGAACCTGAACGACGCCTGCGCCTACGACCCGAACCAGTCCGGCAACTGACCCGCCTGCCGGTCCGGTGGGACCGGTTGAGATCCTGGGACGATGCGTACGACGTACCGGATGCGGGCTGGGCGGTTCCTCGGGATCCCGGCCGCTGGACTGATGCTGCTCGGCGTGGCCGCGGTGCTCTGGGGTGTCGGGGTGCCGACTGCCGGAGTGGCCGTGTTCGGCGGGCTGGGCGGCCTCGTCGTACTGGCGGGCTTGTGGATCCTGCTCCGGCCGCCGGTACTGCTCAAACTGGGCTCCGACGACGTGCAGGTGCGCGGTCTGCGGACGCCTTGGTCGGATGTCACCGAGGTCGCCCGGACCGCCAGCACCCAGGGTGAGGCGGTCGTGCTGCGCACCCGGAAGGAGGAGCACTCGGTCCTGATTCCGGTTCAGTGGCTCGCTCCCGGGCAGGTGGACAAGCTCGAGGCGGACCTGCGGGACCGGCTGAACCAGGCAAACGGCTACACCATCTGGGACGGCACTGCCGCCGAGCCCGCGGACCCCGCAGAATGAAGGTCAGTCGTTTGACCTGACATAGGGAGTCCGCAGACCGTGTTGTCGTTCGAGATGTCGTCCGAGGAACTGCTCAGCTACCAGGGGACCAACCCGCGGCCGGCCGATTTCGACCAGTTCTGGGAGAAGGGTCTGGCCGAGCTGGCCGGGACCGACCCGGCGACCGAGTTCGTCGAGGCGACGGACTTCCCACTGCCGTTCGCCAGGACCGAGCACCTGTACTTCACCGGCACCGGCGGCTACCGCGTCCACGCGAAGGTGATCCGCCCGCACAACGCCGAGGGCCCGGCCGTCCTGATGTTCCACGGGTACGGCGGCGAGCAGCCCCAGTGGATCGACCTCCTCCCGTACGCCGCCCGCGGGTTCACCGTGGCCGCCCTTGACGTCCGTCAGCAGGTGGGGTTCCGGACCGGATCGCAGCAGTCCAACAGCTTCTCGCTGCGCAACCATTTGGTGGAGGGCCTGGACGGCGGCCCGGAGGAACTGCTCTACCGGCACGTCTTCCTGGACACCCGCCGGCTCGCCGACATCATCGGCGCGCTGCCTGGGGTCGACGCCGGACGGATCGGCACGACCGGCTGGAGCCAGGGCGGCGGGCTCAGCCTGGTCTGCGCCGCGCTGACGCCTGGGATCAAGTACACGGCGAGTGTGTTTCCGTTCCTCAGCGACTACCAGCGTGCCTGGGAACTCAACCTGGACACCGAGCCGTACAACGAGATCACCACCTGGTTCAAGAAGCGCGACCCTCGGCACCTGCGCGAGCAGGAGGTGTTCAGCACCCTCGGCTACATCGACCTGCAGCACCTGGCGCCGCGGATCCGGTCCGAAGTCACGCTCTACGTCGGTCTCGAGGACCAGACCTGTCCGCCGTCGACGCAGTACGCGGCCTACAACAAACTGGCGGGCGCCAAGCAGCTCAGGGTGTATCCGGACTTCGGTCACGACGACCTGCCCGGCGCCTCCGACGAGATCTTCCAGTCGCTGAGCCAGAAGCTCTGACCCAGCGACTCCGAGGCTGATCCCCTCGGTAGCCCCGCAGTACCCGCCACCACCTTTTTGGCGAGTACTGCGCGGCCGCCTCGGGATCAGTTCGCTTCTTTACCGACCCAGTAGTGCCAGGGTGGAGATGCCACTGGAGACCGGGTCAGACCATCCGGCCAGGTGGCCGGCAAGTCATGACTCCGAGCCGCGTACAGAATCACCTCCGATGCTGTCCGGTCGCCGCGAACGGCGACTCGTGCGGCGGTCTCGGCCCGCATGTCCGCGAGGTAGTGGATCGCGGGCAGGAACTCCGCGCTCAGCCGCGGACTCAGCCGGCCGACCGGTTCGTCGTCCACTCTGATCTCCACCACCATCTGGTGCCGGTCCTGGAACCCGTCCTCCTCCTCGATCGCGTGCATCGTCCCGTACGCCCAGCACTCGCCTTCCGGCCGGAAGAACGGTGTCAGGACGTCCGGATGGACCTCACTGCCCGGCACCACGATCCCGCTGCCCGGAGGCAGCAGGTGGTAGCTCCCGGGCGGTGGCAGGTTCACCGGGACCAGCATGTGCGGCTGGCCCAGGGCGACGGCGACGCTGGCATGGAACTCGGTGCCTCGATCGCCCTTGCCCTCCCAATCGGCGGGTTCCCATTCACTGACCCACAAATGGCACGGGACCTGCGGTTGCAGGCCCTGTGCCACCAGTTCCGTCAACACCGGGTGGTACCGGTGCGCGTCGTCCCTCGGCAGGTAGCCGACCACACTCCCCTGCACCCGAACAGCGATCGAGCGCGGGTCGAAGCGGTTCCGCGGTTCCGGGACCAGGTCCGCGGTGGTGTCCAGGTCTGCGCCGCGCGCCGGGATCGGATCAGGAAACAGGCGGCGAATCGCCTGCTCGTGCGGAGCTTCCCGCACGACTTCCTGCCCGCACCACAACGCATCTCCCCACAGACTGAACGGAATCGATTCCATCTCTGCCCTCCAGTCCCCGTTGACCGGTTGACTCGGCTCATCCCGTCCAGAGCTCTGGCCGTTACACCGAGTGAGCGTATGAGAACTAGACTGCCCAGGCCGACGGTGTTTCACGCATGAAAAAAGCACCTGTTGCGCAACAGTGTCCGACGGTCCCGAACTGTGGACGTAACGTGTCTTGGGCAGCGAGCAAATCGGGGAAGAACGTGCAGATGCACGGGAAGGAACGTCATGCAGGGCAGTCATGCAGTCGCTTCGAGCAGGGTTGACGCGGAGCGGATCGAGGCCGCGGTCCGGCGGCTCGACGGGGTCGCGACCCGGACCCCGTTGCAGCGCAACCTGCGACTCTCCGCACGCACCGGCGCCGACGTCTGGCTGAAACGCGAAGACCTGCAGATCGGGCGCTCCTACAAACTGCGCGGGGCCTACAACCTGATCGCTCAGCTCGACGACGCCTCGAAGGCGGCCGGGGTGGTGTGCGCGAGCGCCGGCAACCACGGTCAAGGCCTGGCTTACTCGTGCCACACCCTCGGTGTTCAAGGCCAGGTTTATGTCCCCCGGACGACGCCGCGCCAGAAGCGCGACCGGATCGCTGCCCTGGGCGGCGATCAGATCGAGGTCATCGTGACCGGCGACACTTATGACGATGCCGCCGCTGCTGCTCTCGCTTGGGCGGCTTCGACCGGCGCGACGCTCGTCCCAGCCTTCGACGATCCCAGGACCGTTGCGGGGCAAGGCACCGTGGCGATCGAACTGGTGGAGCAGCTCGGCCGCGCTCCCGACGTACTGGTGGTGCCGGTGGGTGGCGGCGGGCTGATCGCTGGGGTCGCGACCTGGCTCGCGCAGCGGCACCCCGAGGTGCGAGTAGTGGGAGTGGAGCCGGCCGGGGCGGCGAGCATGGCTGCCGCACTGGCCGCCGGCGAACCTGTGACGCTGCCGCAGCTGGACAGCTTCGTGGACGGGGCTGCCGTCCGTCGTGTGGGCGATGCAACTCTTCCGCTGGTGTCGGCCGCCGGCGTGGAGATGATGTCAGTCCCCGAAGGGCTGGTCTGCTCGGAGATGCTGGAGCTCTACCAAACCGACGGACTGATCGCCGAGCCGGCCGGCGCTCTGGCCGCTGCCGCGCTGGGCAACGGCGTCGAGGTGAAGCCGGGCCAGACCGTCGTCTGCTTGCTGTCCGGTGGCAACAACGACGTCAGCCGGTACGGCGAGATCCTGGAGCGCTCGCTGGTCCACAAGGGTCTCAAGCACTACTTCCTGGTGACGTTCCCCCAGGAGCCGGGCGCCCTGCGGCAGTTCCTCGACGGAGTGCTCGGACCGGACGACGACATCACCCTGTTCGAGTACGTGAAGCGCAACAACCGCGAGACCGGGGTCGCGCTGGTCGGGATCGAGATCGGCCGCCCCACTGACCTCACCGGTCTGCTCGACCGGATGGAGGCGGCCCCTCTCGACATCGAGCGGATCAAGCCGGATTCGGCGGAGTTCCGCTACTTGATCTGAGCTCAGACTCTCTACCTGTTGTCGCCACGATCGGTCGGGCGGCGATGCTGGGCGGTCGTCTTCCCGTCCTGCGCAGCCTCCCGCTGATCGTGGTCGCCGAGCTGCCCAGCCTGGCCGGCCATCCGCTGGTCCTGATCGCCGAACTGCCCGTCCTGGTTCGCGTTCCGCCGATCCGGGTCGCCGGGGCGGTGGTCCGGGTCGCCGGGGAGGTGGTCCGGGTCGCCGGATCGGTCACTGGATCGGTGGTCCGGGTCGCTGGATCGGTCACTGGATCGGCGGTCCGGGTCGACCGCTGCCGCGCGGGTTCGGTGGTCGTCCGACTCCGTGCGGGCGGTCTCGGCCGCTTGCTGGCGTTCCGCGGCGCCGGCGGCGAGGCGGCGGGCTTCGGCTGCCTTCTCGTCGGCGATGGCTTGGGCCTGCCTGGCCCGGGCATCGACCTCGTCGGCCGCTGCCTGTTGTTTCTCCGCGTGCGCCGCGGCCGTCTTCGCCTGCAGTTCGTGCTCGTGCGCCTGCCGGCGGTTCTCGTCCGCCTTCCGCTGCTTCGACTTCTTCGCAGCGGCAGCGATCACCGCCAGCAGGATCAGCACGACCACCACGGCCACGACGATCCACAGGACTGTCATCCCGTCCATCTCTCCTCCTTGGATCGATGTTCGGCAGCCCCGGTACCCCTCGAAGATCGTGGTTAACGTCAGTGCTTACCGTCAGGGCAGCGGCAACGACCAGACGTCGGCGATCGACGGGTCGTAGCCCGAGGCGGTCGCGTTGTGCTGGATCCGGACCCGGACGGTCGCACCGGTCAGCAGCGCCGGGTCGGCGACCGCGAACTGGTAGGTCTCCAGCCCCGCCCCCGACTTGTTGATCACCCGGTGCTTGACCACCTTGCCGTTCACCAGCACGTCGTAGTCCTTCACCTGCGCCTTGTCGAAGGTCTCCACCAGCCGCAGTACGAACGGCTCACCAGCCTTGATCCCGACGTTGAACTCGAACCAGGCCCCGGGGACGAACATCCCGGCGTACCGCCTGGTCCGGCCGCTCTCCATCGTCGTCGACGATGACGGCGCGGCGGTCAGCGAGTGCGCTTCCTCGGACGCCTTCTCCCCGAGGTCCACATAGTCCACCGCGTTCGCAGGCTCCAGCGACTGCGTGACCGTGAACCCGACGGTCGCCGACGCCAACTCACCCCGCGCATCGGTGAACTTCGCCGTCATCGCCACCGGCGCGGCATTGACATCCACCGGTACGGCGACACGCGTGGTGACCGTGGTCTGCGCGCCGGCCGCGAGCGTCACGGGTTGCGACGCCGGTGCGGACCAGCCCGCGGGGACAGTCAGGTCGAGCCGCCCGGTCACCGGCGAGGTCGAGCGGTTCTTGACCACCGTGCTCACCGTGGTCGTCGTACCGGGCTCGCCCGTCACGGGCGCGTTGGTCGCGCTGAGCCGGACCGGCGCCGGCGCGACCACGAACCGATAGGTGCCTGAGGCAACCGTCATCGCGACGGTGGCGCCCTCGTCGACGACGTTCGTGACGTGTTCCGCCGACTCGAGGCTCCGGCCGCTCTCGGTGATCATGCCTTGAGCGAGCGCCGGGATCCTGACCGTCGCGGTGGTGTTGGCCGGCACGGTCACGTCCAGCGTGAGTCCGTAGTCGGCCGTTCCCTTCCAGCGGCTGACGATCTCGCCGTACGGCGTCTGGTACCGGAAGTCGACCGAGTCGATCCCGTTGCCGGGCGTCGGCGCGATCACCGCCTTGCGGTATCCCGGCTCGGCGGCCGAGACACCGGCCAGCGTGCCGTACATCCACTCCCCGACGGCGCCGTACGCGTAGTGGTTGAAGGAGTTCATCCCGACGTCGTTAAAGGTGCCGTCCGGGTTGATCGAGTTCCAGCGCTCCCAGATGGTCGTCGCGCCCTTGCCGATCTCGTAGCCCCAGGAGGGGTACGAGGTGTTCTGCAGCAGCTTGTAGGCCAGATCGGAGCGGCTGATCTTGGTCAGCACCGGCAGCAGTCCGTCGACGCCGAGGAAGCCGGTCGACAGGTGCGTGCCGCGACGGAGGATGGTGTTGGCGAAGTGCTCACCGGCCGCCTCGAGCTTGTCCGCCGGCACCAGATCGCTGGTGAAGGCGAGGATGTACCCCGTTTGGCTGTCCGCGCCGATCTTGCCGTCGGCCTGCACGAAGCGCGAAGCGAACGCCGTCCGGGTGTCCTCGTAGACCTTCTGGTACTTCGCGGCGTCCGCCGGGTTGCCTATTGCCGCCGCCATCTGGCTGAGCTGACGGGCGCCCTTGGCGACGAACGAAGTACCGATCAGGTCGCCGGGAGTCGGGTCGTCGAGGTTCAGCCAGTCGCCGTAGTCGCCGCCACCGCGGATAAGTCCGTTGGAGCTCGCCACCAGGTAGTCGACGTACCGGCGCATCGAGTCGTAGTGCTGACTGATCACCGAGGTGTCGCCGTACGCCTGCCAGAGCGTCCACGGGACGTTGACGCCGGCGTCGGCCCAGCCCGCGTTGCCCATTCCACCGTCGAACGAGTTCGGGACGGTCGGGGCGACGCTGGCGTAGGCACCGTTCGTGCCCTGGCTGTCGCGGAGGTCCTGCAGCCACTTGGTGAGGAAGGCCTGCGAGTCGAGGTTGTAGACGGCGGTGCGGGCGAAGACGTTGATGTCACCCGTCCAGCCCATCCGCTCGTCACGGGCCGGGGTGTCGGTCGGGACCGAGAGGAAGTTGCCGCGCTGACCCCAGACGATGTTGCTGTGCAGCTTGTTCACCAGGGGTGAGTTGGTGATCAGGCTGCTGGTCTTGGCCCCGTCGGTGCCCATCACCACGCCGGTGATCGCGCCGGCCGGAGGCGCCGCGGGGAGGCCGCTCAACTCGACGTACCGGAAGCCGTGGAAGGTGAACCGCGGCTGGTAGGTCTCGGGACCGCTGGTGGCGAACGTGTAGCGGTCGGTGGCCTTCGCGCTGCGCAGGTTGTCGGTGTAGAGGGTGCCGTCGGGGTTGAGCACTTCGCCGTACCGGATCTTGACGGTCTGCCCCGGCGTCCCGGTCAGCCGGACCCTGCCGACGCCGACCATGTTCTGGCCGAGGTCGTAGAGGTGGACGCCGGGGGTCGGCGATGCGATCGCCTTGGCCTGCAGCTCTTCGGTGACCCGGACCGGCTGGTCCGTCTGCTGGGCCAGCTTCGCGGTCGCGCTCGGCCGGATCTGTACCGGTGACCAGTCCGTCGGCGTACGGCGGGCGTCGTAGGTCTCGCCGTTGAGCAGATCAGCAGCCCGTACTGCGCCTGGCGCGGTCTCCCAGCTCGCGTCGGTGGCGAAGGTGTCGGTGCTGCCGTCGGTGTAGGTGACCCGAAGCTGCGCCGAGAGGGCCGTCTCGCTGCCGTACTTGTTGGAGCCGAACATCGCCAGGTTGCCGGTGAACCACCCGGAGGCCAGCTCCGCGCGGATCGTGTTGGTGCCCTTGCCGATCAGCCGGGTGACGTCGTAGCTCTGGGACTGGATCCGTCGGTTGTAGTCGGTCCAGCCCGGTGCGAGCTCCTGATCGCCGACCTTCTGGCCGTTCAGGTTCAGCTCGTAGATGCCTTGGGCGGCCGCGTACATCCTGGCCTTCGCGACCTTCTTGCCCGCCGGCAGCGTGATGCTCTTGCGGAAGACGGGGATGGCCTTGCCCGGCAGCCAGAGGTCGCTGGTGCCCTTCACCTGCAGATCGCCGGCGGCGAGGACCGTGCCCTCGGGGAAGGTCTGGTCACCGGCCGGGAAGGCGGTGTCGATGAGGTCCGTGCCGGCGGAGTTGGTGACCTTGAGGGTGTGCACGACGCCGGCTTCGACGCCGCTGGTGCGGAAGCCGACCAGGCCCGGAGCGCTGTGGTCGGATCGATCCCTCCGATCGACCAACGTGTCGTTGATCCAGGTACTGATCGTCGGGCCGGCGACGGTCAGCTTCAGGTGGTTGCGCTGCTTGAGGTTGACGCCGGTCAGCGGGATCTCGCCGAGCAGGTTGTAGCCGGTGGGGAGCTTCACGTGCGGACGCAGGGTCGGACGGGCGTCGTTCTCCTGGTTGAGCTGCCACATGTAACCGTTGCCGCCGCGACCGCGGAAGAAGACTCCGACCGCGTCCTTGGTGAGCGTCAGGTCGGCGTCGATCGTGTAGTCGGTCCACTCCGCCCCTGGTTGGCTGTCGGCGCCGATCCAGTCGCCGCGCCAGTCCTCCGGCTCGAGGTTGGCCGTCTCGAAGGTCGCGGCGGGCGACCAGGCGGACGGCGTACCGGTGTCGTCCCAGACTCGAACGCTCCAGAAGTACTGCGTGTAGGGCGTCAGTGCGGGGCCGCCGTACGGGACGTCGACCGAGCGGCTCGAAGCGACGACGCCGCTGTTCCACAGGTCGGGCGCGGAGATCTTGGCGGCGGTCGAGGCGACATGGATCTCGTACTTCGTCTGCGTGGTGGCTCGCCGGGCGCTGTCGAGCTGCCAGCTCAGGCGAGGTGTGCCCGGGGCGATGCCGAGCGGGTTGGTGAGGCTGTTCGTCTTGAGCTTCACCACCCCCGTGCCGGCGGCCGTTGCTCCATTGGTGGCGGGTGGTGCGGCTGTCGCGGGCAGCAGCGGAGTGAGCAGGAAGGCGGCCGCAAGTAGACAGCCGAGACGGGTGTGGACAGACATGTGGACGACTCCTCAGGGAGATACGGGCGGATCTTCAGAGGGAGCACGGCACTCGCTCGGTGCGGCGAGGCCGGAGTTTCGGGCAGCACGGACAGAGCCCGGTCGAACGATGGTTCGACGGGCGGAAGGGTCTGAGGTTCTGAACTGCCGGGCGTGAACGGACGTGGACGCCGAGTGGGTTGGGGTGGGGTAGGAGGAGAGAGCAGGTCAGAGCAGACCGCGGCGGGCGGCCCAGACGATGGCTTCCACCGCGGTGCCGAAGCCGAGACGGTCACAGGCGGCGCGGGTGCGCCGGCGTACGGTGCGTTCGGAGAGGTCGAGGCGGCGGGCCACGGAGTCCAGCGGGAGACCGGTCGCCAGCAGCCGGAGCAGTTGAAGGTCGTCGTGGCTGATTTCGCGAGGCCCACCTTGAGTGGCCCGCACCGACGCATCCCGGACCACCAGGTCCCGGGTGAGAGGGTCGGGCGACCGGTTCGCGTGAGCGCACGGCTCACGCGCGAAGGCTTCCCGGGTCAGGGTGTCTCGCGGTTGGAGTCTGCGCGACTGGAGATGGCCGGACTGCAGGTCGTGGGGCTGCAGATGGAGGGCTTGCGGATCACCAGATCGAGGGTCGGTCGGGGCGAGGGCCTGGGGTACTTCGCGCAGGTGGGGTGCTGGCGGGTGGTGGGGTTGGGGGCGGTTCTCCGGGGCGTGCGGGTCGTTGCGGAGAATGGTCATCGGATCACCTAGTTCCGAACACCCGGGACTCGGCGGCGTCCCAGTCGGCCGGTTTTCCTTGCGGCAGGTAGCGCCGCAGCTCATGGGTCGCGCGGACCAGTGCGCGCATCGCGGTCAGGTCGGGCAACGGTTCTCCGAGTGCTCGTGCCTGCACCAGGACGTTGCCGAGCGCGGACGCCTCGACCGGTCCGGCGAGAACAGGAAGATCGCAGGCGTCCGCGGTCAACTGGCAGAGCAACTCGTTCCGCGAACCGCCACCGATCACGTGGACGACGTCGATCTCCCGCCCGGCGACCTCCCGTGCCAGCCGCAACGTGCGGCGGTACGCCAGCGCGAGACTCTCCAGCACGCACCGGACGACGGCAGCCTTCGACCGCGGCGCGTCCTGTCCGGAGCGCGCACAGAACTCCTCGATCCGCGCCTGCATGTTGCCAGGGGCAAGGAAATCTGGATCGTCCGGATCGATCAGTACGGCGAACGCCGGAGCCGCGGCGGCCGCCCGCAGGAGTCCTGGCAGGTCGTCGTCTCCCCACCCCCGCAGACACTCCTGCAGAATCCACAGCCCCATCACGTTCCGCAGGAACCTGATCCGGCCGTCGACACCCCCCTCGTTGGTGAAGTTCGCCGCCTGCGCCTCGGCGGTCAGCACCGGCTCGTCGAGCTCCAGCCCGACCAACGACCACGTGCCGGACGAGATGTAGGCGAACCGCTCGCCCTCACCGGCGGGTACCGCGACCACCGACGACGCGGTGTCATGAGACCCCACCGCGATCACCGGCGTCGTGGGATCGAGCCCGGTCTCCTCCGCGACCGCCGGCAGCAACGTGCCCACCACCTGCCCAGCCTCGCGAATCTCCGGCAACAACCCACCCGGTACGCCGATCCGCCGGGCCAGCCCCTCACTCCAATCACGAGCCCGTACGTCGTACAGCTGCGTGGTGGACGCGTTGGTCGCCTCCGCGCCCTGTTCGCCGGTCAGCCAGTAGCCGAGGAGGTCGGGAATCATCAGCAGAGTCGCCGCCCGCCCGAGTTCCTGCTCGGCGGCCAGTTGGTAGATCGTGTTGAACGGCAACTGCTGCAGCCCGGTCACCGCGTACAGCTCCTCTGCGGCGATGCTTTTCAGCACCCGCTCCATCACACCGTTGGTGCGGGCGTCGCGGTAGTGCACCGGGTTGCCGAGCAACCGGCCGTCGGCGTCGAGAAGCCCGTAGTCCACGGCCCACGAATCGATCCCCACCCCGGCCAAGCGATCCGCGGAAGCAGAGCTAGAGCGAACCAGGCGGTCTGCGGCGGCGAGGCCGCGGAGGGTCTCGCGGTAGAGAGCAAGGATGTCCCAGTGCAGGGTGTCGCCCACCCGCACCGCGCCGTTCCAGAACCGGTGAGCCTCGGTGAGCTCCAAGCGACCTGCACGCGCGTCGACGTGACCCAGCATCACCCGGCCGCTGGAGGCGCCCAGATCCACCGCCGCGAGGTGCACGCCCATGGCCTGTTCCTCAGACCTTCACGACGCGAAGGTCGAGGTGGAGGAGGTCGGCGACTGCCTTGAGCTCTTCGACCCGGTGTCCCGTGCCGAGGGCCCAGTGGTGGGCGACGCCGGAGGCCGACCAGGCATCGGTCCACTCGCCGGGATCGCAGCCGAAGTCCACCCGCGAGGTGGTGTTGCCGAGCTGCAGCAGCGGACCGTCGACGACCTCCCCCTCGGAGGCGATCAACCGGAACGACCCGTCGCGCAACTGGCCGAGACCCAGCGCGGTGACCGGCCCCTGCTTCACGTCGAACTCGACCGAGACACCCCAGCCACGCTTGCCGTGGTACACCCCGAGCCCTCGCAGCAACGGCTTCCTCGCACTGATCGCGAGGTGCGCCGGGCCGTCGTGGCCCATCTCGACCACGTTGTCGTGGAAGTTCAGCGCCTGCAGTTCGGTGAACGACCCACCGCCGCCGAGCTTGTCCATCACCAGCATCGCGAGCGACGTGCGCAACTCGTACTCCCCCGCGGCAGGCACACCTCTTGCCGTGAGCAACGAAGCGCCCAGGATCATCCCGGCGGCCACCCGTTCGTGCGTTTCGCCGTCGAGGCCCCGGTGGTAGTACGCCAACGTGTCGAGCTGGAAGTCCTCGACCAGCCGGTCCAGCGCGACCGACACCGTCGCACCCCAGCGGAAGTCGTCCTCGACCACGGAGTCGGCCAGGGTGAAGACCTCCCGGGCGACCTTCATCCGGGCGTCCGTCTCGGCCTCGGTGACCTTCTCGACCCGAACCCGCAGATCGTCGATCTCCAGGATCTCCACGTGCCCACCGAGCTGAGCGGAGACCAGCGTCGGATCGGTGATCACGTCCATCATTCCGGGATAGAGGTGTCCGAGCAGCCCGTGCCGGCCGTGCCGAAGCGCGGCTCGCACGCCGGCCGCCTTGAGCCAGCGCCCGATCCGCGTCCACGCGCGCTCGTCCTCGACGTACCCGGAGACCGAGCGGAAGTCGATACCGCACCGCTCGAAGGCATTGGCCATCTCCGGCAGCGGGCAGGCACCGCAGTACGCGAGCCAGGCGCCGGTGTCGAACGAGGCGTGATCCATCGACTCGGCCGGCTGCAGGTTGAGCAGCAGAACCGGCGCTCCGCTGCGTTGTGCGATCGGGACGAGCATCGACGCGGTCAGGTAGGTGGTGAGGAAACCGACGATCAGGTCGCAGTCCGCGAGCCGGAGTTTCTCGGCCGCCACGGCACCTTCGCCGGCGTCGGAGATGAAGCCGACGTCGATCACCTCGCAGTCGAGCGCCGAGAACCGCTCGGCCACCCGCCGCGCCGAGGCCTGCAACTGCGGCAGCAGCTCAGGGAACTGTGGCCAGTACGCCCCCAGACCGCCCGCGACCAGGCCGATCCGGGTCTTCCGTGGTTCGACCCACGGCAGCACGCCGTGCCCATCCACCGAACGACTCGGATCGGTACTCCACATGGCGAACTCTCCTCAGCGCAGAAAGGCGGCGGCGACGCCGGCGTCGACGGGCACGTGCAAACCGGTGGTCTGGGACAGGTCACCGGCGGCCAGAGCGAAGACAGCCGCGGCCACGTGCTCCGGCAGCACCTCGCGCTTGAGCAGGGTGCGTTGCGCGTAGAAGGCACCGAGCTCCGACTCCGGTACGCCGTACACGGCGGCACGCTGGGCGCCCCAGCCCTTGGCGAAGATTCCCGAACCACGGACCACGCCGTCGGGGTTCACCCCGTTGACGCGGATCCCGAACTGACCGAGCTCGGCCGCGAGCAGTCTGACCTGATGCGCCTGGTCGGCCTTGGCGGCGCCGTACGCGACGTTGTTGGGGCCGGCGAAGACCGCGTTCTTGCTGGAGATGTAGACGATGTCGCCACCGATGGCCTGGTCGATCAGCACCTTCGCGGCGGCGCGGGAGACCAGGAAGGAGCCCTTCGCCATCACGTCGTGCTGGAGGTCCCAGTCCTTCTCGGTGGTTTCCAGCAAAGGCTTCGAGATCGACAGGCCGGCGTTGTTGACGACCAGGTCCACGCCGCCGAAGGCAAGCACGGCCTCCCGCATCGCGGCTTCCACCGCGGCACCGTCCGACACGTCCGCGCCGACGGCCACCGCTTGGTCCGCCGTACCGATCTCCTTGGCGACTGCCTCGGCAGCAGCCAGGTCGAGATCGGCGATGACGACGCAGGCGCCTTCGGCGGCCAGCCGCTGAGCGATCGCCTTGCCGATGCCGGAACCGGCGCCGGTGACGAACGCGACTCGGGTGGCCAGCGGCTTCGGCTTGGGCATCCGCTGCAGCTTCGCCTCCTCGAGCGCCCAGTACTCGATCCGGAACTTCTCGCTCTCGTCGATCGGCGAGTACGTCGAGACCGCCTCGGCACCGTGCATCACGTTGATCGCGTTGAGGTAGAACTCACCGGCGACGCGGGCGGTCTGCTTGTCCTTGCCGAAGCTGAACATGCCGACCCCAGGGACCAGCACGATCGCCGGGTCGGCACCGCGCATCGGTGGGCTCTCCGGCGCCGCGTGCCGGTCGTAGTACGCCGCGTAGTCCTCGCGGTAGGCGAGGTGCAGCTCCCGCAGCCTGGTGAGAGCCTCGTCGAGAGGCGCCGACGGCGGAAGGTCGAGCACGAGCGGCCGCACCTTGGTGCGCAGGAAGTGGTCCGGACAGGAGGTGCCCAGGGCTGCCAGCTCCGCCAGCCGCTCGCGCGCGGTGAACTCCAGCACGACCTCGGAGTCGTTGTAGTGCCCGACCTGCGGGTTGTCCGTCGATGCCAGCCCGCGGATCACCGGTGCCAGCGCGGCCGCACGCTCACGCCGCTCCGCCTCGGGCAGCGCTTCGTAGCCCGGTACTACGGCGCCGAAGGGCTCCGGCTTGCCCCGCTCGGCCAGGAAGCGCTCGGCGGTACGGATGATGTCGAGCGAGTTCGCCTCACACTCGGCAGAGGTGTCACCCCAGGCGGTGATCCCATGGCCGCCGAGGATGACGCCGATCGCCTGCGGGTTGTCCTTCTTCACCTGGGCGATGTCCAGCCCGAGCTGGAAACCCGGGCGCCGCCAGGGCACCCAGACCACTCGGTCACCGAAACACTCCGCGGTCAGCTGCTCGCCGTCGGCCGCCGTGGCCAGCGCGATTCCCGAGTCGGGGTGCAGGTGATCGACATGCGGCGCGTCGACCAGTCCGTGCATCGCCGTGTCGATCGACGGCGCTGCTCCGCCCTTGCCGTGCAGGCAGTAGTCGAAGGCGGCGACCATCTCGTCCTCGCGGTCGACGCCGGGGTAGACGTCGACCAGCGCGTTCAGCCGGTCCTGCCGCAACACGGCGAGGCCGGCGGCGGTGAGCGTGCCGAGGTCACCGCCGGAACCCTTCACCCAGACCAGGTCGACCGGCTGCTGGGTCACCGGATCGGTCCCCGTGCCCTTCGCCGAGGTGTTGCCGCCCGCGTAGTTGGTGTTCCGCGGGTCGGCTCCCAGTCTGTTGCTCCTGGCAACAAGCTCGGCTGCGGTCTCAGCCACTGTCATGCTCCCCATCCGGCCTGCCGGCCGTCGGCTCGGTCCTTGGTGATCTGTTCGAAGTAGCCGCTGCGGTGGTAGGCGGCGACGGGGTCGGGGTCGAGGCCCTGCGAGGTCCGCAGGTCGGCCAGCAGCGGGCGGACGTCGGTGTTGAAGGCGTCCATGATCGCGGCGTTGGCGGCCAGCACGTCACCGTCCTGCTGCGCCTTGCGGAGTGCGTCGCGGTCGACCAGCAGGGCTTTCGCGGTCGCCTCCTGGACGTTCATCACCGAGCGGATGATGGCCGGGATCTTCGCCTCGATGTTGTGGCACTGGTCGAGCATGAAAGCGATGCCACGCTCGGGATCGAGCGCGTCGCCACGAACGATCTCGTTCATGATCCGGAACAGCTGGAACGGGTCGGCCGCCCCCACCATCAGATCGTCGTCGGCGTAGAACCGGCTGTTGAAGTCGAAGGCGCCGAGCTTCTTCGCGCGGAGCAGGAACGCCACGATGAACTCGATGTTGGTGCCCGGCGCGTGGTGACCGGTGTCGATGCAGACCACGGCCTTCGGCCCGAGCTCCAGGCAGTGCGCGTACGACGTCCCCCAGTCGGGCACGTCGGTCGCGTAGAAGGCCGGCTCGAAGAGCTTGTACTCCAGCAGCATCCGCTGGTCGTCGCCGAGCCGGTCGTAGACCTCCCTGAGCGCCGCCGCCAGCCGGTCCTGCCGATCCCACAGGTCGTCCTGGCCGGGGTAGTTCGTGCCGTCGGAGAACCACAGCTTGAGGTCCCGCGAGCCGGTGGCGTCCATGATGTCGACGCACTCGAGCAGGTGGTCGGTCGCCTTCCGGCGGATCCGCGGATCCGGATTGGTGACGCTGCCCAGCTTGTAGTCGTCGTCCTGGAAGACGTTGCTGTTGATCGCCCCCAGCCGGACGCCCTGCTCCTTGGCGTAGGTGCCCAGCGCGACGTAGTCGTCGACCTTGTCCCACGGGATGTGCAGCGCGACGCTCGGTGCCGCCCCGGTGTACTTGTGGACGACGGCCGCGTCGGCGATCTTCTCCTCCGGCGAGCGCGGGACGCCAGGCTGGCTGAACACCTTGAACCTGGTCCCCGAGTTGCCGAACGCCCACGACGGAAGCTCGATCTCCTGCCGGCTCAGTGCATCGGTCACGCTGCTCATATCAGTCCTCGGTACTCGGGGTCAGGTGGAAGATCTCGGGCAGCAGCACGAACGACTCGTCCGGCGGCCTGCCGTCGGCTGTTCCGTCGTCGGCGCCGGCGAAGAACTCGGTCATCTCCGACTGCCAGCGGGCATTCACCTCGGTGGCCGCCATCGCCTGCCGCGTCGCCTCCAGGTCGTCGGCCTCGACGTACCCGATCAGCAGGCCGTCGCCGCGGAGGAAGAGCGAGTAGTTGTGCCAGCCCGCGTCGCGCAGCGCGGCCTGCATGTCCGGCCACACGGCACGGTGGCGCTCGACGTACTCGTCCAGCCGTTCGGGTCTGACCTGGAGGCAGAAGCAGTAGCGGTTCACGAGGTCCCCGGCAGACTCAGAAGTCGAACTTGTCGATGTTGGCCGCGGTGAACTCGGTCGGGGGGCCGAGGACGATCTCGCCGGACGCGCCGACGGTGTAGTCACCGAGCTTGCCCGCCTTGAACTTCTCCCCTTCGGCGCCGGTGATCTGGCCGGACTTCAGCGCGGCGCCGGCGTACGCGGCGAGGTAGCCGATGTCGGCCGGGTTCCACAGCGCGAACTTCTTCACCGTGCCGTCCTTGACGTACTGCCGCATCTGGTTCGGCAACCCGAGTCCGGTGATGGCGACCTTGCCCTTGTACGACGAGGCGCTCACGTAGCGCGAGGCGGCGGCGATGCCGACCGTCGTCGGCGACACGATCACCTTGAGGTTGGGGAAGGACTGCAGCAGTCCCTGGGCCTCGGTGAAGGACTTCTGGTCATCGTCGTTGCCATAAGCAACTTTCACCAGTTTGAGTTTGGCGTTCTCCGGCTTCTTCAGCTCGGTCTTCATCACCTCGATCCAGGCGTTCTGGTTGGTCGCGTTCGGCGTCGCGGACAGCACCGCGATCTCGCCGGTGCCGCCGGCCAGCTCGCTCGCCATCTTCACCAGGCTCTCGCCGATGCCCTGCGTGGTGGCCTGGTTGATGAACGCGTCCCGGCAGTTCTTCGAGGCGTCGGAGTCGAACGAGACGACCTTGATGCCGGCCTTGCGGGCCTGGTTGAGCGAGGGGCAGACGGCGTTCGGGTCGTTGGCGGCGACGACGATCACGTCCTGCTGCTGCTGGATCAGCGTGTTGATGTAGCTGACCTGCGAGGAGGCGCTGGCGTCGTTCGGGCCGACCAGCTTGTACTCGCCCTTGATCTCGCCGACCGCGACCTTGCCGCCGCCCACCGAGACATCGGTGTACGGGTTGTTGAGCTGCTTGGGCAGGTAGGCGATCTTCAGGCCTTCCTTCAGCGGCGCGTTCGGGTCGGCGGCGGCCGAGCCGGTGCTGCTCGGGGCGTTGGTGGCCTCGTTCGCGGTGGTGGACTTGGTGGTGCCACCGCCGCACGCGGTCAGCGCGAGGGAGGCGACGGCCACCGTCGACAGCGGCACCGCCAGGCGGCGTGAGATGCGGAAAGACATGAGCTGTCCCTTCTGGACAAGTGGCCTTACAGGGGATTGGTGGTGGTCCGGTGCCGGCGGCGCTGGACCGAGCCGCGAACGGCGTTGGCGAGGTTGGGTGCCAGCACGGAGACGATCAGCAGAACGCCGGTGACGACGTTCAGCGCCTCGTTCGACACGTCGGAGAGCCGCAGGGCGTTCTGCAGCGAGGCGAGCAGCAGGACCCCGGCGAGCACGCCCGGCAGCGCGCCCTTGCCACCGAAGATGGAGACGCCGCCGAGCAGCACCGCGGCGACGACTGCCAGTTCCAGGCCGGCGCCGTTGTCCGCACGAGCGCTGGAGTAGCGCAGCGTCCAGAGCACGCCGGCCAGGCCCGCCACGGCGCCGCTCACGACGTACAGCCAGAACTTGAGCCGGCCCGGCCGGACGCCGGCGAACCGGGCCGCCTGTTCACTCGCGCCGACCGCGAAGACCGCGCGGCCGACCGGCGTCGCGTGCAGCACGATTCCGAAGACGACGGCGAGCGCGACGATGACGAGCAGTACGTTCGGGATCGACGTCCCGGCCAGGTTGCCGGTGACCCAGTCGGTGTAGACCGCCGGGAAGTCGGCGACCGCGCCGTCGCCGAGGACCACGAACGCCAGGCCGCGGTACAGCGCGAGGGTGCCGATCGTGACGGCGAGGGACGGCAGCCCGAGCACGGTGATGAAGAAGCCGTTGATCGCGCCCAGCACCGCGCCGAGCAGCAGGCAGACCGGGATGATCGTCTCGATCGGCTGGTTCGAGTTCCACAGGGAGCCCATCACGGCGCTGGACAGGCCGAGGGTGCTCGCCACCGACAGGTCGATCTCGCCGGTGACGATCACCAGCGTCATCGGCAGCGCGACCAGCGCGATCGGCAGCAGGTCGAGCACCAGGAAGCCGAAGTTCTGCGAGGTACCGAAGTTGTCGACCGTCGCCGAGGCGACGACCATCACCACCAGCGTGACGGCGATGATCGCCACGTTCCAGTTGGCGAACCGGCCGGCGATTCCGCCGGCTCCCCCACCGCGCGGAACGCCGCCACCGTTGGGAGAAGTGCCCGGACCGGAGGCCGCTCCGGAGCCGGCACTCGAGGCGATGCTGGTGTCAGCTGACATGGGAGCCTCCCTCTCTTCCATGGCGCCGTTTCAGGGATGCGGCTACTCGGGCGGCTACGAGACGGTCGGCGCCGATGGCCAGCAGGATCAGCCCGCCGACGATCGCCTGCTGCCAGAACTGGTTGATCTCCAGCACCGCGAGCGAGCTGCCGATCGTGGTCAGCAGCAGCGCGCCGAGCGCGGCGCCCCAGACCGAGCCGCTACCGCCGAAGACGGCGACCCCGCCGACGACCACTGCGGCCACGACGTTCAGCTCGTACCCCGTGCCGGCGGCCGCGTCGATGGTGCCGAACCGGGCCGCGAAGAGCACTCCGGCCAAGCCGGCCAGCGCGCCGCTCACGGCGAAGGCGCCGATCGTGCGCCGACCGACCGAGATGCCGGCCAGCGTCGCTGCCTGAGGACTCGAACCCATCGCGTAGAGCTCGCGGCCGACGCGGTAGTTGCGCAGTACGAGGCCGGTAACGACGAGCACCAGCAAGGCGATCAGGACGAGATACGGGATGCCCAGCAGAGTCGCGTTGCCGAAGTCGAGGAAGCCCTGCGGCAACTCGTCGGCGTTGATCTGCTGGCCGCCGGCCCAGAAGTAGGTGATGCCGCGGACGACGTACAGCGTGCCGAGGGTGACCACGAGGGCGGGGACGTTGCCGTAGCGGACGAGCACTCCGTTGGCGCCGCCGCAGACACCACCGATCGCCGCGCCGATCAGCAGCGCCACCACCACCGGCAGGCCGGGGTTGTTCTGCAGCAGGGTGCCGACCGCGAAGGCGCTGAGCCCGAGAACCGATCCGACCGAGAGGTCGATGTTGCGGGTGATCACCACCACGGCCTGGCCGACCGCCAGAACGGCCAGGATCGCGGTGCCGAGCAGGATGTCGCGGATGCTCTGACCGGACAGGAAGCGCGGGTTCGAGATCGCGGTCACCGCGACCAGCGCCGCGAGTGCCAGCACGATGCCCAGCTCCCGGGCTCGCAGGACCAGGTCGAGGGACGAGCGCCCGGAGGCCGAACCGCTCGGCGCTGCGGCGGCCGCCGGCGTCGTGTCCCGCGCGCGGGTGGGTGCGGCCGTCATACCGAGGCCTCCTGTCCCATCGCCGCGAACATCACCGACTCCTCGTCGGCCCGGGCGCGGTCGAGCTCGGCGACCAGCCGGCCCTCCCGCATCACGAGCACCCGATCGGCCATCCCGAGCACCTCGGGCAGCTCGGACGAGACCATCAGCACGGCGACTCCTTCCGCGGCGAGGCTGGACATCAAGCGGTGCACCTCGGCCTTGGTGCCGACGTCGATACCGCGGGTCGGCTCGTCGACGATCAGCAGCTTCGGCGCCGTCGCCAGCCACTTGGCCAGCACGACCTTCTGCTGATTGCCGCCGGACAGCGTGCCGACCTCGTCCTGCAGCCGCCCGTACTTCGTCTTCAGCCGCTCGGTCCACTCCTTCGCGGACCGGCGCTCACTGCTGCCGGTCAGGAAGCCGAGCCGAGAGAGCGCGCGGGACCTGGGCAGCGTCACGTTGCGCTCGATCGACAGCTCCATTACCAGCCCTTGCTGGCGACGGTCCTCGGGGACGAGCGCCACCCCGGCGGCCATCGCGGCGCGTGGCGACGCGGGCTTGAGAGTCTTGCCGGCGACCGTGACCTGGCCGGCGTCTCGTGGGTCGACACCGAAGATCGACTGGACCACCTCGGACCGGCCGGAGCCGACCAGACCGGCCAGCGCCACGATCTCGCCCGCCCGCACCTCGAAGGAGACGTCGGCGAAGACGGGGTCGCGAGTCAGTCCGGTCACACTCAGCACCACCGCGCCCGGCGTGACCTCCTGCTTGGGGAACAGCGCGCCCAGCTCACGGCCGACCATCCGGCGGACCATCTCGTCGACGCTGACCTCGCTGATCAGGTCGGTGGAGACGTGCTTGCCGTCGCGCATGATCGTCACCCGCTCGCACAGTGCGGTGATCTCCTCGAACCGGTGCGAGATGAAGACCAGAGCGGCACCGTCGTCGCGCAGTGCTCTCGCCACCGCGAACAGCCGCTCCACCTCGACCCCGGTGAGGGCCGCGGTCGGCTCGTCCATCACCACCACCCGGGCGTCGGCAGAGATGGCCTTGGCGATCTCGACCAGTTGCTGATCGGCGATCGACAACCCCCGCGCAGGCCGCCCCGGCTCGATCGCGACACCGAGCCGGGCGAAGAGCCGCTCGGCCTGCTCGGTCATCGCCGTCCGGTCGATGGTTTTGAAACGACCCAGTGGCTGCCGGCCCATCGCGATGTTCTCCGCGACGGACAGATCGGGGAACAGGGTCGGCTCCTGGTAGATCACCGCGATCCCGGCCGCTTTCGCGTCCGCCGGGGTGTTCAGCTCGATCGGCACGCCGTCGAGCTCGAGGGTGCCGGCGTCCGGGCGATGCACGCCCGCCAGCATTTTCACGATGGTGGACTTGCCTGCGCCGTTCTCACCGACCAGCGCGTGCGCCTCCCCGCCGTACAGGTCGAAGGAGACGCCCTGGACGGCGGCGACGGCGCCGAACGACTTGGCCACCTCGCGCACCCGCAGTACTGGGGCTTCGGTCGGCATGCTCACCTCCGGCGGGTTCGGGTGGTCCTGAGCGGGGTGTTGCTGAAAGGTTTCAAGAAGATTGCACGAAGGTAATGGGGCGCTGCGGAAGGCGTCAAGAGGTGGCCGCGAGTCTGTGCAGAACCACAGGGGAACACTGAGGTTTTCCACAGGAAAGCGGGTAGGCTTCGGCTGCTATCACGTTTCAACCGGGGGAGGCCGCGTGGCACCGAGTGGCGCTGCGGACCGCGCACGCCGTACGCCCGATCCGGCCCGTACTCCGAACCCCGCGACCGGCCGATCCGCTCGGCCGGCCAGAGCAGGCGGGGGGCGGGGGGCGGAGCCAGGAAGGGCAGGCGCCGGCCGGCCTGACCCAGCGCTCGGGCAAGGGCGCGCGAAGGACCCGGCGCGGGTGGCCAAACCCAACGCGCGGCGGCAAGCTCGACGGCTGCGGCCCGGCGGCGCGACGCGGTCGGCGGCCGGTGTGAAGGATGTCGCGGCCGCGGCGGGCGTCTCACTCGGGACGGTCTCCAACGTGCTGAACCGGCCCGAGATGGTCAGTCCGGCGACGCGGGCCAAGGTCGAGTCCGCGATGGAGTCCCTCGGGTTCGTCCGCAACGAGTCAGCGCGTCAACTGCGTGCGGGCTCCAGCCGGATCATCGCCTACCTGATGCTCGACGCCGGCAACCCGTTCTTCACGGATGTGGCGCGAGGTGTCGAGGAAGCGGCCGAGAAGGCCGGCCTGTCGGTGTTCTTGTGCAACAGCAACGAGGACGCGGCCCGCGAGGCGAACTACCTCGACCTGCTCGAGCAGCAACGGGTTCAAGGCGTGCTGATCACCCCGGTCGATCCGTACTCGTCGCGGCTCAGCAACCTGCCCGACCGCGGTACGCCGGTGGTCGTGGTGGACCGCGCGATCGACGACGGTGAGCACTGCTCGGTCGCGGTCGACGACGTGCTGGGCGGCGAGGTCGCGCTGACCCACCTGATCGAACTGGGACACGAGCGGATCGCCTTTGTCGGTGGGCCGAACACGATCGGCCAGGTGACCGACCGGCGCGCCGGTGCCCGTGAGGCGCTACGGAAGGCGGGCCTGCCGGCCACCGGCCTGATCGACGTTCTGACCGGTGCACTGACGGTCGCCGAAGGTAGGGGCGCTGGGCAACGACTTGCCGGACTGCCCGCCGACCGTCGCCCAACTTCCGCTTTCTGCGCCAACGACCTACTGGCGCTGGGGTTGCTCCAGCAGTGCGTGAGCCTCGGGCTTCGCGTCCCGGAGGATCTGGCGATCGTCGGCTACGACGACATCGAGTTCGCCGCCGCGGCCGCCGTCCCGCTGACCTCGGTCCGCCAGCCCCGCCAGTTGCTCGGCCGCACCGCCGCCGAGCTGCTGCTCGACGAATCCTCCAACCCGGACCACGAACACCAGCGAGTCACCTTCACCCCGGAACTCGTCGTCCGCACCTCGACCCGCGGCAACTCGTAGTACTGGGCTGGTCGGCGCAGACCCGGCCGCTGGGGTTTGTTTGCCTCGGTCCCGGGCCGGTCGCCTGACCGCCGTACCCCTGCGGACGCCGGTATGCGCGGCCGGCTCGGGGCCGAAGAAAACAAACCCTACCTGGCCGGTCCGGTATCCGGCCGCTTGTGGCGAAGGGTGAGACAGGCTCAGTTTGCCACGAACCGTCCGTCATCTGACACTCGCCATCTCAACAGTCGGTCACGCTGACGCCAGAGGATTTGGGTCACCTCGAGGGGATGTTTCCGGGGTGGGTTTCGTGCCACGATTTCCTGGTGGACAGGGATGGGTTCTGGGAGCTTGTCGAGGCGGCTCGGGCTGAGGTGGATGACACGGTCGCGGATCCTGATGGGGTCGCTGACGCGTTGACGAAGGCGCTGGGTGAGCTGGCGCCGGCTGAGATCGCCGGGTTCGGGGTCGAGCTGGAGCGGCTGCAGGCCGAGTCGTACCGGTGGGACCTGTGGGGTGCGGCGTACCTGATCAACGAGGGTGTCTCCGATGACGGGTTCGACTACTTCCGTGGCTGGCTGCTGGCGCAGGGCCAGGAGGTGTGGGAGGCGGCGCTGGCCGATCCCGACTCGCTGGCCGATGTGGTCGACGAGGACCTGGGGGACGGGTTCGAGGGGTTCAACGGTGAGGGGATGCTGAGCGTCGCGCAGCACGCCTTCGAGGCCGCGGGCGGCTCGAGCGTCGACTACTGGGAGGCGGTCGAGGAGGCCGGCTTCGATGCGCCCGACGTGCCGGCCGGCGAGAACTTCGACTTCGACGACGACGCCGAGATGGAGTCGCGCTACCCGCTGCTGTCGGCGATCCAGGACAGCTAGCGCGAACACAGCGACAGGCAGTAGTGGAGTTCTTCCGCGAAGCTGACGCTCAGGAACGGGTCAATCGGGCCCACCACCGGCACTACTGCCTGTCGGTAGGTCCGCGCTAGGCCGGTTCGCCGCTGAGGCGTTCTATGAAGGTGCGCAGGGAGCGACGCCAGCCGGCGGTCTGGACGGCGTTCTCGTCGGCGACGGCCAGGCTGACCAGGTGCTGGGTCATCTCGAAACCCGCGACGGCCTCGCGCAGCGCCGTGAGAGTTTCCTCCGGTACGGCGTGCCGCCCGTGGTCCGGCTCGTCGTGGTCCTGGCCCACCGGGTGGGTGATCCAGCCGGTGCCGAAGCTGTTCGGGACCAGCAATTCGGGCACCAGGGTTTCGTGGGACAGGGACGCCAGGTCCTTGTTGCCGTTGTCGATGCTGAAGATCGTGGCGCCGCGGCGGCGTACGTCGTCGATGCGCTCCAGCAACGTGTCCGCCGGAGTCTGCTCGGAGACCACCAGCAGCGATTCGCCGCGGCCGGACTCACGGAGGCGGTCCAGGCCGATCGCCAGGTGCGGCGGCGCGTCCGGCGGGGGCGCCCAGCGGACCAGCGAGGGACGGATGTCCTCGATTCCGGCGCGATGCAGCTCGTCGTCGAGATGTGCGGTGAGGTGCCACGGCTCATCGTCGGCCGGTCCGAACAGCATCAGGCCGCCGGTGCGCGTGGTGAACGTGCGCAGCGAGTGGGCGAACTCGGTCGTCCGGCTGCCGAGTTCCGTCCCGGTCAGCATCTCGCGCAGGAGCGATGCCTTGGTGAGATCCACCCTCCAAAGCTGACACACCGGCGGCTTGGACGCGACTCGGCCGAGGGGATTCGCGCCGAATCGGGTGATCTGGATCACGGCAGCGTGACGAACCACCGACGGCGCGCGACTCAACCAGTGTCGGCGCTTCGGACGGGGGGCGCCGCAACCGGTCCATCGGTTGCTGCAGGGGGCAGCCGATGGACCGGATCACCCACCAGGGAAGGAACAGCAGATGAGCTTCGCAGACAAGGCCAAGAACGCGGCGGAAGACCTGGCCGGCAAGGCCAAGGAGGTCGTCGGCAAGGTCACGGGCGACGAGAACCTGGAGACCGAGGGCAAGAAGGACCAGGGCGTCAGCGACCTGAAGCAGGCCGGCGAGAAGGCCAAGGACGCCTTCAAGCACTGAAGTCCTCGAGCCCGACGAGCGCTTCCTGAGCGGGCCGGTCTCGAGCGGTCAGCTCAACCGGTCCGCCTTGGACTGAAGGTAGTTGCGTTCGGGGATCGACGTCGTCCGCCGGGCCGCCAGCAGGTAGCTCGCGCGGGCGCCGTCGAGATCTCCCGACAGCTCCAGCAGATGGGCGCGGACCGCCTCCAGGCGGTGGTGTTCGGTGATCCGCTGGTCGGAACCGAGCGGCTCCAGCAACGCGAGCCCCTCCTTCGGCCCGGTCGCCATCGCCACCGCCACGGCGTGGTTCAGCCGGACCATCGGGTTGTCGGAGATCTGTTCGAGCACCTGGTAGAGCGCGACGATCTGCGGCCAGTCGGTGTCCTCGGCCCGCTCAGCAGTCCCGTGCACCGCGGCGATCGCCGCCTGCACCTGGTACGGACCGAGCTGGGTCCGCGACAACGCGTCGCTGACCAGCGCCTCGCCTTCGACGATCGCCTGCTGGTTCCACTTCGAGCGATCCTGCTCGGCCAGCGGAATCAGCCCGCCGTCGGAATCGGTGCGAGCCGGCCGGCGCGCATCGGTCAGCAACATCAGGGCGAGCAGTCCCGCCACCTCGCCGTCGTCCGGCAGCAACCGGCGTACGCCGCGGACCAGCCGGATCGCCTCGGTGGTCAGCTCCGCGCTGTGCAGGGAAGAACCGGACGAGGCGGTGTAGCCCTCGTTGAAGATCAGGTACAGAACGTGCAGCACCGCACCCATCCGGGCGTCCCGCTCGGCCTCGGGCGGCATCTCGAAGGTGCTGCCGGCCTGCTTGATACTGCGCTTGGCCCGGCTGATCCGCTGCGCCATCGTTGCCTCGGGCACCAAGAACCCGGCCGCGATCTGCGCCGTGGTCAGACCGCCGACGGCCCTGAGGGTCAAGGCGATCTGCGAGGCCGCCGACACAGCCGGATGGCAGCACAGGAACAACAGCGTCAAGGTGTCGTCCCGTCCACCCGGATCGTCCACATCAGGTGCCGAGGCAACGAACTCCTCGGGCGCCGCCAGGTTGGCCGCGTTCTCCTCACGCTGCCGCCGGGCCGACTCGCTGCGGAGCAGATCCACCAGCCGCCGCGAGCCGACTCTGATCAGCCAGCCTCGCGGATTGTCGGGCACACCTTCTTCCGGCCACTGCTGAGCAGCGGCGAGCAGAGCCTCCTGGACAGCCTCCTCGGCCAGGTCGAAGTGCCCGTAGTGCCGGACCAGCGCGCTGAGCACCTGCGGTGTCTCCTCGCGCAGCAGGGGTTCGAAGTCGCTCACATCTCCAGCCCGGAGTTGTCCATCACGGGTCGCACCTCCACCGCCAGGTACTTCGCGTCCGGGATCCGGGCCGCGTACTCGATCGCCTGGTCGATGTCGTCGCACTCGACCAGGTAGAAGCCGGCCAGGTGCTCCTTCGCCTCGGCGTACGGGCCGTCGGTGGTGGTCCGGGTGTCGTCGCGGACCGAGACCGTCCTGGTGGTGATCGGATCGGCCAGGCCGGCGGCGCTGACCAGCATGCCCTGCTCGGTGAGCTCACGGCTCAGTTCTTCGTGTGACCGGGCCAGGCCCTCGCGCTGCGCGGCCGACAGTCCGGCCCAGCTCTCCGGGTTGCTGTAGATCAGCAGCATGTACTTCACAGGCACCATCCTGACGGTCGCGGAGGTCCCGGCGACCCCCTCTCAGCTGGTACGTCGGAACAAGGGCCGGTGATTCGACCTCCCCGTACTGCGAGATGTCGAGCCGCGCCGGCGAGGTCCGACGTCCCCGGCAGTAGACGCCCAGCCTGGGCGTCCGCCGTACCGGAGGCCCTGATGCCCAACGATCCGAAGCGCTGGTTCGCGCTCGCCCTGCTCTGCCTGACGGGATTCATGATCATCCTGGACGCGTCGATCGTGCTCGTCGCGGTGCCGTCGATCGAACGGGAGCTGACGTTCTCCGCCGGGGGCGTGCAGTGGGTGCCGAGTGGATATGCGCTGATGTTCGGCGGGCTCTTGCTGCTCGGCGGCCGGGTGTCGGACCTGCTGGGCCGGCGACGCGTCCTGATCGCCGGGCTGATCCTCTTCGCCGCGTCCTCGCTGCTGTGCGGCTTCGCCTGGACAGGGGACGCGCTGGTGGTCGCACGCGGCCTGCAGGGCATCGCTGCCGCGGTACTGGCTCCTAGTGCGCTGTCCATCGTGATGACGACATTCCCAGACGGCGCCGACCGGAACAAGGCGTTGGGGATCTGGGGAGCGACCAGCGGAGTCGGCGGTACCGCGGGGTCCCTGATCGGCGGGCCGGTCACCGACGGGCTCGGCTGGCAGTGGATCTTCTTCATCAACGTGCCCGTCTGCGTGCTGGTGATCGCCCTCGCTCCCGTACTGCTCAAGGACAGCCGGGGACCAGGCCGACGCGGCTTCGACCTTGCCGGCGCGGTCACGGTGACCGCCGCGCTGATCGTTCTCGTGTACGCCGTGATCGAGGCGCCGGCATCGTCAGCCGCTCGGACCACCTTGCTGGCCCTCGCCGCCATCGCGCTCTTCGCGTTGTTCGTGCTGATCGAGAAGCGTTCGGCGGCGCCGCTGGTGCCGTTGCGCATCTTCCGGTCCCGGGCGGTGGTGGGCGGCAACCTGATCGGGATGACCTGGGGAATGGCCGCGTTCGGGCTGAGCTTCGTCTACACGCAGTACGCGCAACTGGCGCTGGGGGCGTCGGCGATCCGGTACGGGCTGATGTCGTCGGTGCTCGCGGCCGCGGCGGTCGGCGGCTCGATCGCCGGGCAGAACCTGGTCACGCGAGTCGGACCGCGCCCGGTCGCGGCCGTGTCGCTGATCCTGGCCGGTCTCGGCAGCACGGTGATGTCGCTCCTGTCGGCCTCGTCCGGGTACTTCGAGGTCGCGTTCTGGGGATTGATCCTCTTCGGTACGGGCCTGGGCGCGGGGTCGGTGGCCGGGTCGATCGCGGCTCTGAGCGAGGTGGCCGAGCAGGACTCCGGAGTGGCGTCCGGGCTGCAGAACGCGTCTTTCCAGATCGGCGGGGCGATGGGGATCGCGATCCTGTCGGCGGTGGCCGTCGGGCATACCGACGGGTTGACGCCGGCAGCGCTGGTGTCGGGGTACCAGGTTGCCTTCGCCGCCTGCTGGGCGTTCGTTGCCGTCGGTCTGGTCGGCGCCGGCCTGCTGGTCAGCAGGAAGCGTGCCGCAGTCCCTGAATCGGTGACCACCGGTGTGTGAGCTTCAGGTGCTGAGGACCGTCTCGCGGAGTTCGACCCGGTCGCCGACGATGGCCGAGACCCGGCCGGCGATCTGTTGAGCCCGCTCGTCGTCGGTCACGTCGACCAGGAAGAAGCCCGCGAGTTGCTCCTTCGCCTCGCCGAACGGACCGTCGGTGACCACCCGGACGCCGTCGCGGATCCGCACCACGCGCCCCTCGCCGGGCAGGGTGAGTCCTTCGGAACTGGCCAGCTCGCCGCTCGCGGCCAGCTCGCCCTTGTACGCCGTCAGTTCGCGAACCGCCAGCAGGTCGGCCGCGGAGCCGGTCCAGCTGTCGTCGCCATAGATCAGTACCAGGTACTTCATACCGCGGGATCGTAACCACCCGAACCGACAGAACCCCGCGAGCCCGAAGGCCCGCGGGGTCCTGACGCTCAGAAGGTCAGATCAGAACCAGTGTCGCCGTCCCCCGACGGCACGACCGGTCGATCCCAGCAGGAACAACACTGCTCCGACGACGAGCAGCACGATGCCGATCGTCCACAGGATCGAGATCTTCAACAAGAATCCCAGTAACAACAGGATCAGTCCGAGGATGAGCATGAAGCCTCCCTTATCTTTCTCCGGCCGCCAGGGCGGGATTGGCGGCGCCGATGTCTGGTGCCCAGCTCCAAACGTCGGCAATCGCGCCGGATTGCGACCGGCGTACCGGCGTACGGGGAGTCAGCGTCGCGGCACGCAGAGTCAGTCGTGCCAGGGGAACCGCGGCGCGCGCTTGCCGTGGAACGCGGCGATGCCCTCGACCAGTTCACCGTTGGCGATCGTCTCCCGGTAGCGCTCGAACGCGAGCTGATCTGCGTCCGTGCCGGCGAGAAGCGCGTTGACGGTCTCCTTGGCCGAGCGGATCGTCAGCTGGGAACGCGACAGCAGAGTCGCGGCGAAGCCGGCCGCTGCGGCGTCGAGTTCGTCCTCGGGAACGACCCGGTCGACCAGGCCCTTCGCGTAGGCCTGGTCGGCAGTCAGCAGCTCACCGCTGAACAGCAGGTACTTCGTGGTCGCTGGTCCGACCAGGTCGAGCAGCACCTTGATCGCGGCCGGCGGGTAGACCACTCCGATCCGGGCGGGCGTCACCCCGTACGTCGAACCGCTCGCCGCGAACCGGAAGTCGCAGTTGACGGCGATCTCGAGCCCACCGCCGATGCAGTGTCCCCGGATCACCGCGACGGTCGGCTTCGGGAACTCGCGCAGCGCTGCCTGGGCCCGCAGGTTGTGCGCCCTGAGCTCGGCCATCGGGTCGGCCGGGTCGCTGCCGGAGACCAGTTCGCCGATGTCGGCGCCTGCCGAGAAGCTCGGTCCGGCTCCGGTGACGAGGAGAACCTTCACCGCAGGGTCCGCGGCCAACTCCGCCAGCACGCCCGGCAGCGCCTCCCACATCGCCCGAGTGAGCGCGTTGCGCTTGGGTACTCGATCGATCACGAGGTGTGCCACCGCACCCGTCCGGACGCCGAACCCGAGATCTTCCATGACCGGCAGTCAAGCAGAGTCCACCCCTGCCGCCGCAGGCGAAATCAGCTCCGCTGAGCGTGCGGCATGTTCGCAATACGTTAAAACTCCGCGTCGGTTGGTGGACTCGTCAGGAAGTGTGCTTTGATCCTCCGGTCGATAACGTTTTGATCTCGGCAAGATTGGGTGGAACCGCAGTGGCTGAAGGACGGCATAGACAGGCGCGGCATCGTCAACCGCGCCCGAAGGTGATCGGCCCCGGCATCGTGAAGGTCGCGATCCCCGGCGCCGCGGTGGCACTGCTCGCCACCGGCTCCGCGGTCGCGTTTCCCGACGAGACCCCGCAGCAGAACGTTCCTACCGCCAGCTCGCCCCTGCAGCTGAAGCGTGAGGCACCGACCAGCCGGGACGCCCTTCGTCCCCCGCTCGATCTGACCCTGACCCAGGCGCCGAAGCCGAAGGCGAAGGCCACGCCGGTCGCGAAGCACCTCAAGAAGCAGGCTCCGATCCCGCGCCCGACGTCGATCAAGACGCGCGCCGCCGAGAGCGCCAAGACGGTCCTGCCGCCGAAGATCACCGGCAGCAAGTACACGACCACCGATGTGAACCTCTGGTCCGCGCCGGTCAGCGGCTCGCTGCTGACCGTCCTGGAAAAGGGCACCAAGGTCTCGGTCACCGGCAAGATCCAGGGCGCGTTCGCCGAGGTCGTCAACGACGGCGTCTCGCGCTGGGTCAAGGCGCAGTACCTGGCCGCGACCAAGCCGGTCGACAAGCCGGCCACCGAAGGCAGCTCGTCACAGGCGCCCTGCAAGTCCGGCTCCAGCGTCGAGGACGGCCTGACCCCGGACGCGATCCGGGTGCACCGCGCGATCTGCAACCTGTTCCCGTCCGTCACGTCGTACGGCGGTCTGCGCAGCGGCGACAGCGGCAGCGAGCACTCCAGCGGCCGTGGGCTCGACATCATGGTCACCGGCCAGACCGGCCAGGAGATCGCCGACTGGCTCCGGGCCAACCGCAAGGCCATGGGCGTCAGCGAACTGATCTGGGAGCAGAAGATCTGGACGGTCGAGCGCAGCAGCGAAGGCTGGCGCTCGATGGAGGACCGTGGCGGCGACACGGCCAACCACGTGGACCACGTGCACGTCAGCGTGTACGGCAACTCCGGTACCGCCTGAGTTCCACAGCATTCGCCGAAAGCCCGGCCTCGGAACGATCGAGGCCGGGCTTTCGGCTGCTCCGGGCTTCAGGCCGGCGTCAGGTTGTGGTTCAGGTGGAAGAAGTTGTCCGGGTCGTAGGCGCGCTTCACCGCGCGGAGGCGGATCAGGTCCGCTTCCCCGTACGCCGACGCTGCCTGGCCGGGGTCGGCGAGGAAGTTGAGGAACGTGCGGCCGGTGGTACGTAGTACCGGGGCCAGCGTTGGGACTTCCTGGTCGATGATCAGCGAGTACGACGCCTCGCGGTGGCCGACCGGGCCGGCGTCCGGGCCGGGGTGAGCCATCGCGCCGCCCCAGTGGCGGATCTCGACGGTCTCGTAGGTGAGCTCGGCCAGTGCGTCGAGCAGGTCGTCCGGGAGGGTGTCGAGCAGGTCGAGGTAGCGGGCCGGGGTGCCGCCCATCGCGGACTCGCCGTACGGCGTGGTCTTCAGCTCACCGGCGAGGATCGGGCCGGCTTGGTCGAACAGCGGCTTGAGCAGGTGCTCGGCCAGATCTGCTTCACCGGAATACGAGGCCTTGATCGCCAGGGCGCGAGTAGTTGTGCCGGGGAGGCGGGTCAGCAGGATGGCGGTGCTCAGCTCGTTGGGGATGGTGGCGGACCAGTCGCGGTAGAACTTGAGCGTCTCGGCCGCGTTGTCGACGGCGAAGTAGACGGTGCCCGAGTGCACTTGCGGTACGGCGTACAGGCGGAACTCGAGTGAGGTGACGATGCCGAAGTTGCCGCTGCCGCCGCGGAGCGCCCAGAACAGGTCCGGATGCTCGTCGGCGCTCGCGGTGACCAACCGGCCGTCTGCCGTGACGACCTCGGCTCGGACCACGCTGTCGGCCGCGAAGCCGTACTTGCGGGCCAGCCAGCCAACACCTCCGCCCAGCGTGTACCCGGTGACTCCGACGTCCCGCGAGGAGCCTGCCAGCGGCGCTAGTCCGAATTGACCAGCCGCGTCGACCACTGCGCCCCAGCGGGTGCCGGGCCCGACCTTGGCGAGCTTGCGCTGCGGGTCGACCAGTACCGACGTCATGGCAGTGGTCTTGAGCAGGATGCCGCCGTCAGCCGGCACTCGCGTCCCATGCCCAGTCGCCTGTACTGCGAGCGGCAACCCAAGGCGCCGAGCCGTGCGGACAGCCGCCTGCACGTCTGCTCGACTGCCGGCCTCCGCCACGACCAGCGGGCGAGAGTCGAAGGTGGGGACGACCGACTGCCGCAGTACGTCGTACTGCGCGTCCCCTGGCTGGTGTACGTCGCCACTGAACCCCGAACCGAGCAGTTCGCCCGCAACCTCGCTACAGGTCACCGCTGCCATGTAGGCCTGCACGCTCATCGCACTTCTCCTTCTGGTGTTCCTGCCTCTTGCACACACGTCGAAAGCGATCGGGCCAGATAGACACGGCGGCGGAATATTCTTTTGAGTTATGCCTCAGACGCACTTGGTGACCACGCAGGGCGACCTGGTCACCAAGCAGTACGTCTCCTGCCCCCGCAACGAGCACGTCCGCGAGTGGTCAGCGCTGCACGCCCTACCCCCGGGTCTCGGGCCGAAACCGGTGTCGCTGGACCTAAGCGGTCTAGTGCTGGTGATGTCCTGGGTGCCGGGTCAGCCGCTGGCCGGTGCGCTCACGCCTGGTCAACTGGATGGGCTCGAGGTGGCTCTACGGGCACTGTGGGCTCAGCCGGCAGATGCGCTGGAGCCCATCGGGGTGCCGGAGCTGCTGGCTCGGGTGAGGACCGCCATCGCGTCGTACCGCGGGGAGGGGGTTGTCGGAGAAGCGCATGACGCGGCTGCGGCTTGGCTCGATGGTGGCGAGGTCGAGCGGTTGCTGCTGCCCGGCGTACCGGTGATCGGGCATGGTGATCCCAACCTGTCGAACTATCTGTGGGACGGGGCGCGCGTGCGGATCGTCGACTTCGAGGACGCTGGCGTGAGCGACCTGGCGGTCGAACTGGCCAACCTGGTCGAGCACATTGCTGGCCGGGGTACCGACTGGAGTGGCTTCGCCGATCGCTTCACCGTCGACCAGCGACGACTGCTCAGCGCGCGGCGGCTGTGGGCGTGCTTCTGGCTGACGCTGCTGCGTCCGGGTGAGCCGGCCGAAAGCCGAAACTCACCGGGGACGGGGTTGCTCCAGAGTCAGCGCGTGTTGCGCTTGCTGGCGAGGTAGGCAGCTGATCTGCCCACACCAGTTCACCGATCCACTGCCCTCATGGCGGATGCTAGTACTGCGCGAAACACGAAGAGGCGGGTGTCTTCGGCTACTGGCTGTTGGTGCCAGCCGGCGTGGATATGGATGTCGGTGAAGCCGGCTTGGTGCAGGGCGGTGGTGAGCGCTTCCGCCGTACGGAAGTAGAGAGTGGTGGTGTAGACGGCATCGCTGCCGTCCTCGAAGACGTTGTGGGCGTCGAAGACCACCCGCCCATCGTCTACCTCCGAGACCTCCATCCACTCGCGGAGGTGACCGGCCGGTGTATCGCGTTCGCAGTACGTCGCCTCCGGGGTCCACTGTTCCCAGGCGCGCGCGGCGGGGTTGCGGCTCTCGAAGCTGAGGACTCCGCCGGGGCGCAGTACTGCGGCCAGCGCGTCGAGAACCCAGGGGAGATCGTTGGGGCTGATGTGCATCATCGTGTTCCCGGTGCTGACCGCCAGATCCGCATCGCCGGTGCGCTCGATCGCGCTGGCGTCGCCGTCCACCCAGGTGACGGCGTCAGCGCCCGGCTGCCGCTGCGCGTACCCCAGCATCGTCGCGCTCGGATCGATGCCGATGACCACTCGTCCCGGAGCAGCGAACGCTCTGGTCAGCAGGCCGGTTCCGCAGCCGAGATCGACGATCTTCGTGGCGCCCAGCTCGGCGGCAAGGCCGAGAAAGTACTCGTGATCGTCACCGCTTCCGTTGTCGCCGTCGTACAAACCGACCAGCCGCTCATCGCCGTACGGATCTGCAGTCACAGAGCGCACGGTAGGGGCCGCCGAGGTGAAGCGCGAACGCATTTACAGCGCCGCTGGCTGCATCGAGGCCTCGCGTAGCAGTTCCGCGACCTCGGCCGGCTGTTGGCGGTAGAAGTCGAGCGTGATCGGCGTCCCGGAGTACTCCGTCCGCTGGGTCACGTCGTCGCCGATCTGGAACGCCAGCATCACGCGTCGTACGACTTCCGGGTGGCGGCGACGAAGGTTGCGTCCATCATGCGTGGAGACGGTAACTGCCACCACCGACAGGCACGATGTCTGACGACGGGTCGGACGTGAACTTCATCGTCCCGGACTGCGCCGAGTTGAGAGCTGGTCAGCCAGCTCGTTCGCAGCCTGGACGGCGATGTCGATGGCTCGGGCCGCGAGTGGCGATGGGGTGCGGTCGGCGGGCCAGTGCAGGTACATCTCGCGGGCAGGCGATGGTTGCAGCGGGTGGATGCTGAGCCGCTCGTCGGCCGCGGCATCCGATCCGTGCAGCGCGAGCCACGGCAGTACGGCGGAGCCGATGCCCGCCCGCACCATCGACAGGATGGTTTCGTGGCCGGTGGTTCTGAAGACGATCCGCGGCCGGGCGCCGAAGCCCGCCAGGGATCGCTCCAGCCACTTCTGGTGATAGGTGGGCGGCCAGGCGACCATCGGGGCATCATCGAGCAGCTCGACTCCTACCGGACCGGCGGGGAAGGTTCCGGCACCGGCCACCAGCAGGTAGGGCTCGTCGAGCAGCTTGACATGCTCGACGTTGCCTTCGATCCGGCCGTCATGGAACAACAGGTCGAGATCTCCGAGCTCCGGATCCTCCGGCTGCACCTCCGACAGCCTGATGTCGCACCCGGGATGCTCGTCCAGCAACTGGCGTACGACGGCCGGCAGGATCAGGTTGGAGACACTCTGGAAGGTGCCGATGTCGATCCGGCCGCTGCCCGCGTGGAGGCGGTCGACGGCATCGGTCAACGCCTCCGACTTCGCCAGAAGATCTCGGCCGTGAGCCAGGACCACCTCGCCGAGGGGCGTGATCCGTACCGGCCTGGGTCCTCCCGGGCGATCGAAGACGGCGCCGCCGACGGCCTGCTCGAGCGCGGCGATCTGCTGGCTCACCGACGACTGGGTATAGCCGAGCCGTGCGGCCGCTCGCCCGAAGGTTCCCTCTTCGGCGATGGCGGCCAGGGCTCGCAGATGGCGCAGCTCGACGTCGCCCACGGGTCTCAGCATAATCAGCGGCGATCAACTCGATCGAGAGTCATCGCTTTTGGCGATCTCGTCCTGAAATCCAGTGCGTCGGTCGGCCGCGAGACCTAGGTTCGTGAGATGACCGATCTGTCGCAGTTGGGTACGCCGATCGGGCCGATGATTCGCGTGCGCGGCGGGTTCGCCAACCGGCTGTACCGGCTCGACACCGATCAGGGTTCCTTCGCGGTGAAGGAACTCAACCTCGTCGACCGCCGCCAGACCTACCTGGTCGAGGACGTGTTCAGGTTCGAGCGAGCGGCCTTCGCCGCCGGCATCCCGATGCCGGAACCGATCTCGGCCGACGAGCACACGCTCGTCCATCGGTGGGTGGAAGGCGAGACGGTGCCCGAAGCGCCGGTGCCGGCGGCGTACGCGTTCGAGGTCGGGGAGATCCTCGCGCGCATCCACGCCCTCGACGTCGAGTGGACCCACGGGCCGATCGAGGAACTCGCGCCGCGAGACTGGCCGGAGCTCGCCGAGCGGGCGGCGGCGACCGGGCAGCCGTGGGCCGACGAACTCGCCTCGCAGGTGGAGACGTTCCTCGCGATCGCTTGTTTTGTTGACACCTGCGAACGACCAGGCCCTGTCGTGCTGACCCATCGGGACATCCAGCCATGGAACCTGCTCGCCCAAGAAGGCCGGCCGGTGGTGCTCGACTGGGAACTCTCGGGGTTGCTCGACCTGGCCGGTGAACTCGGCTCGACCGCGCTGAGCCTCGCGAAAGGACCTGGCTTCGACGACATCGAGCCCGCCAGCTTCCGCTCGGTTCTCGACGGCTACGTCGCCGGCGGCGGGACGCTGCCACCATCGGGTCCGAGCTGGTTCGTGTTCCTGATCGGCGGCTGGCTGGGGTTCACGAGGTGGAACATCCTCCGCCGCCTTGCCGGTGTCGAGGCAACCACCGGCCCTGACCTCGCGCTGTCGCAGGAGTCGGCGCGCAACGGCGTACGCGGGCTGCCGGATCTGTTCGCCCGGCTAGCGGAACTCGAGACGCTGCTCCCCTGACACCGACCCTGCTGCTGCTTGCAGTGCATGCTGGCGGCGTACCCAGGCCTCCGCCTCTCCAGGCGTACGGATGGCAGTAATGCGCATACATGCGAGGATGACGACACGGTCGGCACACGTTGACCAGATCGGAGCCAGGTGATGCAGCGACCGCATCAGGTGGTGGTCCTCGTGCTCGACGGGGCGCTCCCGCTGGACGTCGGGATCCCGGCGGAGGTCTTTCATCCGGACTCGGGATTCCCGTACGAAGTGTCGGCCTGCGGGGTCACTGCGGGAACGGTGCCGTCCCATGGCGGCTTCGGCTACGCGGTCCCGCGGGGCCTCGACGGACTGACCGACGCGGACACGATTGTCGTTCCTGGGTACGCTCCGGCGGGCCGGCCGATACCGGTGGAGGTGCGCGAAGCACTCCGGAGCGCCGCATCCCGTGGGACTCGCATCGCGTCGATCTGCTACGGCGCATTCGCCCTCGCGGATGCCGGCCTGCTCGACGGCCTGCGGGCGACGACGCACTGGGATGCGGCGGAGCAGCTCGCGGAGCGGCATCCGCAGATCACCGTCGAGCCGAACGTGCTCTTCGTCGACGAGGGGTCGATCCTCACCTCGGCGGGGGCCGCCGCCGGTCTCGACCTGTGCCTGCACATCGTCCGGTGCGACCTGGGCGTGAGCGCGGCGAACGAGATCGCACGAGGACTCGTCACCGCGCCCTACCGGACCGGGGGCCAGGCCCAGTACCTGCCGAAGGCCAGCTCGGCAGCCCATGGCGAAACCCTCGCCGCGACGCGCGAATGGGCCATGTCGCGGCTCGGGCAGCCGCTCACGATCGCCGGACTCGCTGCGCACGCGCAGATGTCGCCCCGCACGTTCCTGCGCCGCTTCGCCGAAGAGACCGGCAGTACCCCGCTGCAGTGGATCCTCCGGGCACGGGTCGACACCGCCCGCGAACTCCTGGAGAGCACGCGGTTGTCGGTCGACCGCATCGCGGAGCAGGTCGGCCTGGGAACCGGATCGAACCTCCGACTGCATTTCCGCCGGCTCCTGGACGTGTCCCCCTCGGAGTACCGCGCGACCTTCTCCGGTCGGAGCTGACCACCGCGATCATCGCCCGAGTGCCTGGAGCGTTCCGCTACGAGATGCGCTCGGGAAGCGCGACGGTTTCGCCCGTCACATCGATCGCGACCTTGCCGCGGAGACCGTACGACCGCCGGTTCTCCAGCAGCTCGTGAGCCTCGCCCACCTGGGCGAGCGGAAGAGTCGCGCCGATGACCGGCTTCACGAGACCGCGCTCGACCAGCGTGGTCAGTGCGTCCAGCTTTCCTCGGTTCTGGCGGGTGAAGACGAAGTGATAGGCGGCGTTCTTGCCCCAGGCCTCGATCAGGTTCTGCGGCTGCGCGATGTCGACGATGCTGACGACGCGTCCGAAGTCGGCGAGCGTCAGCGGACTTCGTGTCAGCGCGTCCCCACCGATCGTGTCGAAGACGACGTCGACGCCTTTGCCTCGCGTCAGCTCGGCCACGGCATCGACGTAGTCCGTCGAGGTGAAGTCGATCGCCGCATCGGCTCCGAGAGAGCGTACGAACTCGTGGTCGCCGGCTCGCGCGGTGGTGATCACTCGCGCGCCGATCGCCTTCGCGACCTGGATCGCGATCGTGCCGACACCGCCCGAGCCTCCATGGATGAGGATCGTCTCCCCCACGGTGAGCTGAGCTCGCGTCACCAGCGCCTCCCAGACCGTTCCCCCGACGAGAGTCAGGCTCGCCGCCTCCAGGTGACCGAGGTTCTCCGGCTTCCGGCCGACGAGGTCGACGTCGGCAACGTGCTGCTCGGCGTACGAGCCGGGGCCGCCGAAGATCTGGGGCGTGTAGTACACCGCGTCACCGGCGCGGAACTCGGTCACGTGGGACCCGACTTCCTCGATCACGCCGGAGATGTCGTGCCCGATGATCGCCGGGAGCGGCACGTGATCCGGATAATCGCCGCGACGGATCTGGTAGTCGAGCGGGTTGACGGCGGTCGCGTGGACGCGCACCCGCACCTGGCGAGGTTCGACTCGCGGTACGGGAACGTCGCGCAACTCGAAAGCATCGGCTCCTCCGAACCGGGCGAGCACAACGGCCTTCATCAGATCAGTCATATCGGCGTTCCTCATCGTGGTTCTGGGTGCGCGACCGCCGGGACGGGCGGTTCTCACTCAGTGTCGCGTGCACGATTCACGCCCTCCAGTGGCGGCAATGCCAATATCCGCGAGGATAGTGACAAGGCTGTCGCGCGGTGCTCGGTGCTCGTTCGCGGCGGCCTCAGCGCGGCGTCGTACGGATCCAGCGGTACGGGCGCAGTACGGGCAGTGACTCGGCGATCGCGGTTCGTAACGTCTGAGGCATGAATACTTCCCGGAAGTCCTTGATCGCCGTTCTCGGCGCCGTAGCTACCGTGCTGGTACTGGCTTCGCCGGCCAATGCCGCGCCCATCGAGACGAAGCCCACCCAGACGGAGATGGTGCAGCTCGCCGAGCAGACCGGACAGGTGTGGGACGCGCAGAAGCAGGAGCTCGTAGCCGCTTGGGACTGCGCCAGTGGCAACATCTGTTTCTACTCCGCCGAAAACGGACTCGGCGCCGTGTGCCGTTGGTCCGGCAACGACAACAACTGGCTGGCCGCCCCGGGGGTCTGTTCCTGGGCCGATGACGTCAGGCCGAGATCGGTGCGCAACAACGGGACCAACAGCAGCTTGACAGGTGTTCGCTACTACTCACGGGTCGGCTACGTCAACACCGCCGGCTGCACTCCGCGCGGCGGCCGAGGGAACTTCGTCACCCCGGAGCTGCTCCGGTCCCACCAGTGGGTCACCGGCGCGTGCGGCTGAGCACCCGATAACCGGCGGCCGGTCCACCGACCGGCCGCCCGAACCTCTTCCGGCGGAGGATGCTCCTCTCCTCTGCTGGCCGTCCGCACTGACACGGGAAAGGCCTCTCGCTTGCGTTCCCGCAGGTGAGAGGCCTTTTGGTGTCGTTGAGCGGAGGGTGTGGGATTCGAAGCCACGATGACGGTCTGGTCGCCTGAACCGGTCCGGTCAGCTGAAGGAGGGCGACGGCACCGTCGCCCGTGTCAGCTGCCCTTGATGATCTTGGAGTTGCAGCTGTACGGCGTGCCCTTGGGGCCGCTGACCGAGCAGGCGGTCAGGATGATCGAGGTGTTCTCCGGGGTCACGTCCTTGGCCCTGGTGACGCACTTGCCCGCGCCGCCGACGTAGATCCGGGGGTGGTCCTTGAACTTCCCGTTCGTCTGGCGAACCGAGATCCAGCCGAGGACGCCGTCGCCGTTCTTCTTGGTGTCACAGACCTTGACCTTGTCGCCGGAGTCGATGTACTGAGTGAAACCGGCCTTGTTCTGAGCGTCGACGACCCCGTTGGCTGCGTGGGCGGTGGTCGCGGCACCGAACAGCATGACCACGGTAGTAGCGGCGATCGCGGTGCTGGCGGCAACAAGTCTCATGGCGCTCCTTCGAACTGGGTCGGACAATGTTGTCCTCACCGCGAACACCATGCCACGCCCCAGGATCAACCACGTCGCCCCCACGGCTACCGCAGCCGCTATGAGCGACACGGCCACCGTGAGCACGCGCTCCGCCATCAGATCCACCGCCGTCAGGAACATCCCACTCTCTGCATCCCAGACGCCGCCATTGCACGGATTTTGCACGACTGGCCGAAACCGGCGGCTCTTAGCCGGGCGGGGCCGGGACTCAGCCGGACTGCTGTTTCCGCAGGTCAGAGGCTGTTTCCGGATCTGATGAGCGGAGGGTGTGGTATTCGAACCCACGATGACGGTCACCCGCCATACCGGTTTTCAGCTAGGTCGCATCGGTCGAGCTGCTTGAGATGCCTCACCATGACGTCGGCGGACAGCATCTCGGCTACGTCCCGCCGTACGTCTGGCGTGACCACGCCGGGGTCGATCCGCGCTGACCGGCAGCCCGCGCTTATTCCCAGATCCGTATGTTCTTGAAGATCTGGGTGCTCCCGTTGTAGCTGAGCTGCAGGTAATAGGCGTATCCGCTACGGATGTTGTACCTCTTGGAATTGCAGCCGGCATCGTCATCGTCGGTGATCGTCAAGAGGAGGACGTTCTTGGGCGATCCGGACCTCCAAAGCGTGCCTGTTACCGACCGACCCTCCCGCTGCGTATCGCAGACCTTGAACGTATCCGTCTCCGCGTCGTAGTGGGTCATGGCCCCGAGCTGCCGGCCGTCCCGATCGTCCAGGAGCAGGTAGGCATTGGCCGCCTGGGCCGGCCCCGCCGAACCGATGAAGCTAACCGTCAAAGCGGCGCAAACCGCCAGCGCGCGCTTAGTGGATTTGGAGAACAACAGACTTCCCTTTCTCATGAACTGAATGTGTAACAGGCCCGGACGACGCCAGGCCGGGCTCGGTGATTATCTGCACGTCCGCGAGTTGTACGAAACCGTGCGGTACACCCCACCGTCTTGGTCCCAGAACTGATGAACGCCCGCGGTATTGCGGCGAAGCGACTTGCCGGAGGACGATCCGTTGTAATGCCCGGTGCGGTAGCCGGAGGTGTCGGTGCCGAGGTCCTGCAGGTTGTTGCCGGCTCTGGCCCAGCTGAGACGTCCGACCGAGCCATCCGGGGTCAGTCCGCGATCCCGCTGCCAGCGCACGGTGGCGGCATGGGTTCGGTCGCCGAAGATGCCGTCGGTCTCCCGCAGATCCAAGTAGCCGTCGGCCTCGAGTACGTGCTGCCAGAGGCACGTGACGTTGGAGACGCGGTGGGTGCTGACGTTGACGACGCCTTCGTCGTCCCAGTCGTCGACGAGGCCTCCGGAGCCCCGGAAGTACGCCTGACCGGTATAGGAGCCGTCCGCAGCCGCCTGGCCGGCCCCGATGGCCACCCCTGCGACCGATGCAACGGTCAACGTGATCGCGGCGGCCGCGCGCCGAATGCCGATCCTGCGCCTGACCGGCACGCGTTGTGCCGTGTCGTCGAGCTTCTGTTCGTCTGTGTCCGTGCTCCGGATCGCCATGGCCCGAAACCTACGACCGGACGCTGTCATTCTGCTGCCCGTACCTCACCCGTACCGGCGGCAGTCATCGATAGGGTGTTCGGATGAGTCTTGCGGGTTCCCCGCCTCTTGTGCAGGCAGAGGCGGGGAAGGTCGTCGCGATACGCGCCAGGTTCGTCTGATGACGGTTCTCGAAAGCCAAAGCGCGCAAGCGACCTAAGACAGAGCCCCCTGCCCGCTCAACGATGCGTCCCGCAACAGCGATATCAGGACCAGATAGATCCTTTGACAACCTGTTTAACCAATCCGACTCAGGCACGGTGTCATCGTCTAGAAAGCCGACGAACTCACCGGCGGCTTGCTCCACAGCCCGATTCCGAGCAACACTCACACCTTGCGAAATCCCGAGCTGCACCAGTAGCAACCGATTGCACTGAGAATGCAGAACTGCACCGCCGAAGTCAGGTTCAGAGCTACCATCAATAGAGACGATGACCTCGAACGGCGGCGGTCCATCCTGACGCGCCAGCGCATCGAGGACCCCGCGCACCGAGTACCGGCCGACGGTAGGTACCACCACTGAAACCGTCATATCGCTCCTTCGACCGTAACTCAACCCAGCTCAGCTAGCCCTCTAGCTTACGGGCAACTTAGAGGACCCCGAACATGCCCATCTGGGGCCTCCCCGCGCCACTGGTCCTACTGCAACTTCAGCTGGCACTCGACATGTAGCGGTGCGGTACATGTCCGTATACGCTCTTGCCCCCAGATTAGAAGACAAGGCGGCGGTACGTGAAAAAGCAATTATGGGATGGTCTCGGAAGGTTCTCGTACGATAACAGATGGCTTATCCCTGGGCTGGCCATAGCTTCAAGCGTCGCACAATTTATACTATCCAAACTTATCGTCGCCATCTCATTTGTCGCAGTACTTTCGTTTGTCCTGTTTCTCTCAGCCCTCTGGTCAGTAGCGAAACAATCGAATGCTGTTCGCCCTGAAATAGTGGATGGCGACTCGGCCGACGAGAAACCGGTGGAGATGGAAGCACCTTCGTTGCCTATCGGTATCGATGATTCGAAAGTTGGTGAGGGCATCGAGATATCCAGCCTGCCGGAGGCAACTGATGATTCGAGTCCGGCCGATGATGCGGAAGCTCGATACATGGAAATCTCAACCGAGCTTGCAGACAAGGGAGACGTAAAGAGCCTGCAGGCTCTATATGAAACCGAGATGGCTAAGACCGCATCTGACGAAGAACGAAATAAGAAGCGGGCCTGGTTTGAGTACGCATATGTACATGCTGGAGACTCGGGAAGAACTTCAGAGAGTCTAGAATCTCTCAAAAAGATGGTAGAAGATAGACTCGCCCCACAGGAGAACATTCTCACTTTCTACGCGGGCGCGCTCGCTATACTCGGCGAAACCGACGGGGCAATTGGAGCGCTCCTGCAGTATTCGGAATTATTCACACTCAACGATCGCGTTTCGGCATTGCTGAACGCTGCCGACTATTATGGCAAGTCGGGCCGTCATGATGAAGGTATCGCGCTGCTAACTCCGATCCTGTCCAACCGAGACGTCGATGACACTCAGCGAGCTGAGGCTTGGAAGTACATCGGTGACGGAGTCAAGGCGCGAACACCGATGCAGGCTATGGCGAGCTATGAACGAGCTCTCAAACTATCACCAGCAAATACCGCTGCGCGCTTCAGCTTGGCTTATCTATATTCCAAGCACGGATTCCACATACTTGCGAGATACCATTACGGCGTAACCTATAACGCAAATCTAGCAGTACCTACAGCGACCAATAATCTCGGTGCTTGCTTAGTGGCACTGGAATTGCCGGGTCGAGGGTTCGCTATGTATAATCGAGCGGGTGAGGAGGGTTCAGCATTAGCCTGGGCAAATATGGCCCACATGCTTATCGAAGCTGGTGACTTCGAGCGAGCAAAACAGTGCATCGAAAAAGGTGCTGCCCTCAGCGACAGCGAAGATCGCATTATCTCTGCGCGAGAGTCGCTTGCGACCGTTATCAAAACAGAATCTGAAAGAGCAGAAAAACTTAACAACGACGCGGTTCTGCTACGAGCAGCTATGGCTGACGCCCTCGATGCCCCCGCGATAGACCTGAACCGCATGTCGGGCACGTGGAAGCTAGACGACGAGAGGGAGATAGTCCTGACTGCCGCCGGTGACACCCTCAGCGGAAAAGACAGTAAGAAGAAGAATCTAGTTACGCTGACTCTGAAGGACGGCGAACTAGCCGCCGGGGTGCGTCCGAGCGAGTTCGAACCAATGGTTCACGGGTTCGCCTACTGTAAGGACGACCAGATCGTGTTGCTCTTATCGGAAGTGTCCAGAGACACCGAGCGTATTGTTCGTTTGTCTCGATCCGGATCCCATGCCCATCTGGCCCTCGGCGCTGCAGTTTCTGCCGAAGGATCATCCGGCTGAGCATCCATATCTACGCCCGACAAAGGCCCTGGTTGTGGTTCCCAACAAAGATGGGGCGTTCTGTCAGTTCGAGGGGGAAGTGACGACACCACGCCACCGGCATGCCATCTCGGCACCCAGGACGCCTTCCCGCCCTGGTCAGGGGCTTGCAGAGTGTGGTCTGTAAATCTGTCCCCGTGGCGTCCAGATCACCATGGCACGCATTTGGCACAGACGGCCGAAACTGGCCGCCTTCAGTCGGACGCGGCCGGACACGGCCGGACATTCGCAGGGCAGCCCTTCAGCCTGCGTTTCCGCAGGTCAGAGGCGCTCTCTGGTTCTGGCGAGCGGAGGGTGTGGTGTTGTGGTTCAACACATCGGCGACAGGTGTCTCAAGACATAGGCGACACGTGTCTCAGGTGATCGGCGACAGGCTGGTCGGGCTGGACGCTCGGGCATGTCGAAGGCTCGGTTGGTCATCACGGCCCTGTTCATCGAGGGACAGACAGCCTCGGAGGTCGCCGCGCGGTACGGCGTCCATCGGGCTTGGGTCTACAAACTGAAAGCGCGGTATCTGGCCGAGGGCGAGGCAGCGTTCGAGGCACGCAGCCGGCGTCCGAAGACCTCACCGCGGGCCACCCCGGCCGAGACGGTCGAGCTGGTACTGGCGCTGCGCAAACAGTTGACCGAGCAGGGTCTGGACGCGGGCGCGGACACGATCGGCTGGCACCTGGGTCATCACCATGCCACCGTGCTGTCACGGGCCACGATCCACCGGATCCTCGTCCGGGCCGGGTCGGTCGTACCGGATCCGGGCAAGCGGCCCAGGTCGTCGTACGTGCGGTTCGCCGCCGAGCAGCCCAACGAGTGCTGGCAGTCCGACTTCACCCACTACCGCCTCACCACAGCGGCCGGCCGGCCCGGGACAGACGTAGAGATCATCAGCTGGCTCGACGACCACTCCCGCTACGCCCTGACGATCACCGCCCATGTTCGGATCACCGGCCAGATCGTGCTCGCCAGCTTCGGTGAAACCGTTGCCCAGTACGGGATCCCGGCCTCCACTCTGACCGACAACGGCATGGTCTACACCACCCGGCTGTCAGGTGGGAAAGGTGGCCGCAACGGCCTCGAGACCGAACTGCGCCGCTTGAACATCACCCAGAAGAACTCCCGCCCGAACCACCCCACCACCTGCGGCAAGGTCGAACGGTTCCAGCAGACGATGAAGAAATGGCTGCGCGCCCAACCGATCCAGCCCACCACCCTGAGCGAACTCCAGACACTGCTCGACACCTTCACCGACGAGTACAACCAGCGCCGACCACACCGGTCCCTGCCGCACCGAGCAACCCCTGCCACCGCCTATGCCGCGCGCCCGAAAGCCACCCCAGGCACCGACCGGACCGGCGAGGTCCACCACCGGGTCCGCACCGACCGCGTCGATCACACCGGCGTGGTCACCCTGCGCGTCAACGGCCGGCTCCACCACATCGGCATCGGACGAACCCACGCCCGAACCCACGTCCTGATCCTCGCCCACGACCTCGAAATCAGAGTCGTCGACGCCGCCACCGGCGAACTCCTCCGCGAACTCACCCTCGACCCCACCAAGGACTACCAACCCACCGGCCGACCCCCAGGACCAGCCCGCAAACACCCCAAATGACAACAGCTGAACCCACGAATCGCAGGTTCAGCTGTCGCCGATGACTCGAGACATCACAGAGCGGAGGGTGTGGGATTCGAACCCACGATGACGGTCACCCGCCATACCGGTTTTCAAGACCAGCGCACTCGGCCACTATGCGAACCCTCCAGGCGGCCGCCCGGAGGTGGTCGCCGAGGATCGAGGATAGCGCTCCCGGGGCGGGGCTGGTGGAGCGGGGAGCGGCGTACGGCGTACTGGGTGGGCGGAAGGGCGCGACGCGGACGGCGCGGGTGAGTAAGGTTTGTGGGCTGATGGGCGGGCGTGCCGCCTGTCCTGCATCGGAGGCGGGAGGTGGAAGTGATGTCTCAGGGATCAGAGGACATGACTTTTGCCGTCCGGTCAGCTCGTTGATCAGTTGTTGCTGACCACGGGTGACTGACCGGTCAGGCCGGTCCGCTGAATTGGGACAGGGCTTCCGCAAGATCTGGCCCGCCGCGGCCGTCTCCAATCTCGGGGACGGCATGATGCTTGCCGCGGGCCCACTCTTGATTGCCTCTCTCACCGATGAACCACTGGCTGTCGGCGCCGCCGTCTTTGTGCAGCAGTTGCCATGGTTGCTCTTCGCATTGCTCAGCGGCGCTTTGGTCGACCGGCTTGATCGCCGTGCCGTGATAGTTGCCTCAGGCATCTTTCGTGCAGTTGTCCGGGAGCGCTAGGGCTTGCCGTACTGCCTGGTCATGAACCTGACCTTCATGGCCGGGTTCGCGACCTGGGTGCTGTTCGCGAAGCAGCAGCTCGGGCTGAGCGATACGCAGTACAGGCTGTTGATCTCGGTGAGCGCGATCGGAGCGATCGCGGGAATGCCCGTGTACCACTTCTCGAACCGCGAGTCGGCAGCCTGAAGCTGCTTCGGGCCGGTCTGATGGTGGAGACGACCATCCATCTCGTCCTGGCCGTCACTCGGAGCCCGGCGGTGGTGACCGCGATCGCGTGGCGGCCGTTGCGGCACATCGGCGTACGAGGGCGGTAATTGGCTGGAGTCTCCCGATCGGCGATTGTTAGTCTTGCCGGTCGGGAGCTTCCATACTGCGGTCGGGGAAATCAGATGCCAACAGCTACATCCCTCGGCCTGCCGAACATCCGCGGTCGCGCGCCTCTGCTCGCCGGTCTGGCCATCGACTCCTTCGGCGGCGGCTGCGCCGGACCGCTGATGCTGTTGTTCTTCGTTCGCGTCGCGGACATCCCGCTCGGTACCGCGGGGCTGCTGCTGACCGTCGCGACCATGTTCTCCATCGCGGCACCGGCCGCCGTGGGAATGGTGATCGACCGGGTCGGGCCGCGCAACCTGGTGATCGGCGCACAGTTCGCGCAGGGCCTGGCCTTCGCCGGGTTCTTCGTCGGCCGGTCGCTGTGGCTGCTGTTCCTCTGCGCGCTGGTTTCGACCACCGGGCAGCGGGTGTTCTGGTCGGCGATCTTCACCCTGCTGTCGGATGTCGCGGACCCGGGCGACCGGGATCGCTGGTTCGGGCTCGGCGGGATGATGCAGGCAGCCGGGTTCGGGTTCGGGGCGCTGGCGGCCGGAGTACTGCTGAGCTTCGACGGGGATCGGCCGTTCCTGATCGGGATCGCGGCCAACGCGGTGTCGTTCTTCGTCGCTGGAGTGCTGCTGCTCCGGATCCGGGCCGATCACGTTGCTCCGGCTGCGGCTGCCGCTCAGGACAGTGGGCCGGCTCCGCTGCTGCGGAAGGACAAGGCGTTCCTGGTACTGATCGCGGCGAACACCGTCCTGGCGCTGTGCACCATGATGATCGGGGTGGGGCTGCCGGTCTATGTGACCGAAGCGCTGCCGGAGGCACCCAAGTGGATCGTGGGCGTGCTGCTGGCGGCAATCTCCGTCGTACTGGCGACTGGGCAGACGTTGGTGGTGCGGCATACCGAGAAGCGGCGGCGTACGCAAGTGCTGGTGGTGGCGGCTGCGCTGTGGGCCGTGTGGGGTGTGCTGATGGCCGGGCTGTTGCACGTGCCTGCCTGGTTGGTGGTGCCTGGGCTGGTCCTGGCGGCTGCGGTGTTCGCGGCGGCCGACGTGTTGCATGCGGCTACGGGCAATGCACTTGCGGCTGCTGTGGCGCCCGACAACGGGCGCGGGAAGTACCTGTCGTACTGGCAGTACTCGTTCACGATTGCGAGCGTGCTGGTGCCGGGGTTCTTCGCTCAGCTCTTCGAGGTGCGGCAGGAGCTGCCTTGGGTGACGCTGTCCGCGCTGGCTCTGGTTGCCGGGATGGCGATCGTAGTGCTCGAGCGGGTGCTGCCTGACGCGGCCGTTCGGCGTACCTGAGCGGGCCTCGAAGTGGCGGTCGACACGACTGCGGTTGACGGGTCAGGCTTTCTTGCGATCTTCGAACAGGTGTTCTAATGTCCTTCTCGTAGCTCGCGGGTTCACTCCCACCCCAAACCTTCGCCTCTGCGGCTGGGCCTCCCACCTCGATGTGGACAGCCGCTGCCGGCGATGGCCGCCCGGGCAGTGAGGGCCCGGGCTGTGGAGTGCCCGCCTGTTACCCAGTACAACTGCCAGAGGAAGTTCGAGGTGATGCACGACGAGAGGATCCGCCGATGTTGCTGGAACACCGTGGCCGCCGACCGGTCGTCCCCTCGTCCGCGTACGTGGCGCCATCAGCCGTGCTGTGTGGAGCCGTCGTGCTCGGCGAAGGAAGCCGGGTGCTGCACGGCGCAGTACTGACGGCCGAGGACGGTGAGGTCCACCTCGGAGAGAACAGCGTGGTGATGGAGAACGCCTTGGTCCGCGGCCGGGCAGACCATCCCGCGATGATCGGCTCAGCGGTGATGATCGGACCACATGCCCACGTGAACGGCGCCACGGTCGAAGCAGAGGTCTTCATCGCCACGGGCGCCTCGTTGTTCCCAGGTTCACACGCCGGCAGCCGTGCCGAGCTCCGCATCAATAGCGTCCTCCAGGTCAACTCCCGCCTGCTGCCCGGCACCGTCCTGCCGATCGGCTGGGTCGCGGTCGGCGACCCGGCTCAGCTCTTCTCCCCCGATCGCCATGAAGATTTGTGGAAGATCCAGCAGACCCTCGACTTTCCCGGCACCGTGTACGGCGTCGGCCGCGATGCGACGATGCGCGAGATCATGGTTGGTCAGTCGGAGTACTACGGTGCGCACCGGGGTGACCGGGAGTTGCCGGCTGGCGGGTAGCTGTCGGTGTGGGTGCCGGCGGAGGCTATATACGCGAAGTCGCTCGCGTTGACAGTTGGTTGGTATTTGCGGGCAGTTGAGCCGATCAGTTGGCGTCCGCGGTAGTTCGCGTGGTGCGGTTGCGCGCGCGTTGGTGATCTCCGCAGTACGGCCGTGCATGCGTTGCTGGGTCCGCGATGCGGCCGGTGCCCGCGCGAGATGGTGCGCGGGTGCAGATGCATTGGTGCTCGGCAGTACAGCTGCACGTGCGTGGTGCTCCGCAGTACAGCTTGCGCATGCGTGACGCTCCGCAGCACGGCTGTGCGCGCGTTGCTGGGTCCGCAATGCGGGTGGTACGTGCGCCGGTTGGTGCGTGGCTGCGGATGCGTTGGTGCTCGGCGGTACAGCTGCACAGGCGTGGCGCTCCGCGGCACGGCTGGCTGTGCATGCGTTGCTGGGTACGCATTGCGGGTGGTACGTGCGCCGGTTGGCGCGCGGATGCGGATGCGTTGGTGCTCGGTAGTACACAGCCGCGCATACGTGTGGCGCTCCGCAGTACGGCTGCGCAGGCGTGGTGCTGCGCAGCTCGGCTGTGCATGCATTGCTGGGTCTAAACGCGGCTGGTACGTGCGCAGGTGATTGGCGTAGTACGGCTGCCGCGTGCGGGTTCTTCGCGTGGTACGGCTGGCGGGTGCTGGTCGTGAGCGCAGTACGGCTGACGCTTGCGTTGAGAGTACGCGCGGTGCGGCTGGCGTCTGTGTTGGCAGGGCGGGCGGATCGTGTGGTGGCGTCTGCGGCTTGCCGGAGTTACTGCGTTGCGGGGAAGGCTTCCAGTGAAGTGAGGGTGTAAGTCATCAGGTGGCCTGGGGGTGTGGAGGCGCAGGTCAGAGCAGCCTGGACTGTGGTGGGGGCGGCGGTGACGGTTACTGCGTAGGTGTGGGTGGGGGTGGTCAGGTGGATCTGCCACGTGGTGGGGGTGGGTCTGGTGATTTGGGTTGGGTGGGGGGCGGTGAGGGTCAGGGGGGCTCCGGCTGCGCGGGCGAAGTGTTGGGCTGCTTGGACCGGTGGTGGGTGGGCGCCTGAGCCTCGGAGGTGGTCGGGTACTACGAAGCCTTCGTTGTAGCGGGTGGCGAGTGGGACCGCTTCTGCCGTGGGGACGTGGCCGTAGAAGAGGCTGTGGGGGAGGAAGACGAGGTTGGCGGCGAAGCGGTCGCCGCCGATGTGGCTGCATTCCCAGGTGTTGTCGGGGAAGGCGGCGGAGAGTGCGGCTGCGGCGGGGCGTCCTCGCATGGCGCAGCAGGTGTCGTGGCGGCCGTGGGTGCAGACCAGATAGATCGGGTCGGTGCTGGGGGTGCCGGGGTCGGTGCCGGCCAGGACATTCAGGAGGTGGTCGTCGGTGGGGAGGATGCCCCAGCGGATGGATTCCTGGCCAGGGCGGGAGTCGACCAGAGCCCAGCGGCGCGGAGCCGGATCAGTCCGGTCCAGACCTGAGCGCCCCGGGCCGGTGGGGTCCGCGCCGGCCGAATCAGAGGTCGCCGAGTTCGGCACCCCGGACCCCGAGACTGCCGACTCCGAGACCCCGGAGCCCGGGACCGCCGAGTTCCGGACCCCAGACCCCGGAACTGCCGAGCCCGAGACCCCGGAGCCCGGCACTGCCGAGTTCCGGACCCCAGACCCCGGAACTGCTGAATCCGGAATCCCGGAGCCCAGAACTGCCGAGTTCGAGACTCCGGAGTTCGAGACCGCTCGATCCTGGCGGGCGGCTGGCTTCTGCCGCCCGTGGCGCCTAATCAGTACCGGGCGGATACCCTCCGCCACGCACAGTTGGGAGATCTTGGCCGCGTCCGTCTCCAGTGCGTTGAGCGCTTGGCGCGGCCAGGCGGAGCGGTTTTCGATCAGCAGCCAGCGCGACGCGGGTGGGGCGGTCGCGAAGAGCTGGTCCTGGCGCTGCTCGGCGGCGGGGGCGCATCTCAGCGGTGGTGTCTCAGAATCCACAGGGTCAGGTTATGCGGTGGTCAGAACTGCTTCGGTGAGGAGACGGCGGACCAGGACCAACTGGTCGGGTTCGTCCAGGGCCGGGAGGTCGCCGACCGCTACCGCTCCGCCGGAGCAGAGACGCTCGACCGCCGGATAAGTTGCCTTGGGCAAAGAAATGGTGCGGTCGGTGAGTTGGAGGCGGACCGGGTCGCCGTCGGCCAGGTGGAAGCGCAGGCCGGGGCGCAGGCGGACCGTCGTACCGGCAGCGAGGTCGGCGATCGCGGCGGCGTGGGCCAGCGGGGGGATGGGGGCTGGGCGGTTCCCGGACCAGGTACGGCGTCGCAGTCGCGGCGCGAGGTCGTCGGGGGTGGTCTGCTCGATCCGCTTGATCAGGAGCGAGGCCACGTCGTCCAGGACGGTGGCCAGTTGAGCAGGGTCGCCGGGGTCGAAGCCGAGCGGCAGGGCCGTGCGAAGCGACGATTCGTCGGCTGCCAGGGCGGCCAGTTCCTGGACGAGCAGGTAGCGCGTCAGGGTGTGCATGCCGACAGTCAGGTGAGCACTGACGCCGCCGAGCGCCTTGGCCGAGTGGAGGAAGCCGCGCGGGACGTAGAGCGCGTCACCGGGGCGCAGTACCTCGTCGATCACCGGCGCGCGGTCGCGGGCTGCGGCCGCTACTGCCTTGGAGTGGTCGGTCCACGGCTGGCTGCGCAGCGGATCCGCGTGCACTGGCTCGTGCACCGTCCAGTGCTTCTCACCGGCCACCTGCAGCACGAAGACGTCATGGACGTCGTAGTGCGCGGAGAAGCCCTGCGATTCCGCCGGAGTGATGTAGGCGTTGATCTGCACGGGGTGCCCGGCATCCGTCGACAGTTGGGTCGCGAAGTCGACCAGCGCGGGCCAGGTGCGATGGAGAGCCTGCAGAACGATGGTGTGGCCGCTCGCGAAGAGCGCGGCCACCTTGTCGTCGCGGACCTGGTCGCCGATCTCCGCGCCGACCCCGCCCGGTCCGGTGAACTGGTTGTCGCTGACGACGGTTCCGTTTTTGGCGACGCGCAGGAACGGCGTGCGGAGGCCGCGACGGGACAAGAGCTCGTCGGCGGCCTCCAAGCTGAACAGATCTCGGTAGTCGCCGCCATGCGAGAGCAAGGCGCGGGCACCCCAGTAGGAGCGACCGAACTCGTCGAGGTCCAGCTCACCGGTAATACAGCGCCGGAGAGCTGGGCGCCCTTCCGGCGGCAACCCGCTCTCCGGCATCGGCATCATCAGTTCCCGGTACCGCCGTCGGCGCCGCCGTCGGTCGCGTTCGGGTCGGCCCCACCATCAGCAGGGCCTTCACCCGCTCCGCCGTCCGCGCCGCCGTCGCTGACACCAGCTGAGGCGCCGCCATCGGCAGGTCCTTCGGAGTCGCCGCCGGACGAGCCGAAGCCACCTGCTCCGCCGTCAGCACCGCCATCCGTACCGCCGCCGACAGCTCCACCGTCAGCGGGACCTTCACCGCCGGCTCCGCCGTCAGCACCGCCATCGGTTCCGCCGCCTACGGCTCCACCGTCAGCGGGACCTTCACTGCCGGCGCCACTGTCAGCTCCGCCGTCTGCACCGCCGTCGGTGCCACCGATCGTCGCGCCACCGTCGGCAAGGCCTTCGCCGTTACCGAAACCGGAGTCGCCCGAACCACCGGAGATGTTGCCGCCGGCACCGCCGTCAGCACCGCCATCGGTCGTACCACTCGATGCTCCGCCGTCGGCCGGCCCCTCGCTGTCGGCCGACGAGGTCGTCATGTCGTCGTCGTTCAAGCCCATGATGGTGCTCCTTTCGCACTGCCCGAAGTGTCTTGCCGATCACCCAGTGCGCAAAGTAGACCTGATTCAAACGTGCACCCGCGTCACAACGGACAATCGGTTCGGCGGCGATCGCCAGCTCAGCCGAGCAGGTCCTGCCAGACCTTCAGGAACCCGTCCGTGATCGTCTCGGGACGCACAGCGATCCGCAGCCAGTCCGGGCCCAGGCCAGGGAACGTATCTCCCCGCCGTACGGCGAACCCGCGCTCGCGCAACCGCTCCCGCAGTACCGCCGCACCCTCGACTCGCACCAGCACGAAAGGCCCGCGAGCCACCCCGTACGTCGAAACGCCGGCCGTCCCCGTGAGTCCTGCCAGCAAATGCGCACGTTGCCGATCCAGCTCGACCGCCGCCTGCCCGGCCTCGCCCAGCGCCCGCTCGTTGCTGCAGGCAATCGCGGCCGCCAGGGCGGGGGTGGACACCGGCCAGTGCGGCTGGACCGAGGCGAGTTGCTCGATCAGCCCGGGCGCCGCCACGAGGTAGCCGACCCGCAGCCCGGCCAGCCCCCAGGTCTTGGTGAGGCTGCGCACCACCACGAGCCCCGGGATCGAGGCTCCGAGCAGCGACTCCGGTTCACCGGGCACGGCGTCCATGAAGGCTTCGTCGACGACCAGGATCCGATCCGGACGGGCGAGCTCCCGCAGGTCGTCGGCGCGGTGCAGGACCGAGGTCGGGTTGGTCGGGTTGCCGATCACCACCAGATCCGCATCCGCCGGAACCGATCGGGGATCGAGGACAAAACCGTTCTCCGGGCTCAGCACGACCCGGTCGACCAGGTGGCCGGCTGATCGGAGCGCTGCCTCGGGCTCGGTGAACTGCGGGTGGACGACCACCGGGTGCCGCGGCCGGAAGGCCCGGGCGATCAACACGAAGGCTTCGGCCGCGCCCGCGGTGAGCAGGAGCTGCGACGGATCACGGTGGTGCCGGTTCGCGACGGCGGCCAGCGCGGCGTCCTGGCGCGGGTAGGCGGCCAGGTCGGTCAGGCTCGCGCCGATCTCCTCGACCAGCCACGCGGGCGGCGTACCGGCGCGGACGTTGACGGCGAGATCGACCAGGCCGTGGCCCACCTCGAGGTCGCCGTGGTGGTCCAGGTCGAAGCCGTCCGCCCGTTGGGTCACAGGCAGGAGGCTAGTCCCAAAGTCCTGACCAGGGGGCGGATCTCGGCAAACCTAGCGAGAAGTCACCGTGAAGCGGCGGTTCCGCAGAGAAGGATTGCGGTGCCGGGTCTCGGCCAGCCGGTCCGTCGAGATCTCGGCCGAGACGAACCCGTCCGCTTCACCGGCAGCGGCGATCGCGATGCCCTGCGGATCGATGATCTGGCTCAGACCGCAGTACTTCTTGCCGTTCTGTGCGGCCGCGGCGACGTAGCAGGTGTTCTCGATCGCGCGTGCTGTCAGCAACGTGGTCCAGTGGTGCTCCTTGAGCGGCCCACGCACCCAAGCAGCCGGTACGACGAACACCTCCGCCCCCGCGTCGACCAGCGCCCGGGACAACTCGGGGAACCGCAGGTCGTAACACGTCATCAGCCCGAGCTTGCGGCCCGCGATCTCGACGACGACCGGCGCGACGTCGCCCGGGGTCAGCTGATTGGACTCGCGGTAGCCGAACGCGTCGTACAGGTGGATCTTGCGGTAGGCACCGAGCAGATCGCCGTCCGGACCGACGGCGAGCAGCGTGTTGTACGGCCGGGCCTCGTCGCAGCTCCGCTCGAACATGCCCGCCACGATCGCGACACCGTGCTCGGCCGCGGCCTTGCGCAGCGTGCCGACGAACTCCCCGTCGAGTGCCTCGGCCAGCTCGCCGACCGAGCCGCCGTCGATCGCGAAGTCGGCCATCATCGCCTCGGGCAGCACGACCAGATCGGTCCCCCCGACGGCGGCGCCGGCCACCAGGCGCGTCACCAACTCGCGGTTGGCGGCCTTGTCGGCCGAACTGGCGGTCTGCACCACGGCGATCTTCACCCTTCCATGGTGCCCCATCCCGGCCGACTTGATCCGGACCCGCCGTGCGGTGCGAAGCAAGGGGCAGACTGAGGGAGTGGAATTCGACGCGGTGGTACTGGCCGGGGGTGGGTCCACCCGGTTCGGCGGGGTGGACAAGGCGCTGCTGGTGCTGGACGGGACCTCGCTGCTGGATCGGGTGCTGAAGGCAACGATTCTGGCCCGTTCGACGGTCGTCGTCGGTCCCGAGCGCGCGGTCTGCCGCGAGGTGGGGTGGACGCGGGAGGAGCCTGCCGGCGGTGGGCCGGTGGCCGGAATCGCGGCCGGGCTCGCCGTTGGACAGGCGCCGGTCGTGGTGCTGCTGTCCTGCGACCTGCCGTGGATCACCGCTCAGGAGGTCGGCGGGCTGGTCGAGAGCATCGGCGAGCTGGACGGGTTCGGGCTGCTCGATACGGGCGGCCGGGAGCAGTGGCTGGCGGCGGCGTACCGGCGTACTGCGTTGGTGGCGGCACTGGAGCGCGTGGGGGACCCACAGAACCAGTCGGTACGGCGGTTGTTCCGCGGGCTGGAACTCGGCTGGTCGGCGCCGAGCCGGGCCGGCGACGACGTCGACTCCTGGGCGGACCTGGACGATTGACCCGTGGTACGCCGACCTGGCGGACGTCAGGCGACCACCGGACGAACGCAGTACCGTTACTGCCATGCGAGCTGTGGTGTGTGAGGGAACTGGTGGCGTCGAGGTTCTGACGATCGGTGAGATCGAGGATCCCACCCCGGCGGTGGACGAGGTCGTCATCGACGTGATCGCCGCGGGAGTGAACCGCGCCGACCTGCTCCAGCGGCAGGGCCACTACCCACCGCCGCCCGGCGCTCCGGGAACGATCGGGCTCGAGGTCTCGGGCACGATCGCCGCCGTCGGAGCCGAGGTCGAGGACTGGGCGGTCGGCGACGAGTGCTGCGCCCTGCTCGCCGGCGGCGGGTACGCCGAGAAGGTGGTCGTGCCGGCGCCGCAGGTGATGCCGGTGCCGGAGGGCGTCGACCTGATCAGCGCGGCCGCCCTGCCGGAGGTGGTCGCCACGGTCTGGTCGAACGTGTTCATGACCGCGCACCTGAAGGACGGCGAGACGCTGCTCGTCCACGGTGGCTCGTCCGGGATCGGCACGATGGCGATCCAGCTCGCGGTCGCGCACGGTGCCCGCGTGCTCTGCACCGTCGGCAGCAAGGACAAGATGGACTTCTGCACCCGGCTCGGCGCGGACGTCGCGATCAACTACAAGGAAGCCGAGTGGGCCTCGGTGGTGAACGAGGCGACCGGCAAGGTTGGCGCCGACGTGATCCTCGACATCATGGGCGCGAAGTACCTGGCGGACAACGTCAAGACCCTCGCGTACGACGGCCGGCTGGTGGTGATCGGCATGCAGGGCGGCACCAAGGGCGAGCTGGACCTCGGCCGGCTGATGTCACGCCGCGGCTCGATCACCGGTACGGGGCTGCGGGTCCGGTCGGTGGCGGAGAAGGGCGAGATCATCGCCGAGGTGGTCGGCCACGTGTGGCCGCTGGTGGCCGCGAAGAAGGTGCGGCCGATCGTGCACCGCACCTACCCGCTGGAGGCGGTCGCGCAGGCGCACGAGGCGCTCGCGGAGTCCAACCACATCGGCAAGATCCTGCTGACCACCTGACGGCCTACTCGGCCGTGGGGAAGTTGGCGGCCAGCCAGGCCGGATCCGGGGCGACCAGCTGGATGACGTCGATCCAGGTGCCTTCGGGGTCGCGGACGAAGAAGTGCCGCTGGCCCCAGACCTCGGTGACCACCTCGGTCTCCAGTGGAACTCCGCCGTCGACGAGCGCGGCGGCGACCTGATCGGCGTCCTCGACGACGAAACCGAAGACGTTCGAGCTCTCCGGAAGCGCCGAGACGGCGGCCGGCACCGACTCGTGACCGCGCTCGGTGATGGCCAGTTCCCAGTCCGCGTCACCGCGGCGCAGACAGACGAACCAGCCGATGTCGAGCGTGATCTTCAGGTCGAAGTGCCGCTGGTAGAACGCGGCGACCTCGGCGGGGCGTGTCGTGACGACGGTGGCACCGAAAGAAGCGGGTTGCATAGATCTCCTTGAGTACTACATCTGTTGTGGTTAAGTACGACAGTTGTAGTGCACCTCTGGTAATCTTGTCAACGTGCCGAGAAACCCGGAACGCCGTACTCAGCTCGCCGACGCAGGCCTCGCCGTACTGGCCGAATCGGGCGCCCGCGGCCTCACCCACCGCGCGGTCGACGCCGCCGCCGGACTGCCGGCCGGTACTGCGTCGAACTACTTCCGCAGCCGCGACGCCCTGCTCGGCGCTCTCGGCGAGCGGATCTTCGAGCGACTGACCCCGGACGAGGCCGTACTGGCCCCACTGGCCGAGCGCGCACCATCGGTCGACCTGGTCGTCGACTACGTGCGCTACATCGTCGAGCGGCTGCTCGGCCGGCCAGAGCTCTCACTCGCCCTGCTCGAGCTGCGCCTGGAAGCGACTCGACGACCAGAGCTGAACGAGATCCTGTCGCGCACCCTGCAACAGGGCTTCGACACCGACGTGTCGTTCCATGTTCAGGCCGGCCTGCCCGGCGGCGCCGAGGAAGTGCGGCTGCTGCACTTCGCGATCGACGGCTTGGTTCTCGACCAGCTGACCCCCGGCGTCGGCCGCCGGTACGACGTGGAAACCGTCACCGCCCGGCTGGTCCGGCGACTGCTGCACCAGGACGGGACCGATCGAGCTCGTTGACCGGAGCATACTGAGTATGCATACTCAGTATCTATGTCGATCAAACACGGTCTGCTGGCGTTGCTCCGGACGGAGCCGAAGTACGGGTACCAACTGCGCGGCGAGTTCGAGGCGGCCACCAACTCGACCTGGCCGCTGAACATCGGGCAGGTCTACACCACCCTGACCCGGCTCGAACGCGACGGTCTGGTGCAGGCGGGACCGGCCGGCAAGGACGACGACGGGCGAGCGCTGTACGAGATCACCGCGGCCGGCCGCGACGAGCTGACCAAGTGGTTCGAGACCCCGGTGACCCGGGAGTCGCGGCCGCGGGACGAGCTGGCGATCAAGCTCGCGCTGGCGCTCGCCGTACCGGGGATCGACGTCTCGGCGGTGCTGCAGCGGCAGCGCGCCTCGACGATGCGGGCCATGCAGGAACTGACGCGACTCAAGCGCGGCAGCCGCGACGGTGAGATCTCCTGGCTGCTGGTGCTCGAGTCGATGATCTTCGGCGCCGAGGCGGAGATCCGCTGGCTGGACCACTGCGAGGCGATGCTCTCCCGCCACCGAAGGTCCACCCAGGCCGGTACGCCGGCCGCGCAGGCATCGGCAGCTCAGCTCGAGGACCAGGCAGACCTAGAGGCGGAGGCCCACCGATGAACGCGATCCTCGACATCCGCAACCTCTCCCGCGTGCACGGCACCGGCGAACAGGCCGTGCACGCCCTCCGTGGCGTCGAGCTGTCGGTGGCCGCCGGCGAACTGGTCGCGGTGATGGGCCCGTCGGGTTCGGGCAAGTCCACCCTGCTGACCTGCGCCGGCGGTCTCGACCGGCCGACCAGCGGCGAGATCCTGATCGACGGCAACGACCTGGCCACGCTCGGCGCCAAGGCGGTCGCCGCGCTGCGCCGGCGCCGGATCGGCTACGTCTTCCAGGACTTCAACCTGATCCCGGCCCTGACCGCGGCCGAGAACGTGATGCTGCCGCTCGAGCTGGACGGCACCCGGGCCCGGACCGCCCGCAAGTACGCCGAAGCCGCGCTGACGGAGGTGGCCATCCCCGAGCTGGCCGACCGATTTCCCGACGAGATGTCCGGCGGTCAGCGGCAGCGCGTCGCGATCGCCCGCGCGATCGTCGGCGAGCGCCGGATCCTGCTCGCCGACGAGCCGACCGGAGCCCTCGACTCGGAGACCGGCGAAGCCGTCCTCCAACTCCTGCGCGACCGCTGCGACCAGCACGGGATCGCCGGGGTCCTGGTCACCCACGACGCCCGGCACGCCGCCTGGGCCGACCGCGTCGTCTACCTGCGTGATGGCGTCCTGGTAGGTCAGTCGGGTCCGCTGCCCGAGGCCGACGTGCTGCTGGAAACCCACTGATGGCCGGCTGGCGGCCACCGCTGCGGATCGCCCGGCGAACCGCCCGGCGTTCCCTGGGGAGGACTCTGCTCGTCGCCGCGCTGATCGGCGTACCGGTCTTCGCGGCGTCCTGGATCGGGCTGATGAACGCGGCCGACAATCCCACCGGCGAGACGCTGGCCCGCGAGACGATCGGTACGGCGGATGCGCAGCTCACCGTGTCGGCGTACGGGAAACTCAATCCCTGGCCGGAACGCCCCGGCCCGTCGTCCGGCTCACCGGGCCCACTGGCGGGCACCGAACAGCGGGAGCGGGACACCGGCAAGGTCGATCCGCTGCAGCTCCTGCCGGCCGGCAGTACGGCGGCCCGCAGGTTGACCGAGGTGGGCAAGGCGGACCTTCGCGGCCCGCATGCCGATACCTCCGTCCGGCTGTTCACCGGTGACGGTCGCAGCCCGCTGGCGTCGGGCACCTTCAAGCTCGACAGCGGGCAGATGCCCGGCAGGCCGGCCGAGGTCGCGATCTCCCCCGCGCTCGCGAAGTACCTGGACCTGCTCGACGGCGACAAGTTGCGGGCCGGCGCGGCGGTGACCACCGCGGACGATCAGCGGTACGCCGTCGTCGGGCTGGCGCGCAGCCTCAGCGGGCCCGGTGAACGAGCACTTTTCGCCACTCCGGACAGTGCACTGGTGGCCCCCGATTCGAGCACTTCCCTGGTCTACCTGGCCGATCTGCCGGCCGGCACCGATGCGGACGCGCTGAGCGACCAGCTGCTCGCCAACGGCCTGGAGTTGTTGCCCCGAGCAAATATCATCGACCCGCCGCCGACTGCCCTCGGTCCTACCACCGACGCGGGCGCGACCGCCGTGATGGCGCTGGTGATCGGCTTCGGCGTACTCGAGATCGTGCTGCTGGCCGGCACCGCGTTCGCGGTCGGCGCGCGGCGGCAGACCCGTGAGCTCGGCCTGGTCACCGCGGCCGGTGGCACGCCTCGCGACATCCGCCGCATCGTCCTTGCCCAGGGCGCTTTCGCGGGGGCGACCGGCGCGGGCGGCGGGCTGCTCCTCGCGCTCGTGGCCACCATCGCCGGCCGGCCGTTGTGGGAACGGATGTTCTCGACGCTGATCTCCAGCATCGAGATTCCGTGGCTCCAACTGCTGCCGATCGCGCTGCTGGGACTGCTGGCCGGGCTGGCCGCGGCGGTGGTACCGGCCGTCAGCGCGGGCCGGATGGCGCCGATGGCAGCCCTGAGCGGCCGGTTCACGACGGCGGGCGGGGAGGTCAAGCTGCGCAAGCCGGCGCTCGTTTTGGTCGGCGCCGGTGTGGTCAGCACTGTTCTCGGCAGCATCTGGATGTCCGGCGAACTCGAAGCGGCTCGCCAGCGAGTGGCCGAGCAGGTCGAGTCGTACCGCGCCACGGTGACGCCGACCGGGCCGATCGCCCTGGTCCTGTTCGGGATCACCGCCGCGCTCATCGGACTGGTGTGGCTACTGCCGAACCTGGTCGCCAAGCTGGCCGGCCTGGCCCGGGTCCTGCCGTTGAGCGGACGGCTCGCGTTGCGCGACGCGGCTCGCCACCGGCACCGTACGGGTCCCGCCGCGGCGGCGATCATGATGTCCGTCGGAGCGACGGCGGCGATCGCCTTCGCGGTCTCCAACTCGGTCGCGGCCGAGTCCGCCGACTACGTTCCGGACAGCATCCACGGCGACGTCGTACTGGAGTTCGGTGGGGTTCCCTATTCGCCTGCCACCGTCGAGAAGACGGGCTTTCTGCTGCCGACCAAGGCGACCTACGAGCTGGGGCAGGTGGCCCGGGTGGGCCAGAAGACCTTCCCCGGTGGATACACGCCGTCGCTGACGGTGTTCACGCCCATCTCGCAGGGGCAGTCGGGGTACTCCTTGATGGCCGTCGATCCGGCGTACGTCGCGCGGTTCCCCGGCTACGGACCGAAGGCCGCTGCCGCGTTGCGGGCCGGCAAGGTGGTCGTGCCGTCCACGGCCGCGATCTCCGGCGGCTCGGTCAAGCTGACCACCGACGACGACCTGGAAGGGAAGTCGACGACGCCCCACCCCGCGGCGCTGGTCCCGTCGGCGCCGACGACCGGGCGGTTGTCGATCTCGGCCCTGATCAGCACGGAGGCCGCGAAGAAACTCGGCACCGTCACCACCTTCCGGGCTGTCTACGAGCTGAAGCGGGCACCCACCGAGGGCGAACTCGCGGCGGTCGCCACGCTGCTCGGACACGACGACTCCGTGAAGGTCGAGAAGGGATATCAGAGCCCTGCCCGGCTGGCGTTCCTCGTGCTGATGGGGGTGGCATCGCTTGTCACGCTGCTCGGAGTCGCGATCTCGGTCTCGCTGTCTGCGGCGGAGGGGCGCGCAGACCTCGCGACCTTGGCCGCTATCGGCGCTCCCCCACGGCGCCGGCGAAGCCTCGCGGCCGCTCAGGCCTGGGTGCTCGGCCAGCTGGGTTGCCTGCTCGGCGCGGGAATCGGGGCGCTCTACGGCTATACCGCGCACGCTGCCTTCGGCTCACCACAGTTCGAGATCCCCTGGCGGGAGCTTGCGGGCATCGTGATCGTGGTGCCGTTGTTCGCCGGGCTGCTGGCCTGGTTGCTGACCAGGTCCCGGCTGCCGATGGTCAGCCGGGTCGACTAGAACCCCCAGTACGCCGTACGCCGTTGCAGCTTGTTGCCTTTAGCACCTACTCGGCGATCGCGCCAGGTCGGGATGGGCGATCGGGTGCAGCGGCGTACTCGTGACGCGCCACTGACCGCAGCCGCACTGCTGGTAGGTGAGCAGTCCTTCGCTGACGGGATGCGCCGAGGCGACCCGCCAGCTGTGCCGGTGTGCTTCTTCCGTGGTGGTCATGAGTCCATCGTGCTGTAATGGCATTGTGCATCTCAACCCTTACGGCGCCGACGCGGTCCTGCTGGCCGTGAACCTGGCCACCAATCCCGCCACCAGCGCGATCGAGCTGGCCGAACGCTGCGAGGAGAGCGGGGTCGAGAGCCGGCTCGTGCGGAACAGACACGTGACGGCGGCGGATCTGGCCGCGGTGCGGGTTGCTCTGGAAGAGTGGCTCGAGGTCGTGGACGCGCCCGACGAGCAGAGCCGGGTGCGGCTGATGAACGCCATGCTGGCGAAGTACACGGAGCATCCTCGGCTCACCAACCACGCCGGCGACGGCTGGCACATGCACTACCGCCCTGACGACGTACCGGTCGGACGCCTGGTCGCGACGCTGATCAGCACCGGTACGGCGCTGCACCTCGCGGGACGAGGCATCTCCCGGCTCGGTCGCTGCGCGGCGAACGGCTGCGACAACGTGTACGCCGATCTGTCCAGGGGCGGGCGCCAGCGCTACTGCAGCCCTGCGTGCGCGAATCGTGACGCAGTGCGAAGGCACCGCTCCAAGACCTCCTGAGCCCCTGTTTCTCTACGGATCTAGGATGGGTCAATGAGCGAGAGCAGCGGCGAGAACCAGGAAGTCCAGATGACCGGCGCGCAGACCGAGGACGGCAAGATCCTGATCGTCGGCCCGGACGGTATGGCCGTCGAGGGGCCGCCGCGCGACCGGAGCGACGAGCGGGACAACGAACCGCGCTCGGTGACCGAGCTGGTCGAGCAGCCGGCCAAGGTGATGCGGGTCGCGAACATGATCCGCCAACTGCTCGACGAGGTGAAGGCCGCGCCGCTCGACGAAGCGTCCCGCCAGCAACTGCGCGCCATCCACGAGGCTTCGATCAAGGAGCTGGAGAGCGGGCTGGCACCGGAGCTGGTGGAGGAGCTGGAGCGGCTGAGCCTCGACTTCACCGAGGACAGCACGCCGACCGAGGCGGAGCTGCGGATCGCGCAGGCGCAGCTGGTGGGCTGGCTCGAGGGTCTGTTCCACGGCATCCAGACCGCCTTGTTCGCCCAGCAGATGGCCGCACGCCAGCAGCTGGAGCAAATGCGTCGCGCGCTGCCCGGCGGCCAGCAGCAGATGCCGCAGTCACCCGAGGACGGCTCACCGTTCCCCGGCCCGCCGCAGCCGGGCACCACGGACGGCCCGGGCAGCGGCGGGATGTACCTGTAGGACCTCAGTCGAGGCCGAAGAGTTCTTCGAGGACGGTGGCGACACCGTCCTCGTCGTTCGTCGGGCAGACGACATCGGCCATCGCCAGTACGTCGGGATGCGCGTTGCCCATCCCGTACGACGTTCCGGCCCAGGCGAGCATCGGCAGATCGTTCAGCGAGTCGCCGAACGCGATCGACTCGGCCGCCGTGATTCCCAGCTCCGCCGCGAACTCGGCCAGCATCGCCGCCTTCGAGACTCCGCTCGCCGAGATCTCCACCAGGCTGTGACCGCCACTGTGGCTGGCCGTCACCCGTGTGCCGACCACCGCGCCGACCCGCGCCAGCAGCTCGTCCGAATGCCACTCGGGATGGCGGACCAGCAGTTTCGCGGCCGGCTCGGACAGCAGCTCCTCGACCTCGGCGACCAACGTGTCGTCCGGCGTCGGCCACCGATTGAGATACCTCGGTTCCTGTCCGTAACGGTCGGCGCGCTCGATCGCGAACTCGACCTCCGGTACGGCGGCCCGGATCGCGAGCGCGATCTCCAGACCGATCGCCGGATCGATCAACGCGGTCCGGATCGCCTTGCGCTGAACGACGTCGTACAGAATGGCGCCGTTGGCAACGATCGCTACGCCGTGCGCGCCGACCAGGTCGGCCAGCTCGTGCAGCCAGCGCGGCGGCCGGGCGGTCACCATGACGAACTGGGCGCCGGCTTCCTGGATCGCCAGCACGGCGGCCCTGGTCCGCGGCGAGATCGAACGATCACTGTGTACTAAGGTTCCGTCAAGATCGGTTGCGACCAGACGAGGTGGGCGAACTACTTCGGGGATCGGCACCCGACCACCGTATCTTTCTGCGACTCTGTCGCCCATACCCCTCCGAGGGGCTCGCGCGCAAGCGTTTGGACACCGTTTTCCCTGCAATCTGATTGACCATTGAACAACGTCACCAGACCGTTACGGCAGGAAGCTGCAATTGCAGCCAGTTCCTATGCCCAGCAGGGTTTCCGCGTGATTTCATGCGGTGGCCAGTGGGGAACCAGGGCCGATTCTGCCGCGTCCCACCCCCACGAAACAGCAGCGGCATATCGATGTGGAATTGGGTGCAACCAAATCCACATCCACAACGTCAACAGTTATGGATCGGTGCGTCCCGCGCCGGGACGACCAGGGTGGGTCGGCAACAGATCGGTCCATCAGCTAGTGGGCTCGGAAGTTCGGACGTCATTCATCGTTCGTTCACCCGGGTCCTGGAACTTGGGGAGCCATGATGATCGTCAACAGCGCCAAGATAGCGGGGCAAGGGAGCAACGGCTCTCGTGCGGCTGTCGACACATCTTCCATCGTGGAGGGGGCGATGACGGGCTGCACTGCACGCACGGACATCTTCCAGCACCGGTTGATGGAAGAGCCGCCGCCGGCTTCGGCGACGCGGCGGACCCGGGAACGCTACGACCAGCTGGTCCGTGAGGCCAAGGCCGTCTGCGCGTCCTGCCCGATGTTCACCGACTGCCTGTTCAGCGCCGTCGCCGAGCATGATGTCAGCGGCTTCGTGGCCGGCACCACGGCCGCGCAGCGACGCTCTATGCGCAACCTGCTGGACGTCGAGGTCCAGGCGGACGACTTCGACCAGCTCGCCGGCGCTCGGGGGACGCGCCGGCCGGTCAGCCACGAAGAAGTGCTGCGGCTGCGCACGCAGTACCCGAACGACAGCCTGGAATCGCTGGCCATGCGGCTGGGTTGCTCGCTGTCGACCGTCAAGCGCCATCTGCGCCGGGCCCGTCGCGGCCAGAGCCCGGCCACCAAGGCTCCGCGTCCCCGCCCGGAGGTGAACGCCGTCCTGGACGCGTTCGACGCCGTGGTGGACCGGCCGCGGCAGTCACCTCGTCCTGGCAACACCCGCGTCGCCTGACGCTGATACTCGGCCCGCCAGCGGACTATCGGAGTACGTCGAAGCGAGAAACGCAAAAGCCCGGAACCCCTGCGATTGCAGGAGTTCCGGGCTTTCGGCCGTCTCGATCGGTGAATTCTCAGAAATACCTGTTGAGCACCGCGGCGACACCGTCGTCGGTGACGGACTTGGTCACCTCGTCCGCTTTCGCCTTCACCTCGTCCGGCGCCGCGCCCATCGCGATCCCGAGCCCGGCGTAGACCAGCATCTCGATGTCGTTGCGCCCGTCGCCCAGCGCGAGCAGACCGTCGGCCTCCAGCCCGTACTGCGCCAGCGCCACCTTCAGCCCGGTGCTCTTGTCGACGCCCTCCGGCGCGATGTCGAGCCAGGCGGTCCAGCCGACGAAGTAGCCGACCCCGTGCAGGCCGAGCCGCTCGGCCAGCTGGACGAAGTCGCTCTCGGACTGCTCCGGGTCCCGGATGATCAGCCGGGTCACCGGTTGTGGCGCCAGCTCGGCGTCGGTGACCACCCGGACCGTTGCCGCCGCGCCGAGATCCCCTTCCGGGAAAGGCTCGGTGACCAGATAGCTGCCGTCCTGCTCCTCGACCGCCATCCGTGCGTTCGGCGCGTGTTCGCGGACCGAGGCGATCACCGTGGTCGGGTCGAAGGTGCGCTCGTCCACCACCTCGCCGGACGGGTACTTCAACGTGCGCGCACCGTTGCTGCAGACAACAAAACCGTCCGGCAGTCCGAGCAGTTCGGCGACCGGCCTGGTGGTCTGCCAGGACCTGCCGGTGCACAGGATGATCGGCACCTGAGCGGCGGCGCGGCGAACCGCGTCCACCACGGCGGGCGAGACCCGCTCGTCGTGGTCGATCAGTGTTCCGTCGATGTCGAGGGCAACGGCCGCCGGCCGCCAGCCCTGGGTCATCTGCCCACCGGCTCGAGGATCTCGCGGCCGCCGACGTACGGGCGGAGCGCCGCCGGCACCCGGACCGAACCGTCGGCCAGCTGGTGGGTCTCCAGGATGGCGACCAGCCAGCGGGTGGTGGCCAGCGTGCCGTTCAGCGTCGCGACCGGGCGCGGCCGGCCGTCGGCGTCGCGGTGCCGGATGTTCAGCCGGCGGGCCTGGAAGTCGGTGCAGTTCGACGTCGAGGTGAGTTCGCGGTACGCGCCCTGGGTCGGCACCCAGGCCTCGCAGTCGAACTTCCGGTACGCCGAGGCGCCCAGGTCACCGGTGGCGGTGTCGATCACCCGGTAGGCCAGCTCCATCTTGTCCAGCATCTCCTTCTCCCAGCCGAGCAGCCGCTGGTGCTCCGCGGCGGCGTCCTCCAGGTTGCAGTAGGAGAACATCTCCACCTTGTCGAACTGGTGGACGCGAATGATCCCACGGGTGTCCTTCCCGTAGGACCCGGCCTCGCGGCGGTAGCAGGACGACCAGCCGGCGTACCGGACGGGTCCGGCGGAGACGTCGATGATCTCGTCCATGTGGTAGCCGGCCAGCGGCACCTCCGACGTACCGACCAGGTAGAGCTCGGGCTCCTCCAGCCGGTAGACGTCGTCATGGGCGTTCAGGTAGCCGGTGCCGCCCATCACCTCGGGCTTGACCAGGGTCGGCGTGATCATCGGGGTGAAGCCGTTCTCGACCGCCTGGGCGATGGCCAGCTGGAGCATGCCGAGCTGGAGCAGCGCGCCGACGCCCTTGAGGAAGTAGAACCGGGCGCCGGACACCTTCGCGCCGCGCTCCATGTCGATCGCGCCGAGCAGCTCGCCCAGCTCGAGGTGGTCCCGGGGCTCGAAGCCCTCGGCGGCGAAGTCGCGCGGCTTGCCGATCTCCTCCAGCACGACGAAGTCCTTCTCGCCGCCGACCGGAGCCTGGTCGGAGACCAGGTTCGGCAGCTTGCCGGCCAGTTCGTCGAAGCGCGCCTCGGTCTCGGTGGCGGCGGCCTCGTTGGCCTTCACCTCGGCGGCCAGCGCCTTGGTGCGCTCGAGCAGCGCGGTGCGCTCGTCGCCCTTGGCCTGCGCGACCTGCTTGCCGAGGCCCTTCTGCTCCGCCCGCAGCGACTCGAACGCCGCGATGGACGATCGGCGATCACCGTCGGCCGCCAGCACCTGGTCGACCAGGTCGGTACTCTCGCCGCGCTTGGTCAGGGACGCACGGACGACATCGGGGGTCTCACGGAGCAATTTGGCATCGATCACACCTGCAGGGTATCGGGGCGTGTCAGCGACGGCGAAGTCTATTCGGGATGATGAGCTGGCACCAGCGGATCAGCAGCGATCTTTGCGAGGGGGAGATCAGGCGGCATGAACCATCACCCACCCACTCACGTCGGCCGGGCGCTGACGGTCGTGCTGGGGGTGCTGCCGTTCACCGTGGTGACCCTGCTGGTCTTCGGGGGCTGGCCGCCGCTGCGCCGCTGGGACGAGTCGGTGGCGTCCCGGGTGGCGGCGTACGGGGCGGCGCACCCGAGCATGGTCGACGTCTGGCAGGTGACGGGCGCGGTGATCCTGCCCTGGACCTCGCGGGCCGTCATCCTGGTCGTCGCCGCCTACCTCTGGCACCGGCGGGCCCGGCTGCTGACCGTCTGGCTGATCGTCTCCGCGGGCGCCGAGCTCGGGCTGGTGCAGGCGGTACTGCATATCTTCGACCGGTCCCGGCCCGCTCAGGTACTGGTCGAGACCGGCGGCTGGTCCTATGTTTCCGGGCATGCCACGGCCGCGTTCGTGATGGCCGGCGCTCTGGGTGTGGTGCTGCCGTCGGTCCGTGGCTGGCGACGCCGTTTCCGGCTGCTGGTGACCCTGCCGACGATCGCGGTGGTCCTGATCGCGTCGATCGACCGGGTGCTGCTCAACGCGCACTGGGTGTCCGACGTACTCGGTGGCTGGGCACTGGGACTGGCGATCCTGACCGCGACGTCGATCGGGTTCGGGCTGCGGCCGGGGCTGCGGCGCCGGCGGCGGCGTACTGCGGCGGACGAGCACAGCGCGTCCTCGGTGCCGCCTCGCGCGGCGGTGATCGTCAACCCGATCAAGGTGGGCGACGGGGTGGCGTTCCGGCGCAAGGTGACCCGCGCGCTGGCCGTCCGCGGCTTCGACGATCCGCTCTGGCTGGAGACCCGCCAGGACGACGCCGGGAACACGATGGCCAAGCGCGCGATCGAGAACGAGTCGGACCTGGTGCTGGTCGCGGGCGGTGACGGCACGGTCCGGGTGGTCTGCGCCGCGCTGGCCAACACCGGTATCCCGGTCGGCGTGATCCCGGCCGGTACCGGCAACCTGCTGGCCCGCAACCTGCACATCCCGCTCGATCTGGACGACGCGCTGGAGCGCATCCTGGACGGTCGCGACCGGCGGATCGACCTGGTCAAGGTCTCCGGTGACGGGCTCGACACCGATCGCTTCGCGGTGATGGCGGGGCTCGGGCTGGACGCGGCGATCATCACCGGGGCGCCACCGATCCTCAAGGCGCAGCTCGGCTGGACGGCGTACCTGGTCTCGGCGGCCAAGAACATCAACCACCCGTCGGTGAGGGTCAGGATCACGCTGGACGACGACGAGCAGGTCGAGCGCCGGGTCCGCACCGTGGTGATCGGCAACGTCGGCATGCTGCAGGCGAACATCCCGCTGCTCCCGGACGCCCGCCCCGACGACGGTCTGATCGACGTCGTCGTGATCGCTCCTCGCCGGGTGACCCAGTGGCCACTGGTGTTCTGGCGGGTGATGACGCGGACCAAACGCACGGAGATGTATCTGGAGCGCTTCACCGGCCGCAAGGTGGAGGTCGTGGCGACGGCCGACGTCCAGCGGCAGCTCGACGGCGACGGCATCGGCCCCGGCCGGACGCTCACCGCCGAGGTCGAGCCCGGCTCGCTGGTGGTCCGGGTCCCCAAGCGCCGCTGACCCGGCGGACGGCCTCGGTCAGGACTGACCGGGGGTGTGGCGGGGTTGGGCAGCCTCTTTGCGGAGGGTTTCGAGGGCTTCGCCCTCTTCCGGGGACAGCTTCGACTCGCTCTCGAAGGACTTGACTTCCTTCGCGTAGGAGCGGGCGTCGTTGCGGCTGTTGATCGAGGTGAGCACGACGCCGTCGCCGTTGTCGTCGAGCAGCGCCATCGACCAGGAGAGCCGACCGCCCATGTCGCCGTAGGCGTCGTACCGCACGACGGCCAGGTGCTGGAGGGTGTCGCGAAGCTCGCTGCGGGCGTCCTCGAGCTCCTTGCTCAGCCGCCGGAGCTCCGATTTGACCGTGCCCGGCTTGGCCTCGGGCTGGGGCGCCGACTGGACCTGGGGCTGCGGTTGCGGGGCGGCTGGGAGTTTCGCCGCGGGCTTCGGCACGCCGGACTGCGCCCTCAGCGCCTGGATGGCGAACACGAGGGCGAGCACCGCCACGAACAGAGCGGCGATCCCGAAAGCACCGGCTAACGTCGAAGACACGCACCGCAGCCTAATGGCTGCGTGGTCAAGTGCATGCGCTGAGTGTCGGTACGAGGGCTCGGTAGGGTCCGAATCGGGTGTTTGCTGCTGGGCCACGTAGATTCGCGGGGTGACTCATTTGCCTGATTCAAGCCCGGACGGCGGCCCACTGCCCGGAGTGCATGACCTCGGCTACGCACGCCTCGACACGGATCGCCTGGAGCGCACAGGGGATGCCGAGGTGGTCTACGGCGCCGGGAAGACGCCGGAGCAGATCGTCGGGCTGCTGCAGACCCTGCACGAGACCCACCCGGGTCACGCCGTACTGGCGACTCGCCTGAGCGAGGAGGCGCAGGCTGTCGTCTCCGCAGCCCTGCCGCAGGCAATAGTCGACCCGGTAGGCCGTACTGCGGTGCTCGGGGCTGCCCCGGTACTGCGTGGCACGGTGGCGGTCGTAGCAGCCGGTACTTCGGATGCGCCGGTGGCCGCTGAAGCAGCCACGACGGTCGGTGTGTTCGGGGCGAACGTCGATCTGATCACCGATGTCGGGGTGGCGGGGCTGCATCGCATCATGAGCGTGCGGGAGCGTCTGAACGCCGCGGACTGCCTGATCGTGGTCGCCGGGATGGAAGGCGCGTTGCCGAGCGTCGTGGGCGGACTCGTCGGAGTGCCGCTGGTCGCCGTACCGACCTCTGTCGGGTACGGCGCCTCGTTCGGTGGGGTGGCGGCGCTGCTGGGGATGCTGAACTCCTGCGCGCCCGGGGTGACCGTGGTGAACATCGACAACGGGTTCGGGGCCGGGGTGTTCGCTGCTCGGGTGGCGCGACGCGCGGCGCCGGCGGAGGTGAAGTCGCAGTGAGAGTCGCCTGGATCGACTGCGCGGCCGGTGCCTCCGGCGACATGCTGCTTGGAGCTTTCCTGTCGGCCGGAGCTGATCTGGAAGTCGTCAACGCGGCGGTCGCCGCGGTGGATCCGTCGCTGTCGGTCACGGTCGAGCAGACCAGCCGGCACCAGATCGCTGCTACCAAAGCGTCGGTCAGAGTCGCCGGGGAGTTGCATCCGGAGAACTTCCCGGACGGTTCCGCGTCGGGGAAGGAAGGCGGAGTCGCGCAGGCGGTTGGCGGGGCTGCGCACGGCGGGGCTGGGCATGAGCACGGCGGGGCTGGGCACGGCGGAGCAGCGCACGAGCATGGCGGGGCTGAGGGCGATGGGGTTGGGCACGGCCATGGGCATGGGCATGGTGAGGACGCCGCGAGTGGTGGGCATACCCGGACCTGGGCGGAAGTCCGGCGGCTGATCGAGGCCGCGGGACTGGCTGACGCCGTACGCGACCGGGCGTTGGACACCTTCGCCCGGCTGGCCAGGGCGGAGGGACAGGCTCATGGCGTCGAGCCCGACGACGTGCACTTCCACGAGGTCGGGGCGCTGGACGCGATCGCGGACATCGTCGGGGTGGCTGCCGCTTCGGTGGCGTTGGAGCTCGATCGCGTCATCGTCTCGACCATCGCGCTCGGTGGTGGGCGGCAGGTGCGGGGACAGCACGGAGGCATTCCGGTGCCCGGTCCCGCGGTGCTCGCGCTGCTGTCCGAGGCCGACGCGCCCGTGGTCGGCGGCACAGCGCCGTACGAGATGACGACGCCGACCGGCGCGGCACTGCTGGCCTCCCTGGCGGACGACTACGGGCTGCTGCCGCCGATGCGGATCCAGCAGACCGGGGTCGGCGCGGGCGGCCGCGACCCGGTCGAGGTACCGAACATCGTCCGCGTGATCGTCGGTGACGCACTCGACCGGCCGGCCAGCGAACTCGTCTACGAGACCAACGTCGACGACCTCGACCCGCGGATCTGGCCGCAGGTCCTGGCCCGGCTGATGGAGGCCGGCGCGGCCGACGCCTGGCTGACCCCGATCCTGATGAAGAAGGGTCGCCCGGCGCACACCCTGTCGGTGCTGGTCGGCGGCGCGAACGCCGAGGAGGTCCGCTCGGTGATCCTGTCGGAGACCTCCGCGATCGGTCTGCGCGAGTCGCAGGTCCGCAAGCACGCGGCCGACCGTGAATTCGCGAGCGTCGAGGTCGACGGGCAGCGCATCCACGTCAAGATCGCCCGGTACGGCGGTCAGGTGGTCAACGTCCAGCCCGAGTACGACGACGTCGCCGCGGCCGCCGCGGTCCTGCGCAAGCCGATCAAGACCGTCCTCGCCAAGGCGATCGCGGCCGGTCACGACCTCTGGAGCTAGCCACGCCGGGCCGGTGACACGCGCGGCGCCATCCGCGGCGCCGTCAGCGGCCGGAGTACGGCGGGGCGAAGAACACCAGCAGCGCCAGGTCCTCGGTGACCTCGGTGAAGCGGTGTTCTTCCTCCGCCGGTACGAAGAGCACGTCACCCGGCCCGATCGGTTCGGTGCCGCCGGGCGTCACGATGGTGGCCCGGCCGGCGGTGACGACGTAGATCTCGTCCTCGTGATGCGGCGCCTGGTCGTCGACGCCGCCCGCGGGAATCGAGTAGGTCCCCACCGACAACGACTCGGTCCTCAACTGCTCCGCGAAATGATTCGGCTCGGCCCGCTGGAACTCGCCGGCTCCCACTAGCTTCTGCATCCGCAGAGACTAGACGGTCTTCTCGGTCTTCGGCTCGGCCTTGCGCCGGGGCCAGTCGTACGGCCACCACTGCGCGCCGTTGCGCCGGGCCCAGACGATCAGCCCGACCAGTACGGCGAGCTCGATCGCGGGGCAGATCGTGTCCCGCAGCCGGGTGCTGAACCACTCCAGCGAGTCCGACAGGAACGGCGCGACCTGCCGCGCGTTCGGATCCCGGCCGGGAACGTAGGCGATCGCGATCATGGTGGTCCGGATGACCATCCACTTGTCCACCTTCGACGCGGCCACCGCCGCCAGCGCGACCCAGGCGATCACGTCGTACCAGGGCAGCGAGTACATCGCGGTGACGATCCAGGCGATCCCGTAGATCGCGGTGTAGCGGATCGCCTCGGGCGTGTGGTCGTCCGGATGGGTCCGGGGGACGAGCGACTTCGGGAACACCTGGGACAGCAGGATCGCCACCACGATCAGCCCGGCCCAGGCGGCGATCGCGATCACGGTGCGGACCAGGCCGTTGGGCAGGAAGAGGGTGAAGAAGCTCAGCAGCACCTTGTGCGGCGTACCGGTGGAGATGTACGCGCTGTTCGACCGGGCCTGTTGCAGCGCCTGCACGCCGACCACGGCGTACAGGCCGACCATCGCGACGCCGGCGCCGAGGCAGAAGGTGATCGCCTTGCGCCGGTCGGCGCGCAGCGACCAGAGCATCGCGACGCCGACCAGACCGATCGAGAGTTTCGTGCAGCCCGCGACGCCGAGCATGACGCCGGCCCAGAACAGATGCCGGCGGAACAGCACCAGCGCGATGATCGCGAACATCACCGCGATCGAGTCGTTGTGCGCGCCGGCCAGCACGGTCCACAGCAGCAGCGGGTTGCCGAGGGCCAGCATCGCGACCCGGCGGCGGGCGACCAGGTCGGGGCCGACCAGCTTCATCAGCAGAAGTCCGGAGACGATCAGGCTGACCGCGACGGACAGCTGCAGCATCCAGACGGTGAGCTGCATCGAGTCGCCGCCGACCCAGGACGAGAACCACTGGATCCAGGTCGCGATCGGGCCGTAGACGCTCTTCGCGCCCTGCCACGGCCGCTCGGTCGCCGCGATCACCGGGTCGTAGCCGAGCCGGATGGTGTCGGCCGGGGCGGTCGTGTACGGGTTGCCGCCGAGCGACATGATCCGCCCGTACGCCGCGTAGATCAGCACGTCGCCGGACGCCATCGGCGGCACCAGCGTGACGGCGGCCGTCGTACCGATGCCTAGGGCAACTAATCGCTGGACCCGCGGGGCCCAGCCGTTCTTGATCGCCCGGGCGGCCAGGAAGACGCCGTAGCCACCGAGCAGGATCGCGACGTAGATCATCATCGTCACGAGCCAGTCGTTCGGCTTCGCGTCGAACCAGTACGACGGCAGCCAGGCGTGCCGGTTGGTCAGCGTGAGAACCACCACGGACGGCCCGAGCAGCCCGGCGGCGACCATCAGGGCGGTGGAAGCCAGGTAGAGCCCGACCGCCCGCTTGCCGTCCCGATCGGCCGTCGGCGAACCCGCGACCACCTCAACATCGCCCGTCCCGGCGCTGCTCGTCTTGTCGGTACTCATCGCGCCGGCCTGCCGCCGCGAGCCGGCAACGCGCTGCGCGCCGCGAGCGCCCGGCGGACGTGCAGGAACTGGCGGCCGCGATGCAACTGCCCCCGCCAGTCGGTGCCGGTCGCCCGGTGCCGGACGTCGATCGGGACCTCGACGATGCGGAAACCCTTGCGGCCGAGGTCGATGCTCAGCGCGGCCTCGACGCCGAAACCCCGGGCCAGCGGGAGCGCGGCCTCGAAGGCAACTCGGGTCAGGCAGCGCTGCCCGGACAGCGGCTGCTCCGGCGCCCAGCCGGTGGCCTGCTCGATTCCGGCCCGAGCCAGCCGGACGACGAAACCGTGGCCGCCGGCCTTGCTACCGTCCGGCCGGACCTGAGCCGGCAGCGTTCCGATGGTCATGTCGGCGCGACCCGCCAGGACCGGCTCGATCAACGGCTCGGCGCCCGCGGCGGAGTCGGCCAGGTCGGCGTCCAGGAACAGCAGGTGCCTCGCTCGCGCGCCATCGCGCTCCGCGACCGCAGCCGCTCCGGTCTCCATCGCCGCCGCCTTGCCGCGGTTGCGCGGATGCCGGACGACGACCGCGCCGGCCCGCTCGGCGACCTCGGCGGTGCCGTCGGTCGAGCCGTCGTCGACGACCACGACCAGGTCCACGCCGGTGATCTTGCGCACCGCGTCGACCGTGGCGACGATCCGCTCGGCCTCGTCCTTGGCCGGGATCACGCACGCGACGGAGCCCTGAGCGGGCTCGACGGGAGGCAGATCAGTACCGGACACAGCACCGCAGCCTAGTTGTTCGGCGGCCGATCCCCCGCCTCCGTCCCCGGGCTCTGTGGATATCTCGTTCTTTCGGCGGATTGGGCCGGCCGCGCGACCGAGTTGGAGTTCTGCCAAGATTGTCGGACAATCAGACAGAATCACAGCAGCCTCCGGCACCGACGCCAGGGCTGCCGTAGCTTGGTGGAAACCGGATCCGGACGAGAGGGCACGCAGATGACTGAGGCGTACGGCGTCGACAGCGAGGTCGGGCCACTGCGGACGGTGATGCTTCACCGGCCGGGCAACGAGCTCCGCCGACTCACCCCGCGCAACAACGACAAGCTGCTCTTCGACGGCCTTCCCTGGGTCGGCCGCGCGCAGGAGGAGCACGACGCCTTCGCGCAGGTGCTCCGGGACCGCGACGTCGAGGTGCTCTACCTGCACGAACTGCTCGCCCAGGCGCTCGGTGATCCGGCCGCCCGCGCCGAGGCGGTGGCCGGCGCGACCGAGGACCTCCGGCTCGGCGACACCCTGCGCGACTACCTCCAGACCGCACTGACCGCGCTCGACCCGCAGGAGCTGGCCGAGGCCCTGATGGCCGGCGTGCGGAACGACGAGGTGCGGGCCGGCGGTCTGGTCACCTCCCTACTCGCGCACGAGGACTTCCTGATCGATCCGCTGCCGAACCTGCTGTTCACCCGCGACTCGAGCCTGTGGATCCGTGACCACGTCGCCGTCACCTCGCTGGCGATGCCGGCCCGGGTCCGCGAGTCGCAGCTGACCGAGCTGATCTACACCTTTCACCCCCGTTTCGCCGGGGCGGAGAAGGTCTACGACCACAGCCTGGAACACGTCGAAGGCGGCGACGTGCTCGCCCTCGGGCCCGGCGTACTGGCTGTGGGAGTCGGCGAGCGGACCACGCCGGCCGGCGTCGAGCGACTGGCCCGGCGGGTGTTCGCGAAGGGGCTGGCGCACACGGTGCTGGCCGTACCGATCGCGCAGCAGCGCGCCACGATGCACCTCGACACGGTCTGCACGATGGTCGACGTGGATGCCGTACTGATGTATCCGAACATGGCCGAGGAGATGCGCGCGCTGGCCGTCACCGCCGAGGGCGACGAGCTGCATGTCGCGGAGTCCGAGCCGTTCCTGGTGGCCGCGGCCAAGGCGCTCGGCATCGACACGTTGCGCCGGATCGACACCGGCCTGGACCCGGTCACCGCCGAGCGCGAGCAGTGGGACGACGGCAACAACACCCTCGCGCTGGCTCCGCGGGTCTGCATCGCCTACGAGCGCACCGAGGAGACCAACCAGCGGCTGGAGGAGTCCGGGATCGAGGTCATCCGGATCTCCGGTTCCGAGCTCGGTTCCGGTCGCGGCGGCCCCCGTTGCATGTCGTGCCCGGTCCTGCGGGATCCGCTGACGACCGCCTGACCGAGGCCTGAATGTGGCAGCGATGCCGCACCCGCGAAGGTGGCTGACGAAGCAACTACCCGGCCCGACGCGCCGAGCGAAATCGGGGGTTGTCGGCAGGGCCGGTTATGAGTATTCTTCGTGCCTAGGCCCAGGCCCTGTTGCTCCCCCGTCAGCAGGACTTGGGCCGTCCACGTGAAAAGGCCCCCGCACTCCTCGAGTGCGGGGGCTTTTGCTGTCCTAGCGGATCGTCAGCTGCCGGCTGGCCAGACCGGCGCGGGCGGCCCGCTCTTCGGTGGTCAGCGCGGCCTCGGTGGCCAGCGCCTGGTCGAGCGCGACCGCGAACTCGGCAGCCGGCTTCTCCAGGTCGGCGGCCTCGGCGTCGGCCGGGAGCTCCCACACCGGCGCGAGCACGCCGAGCGCACGGAACGAGCCGATCAGGCGGCTGCCCTCGGTCAGCGAGGACGAGCCGGCCGCGTGCAGCCGGGCCAGCGCGTCGAGCAGCGTGTCCTCGGCGTGCGGCAGCACCCAGCGCAGGTAGCGACGGTCGCCGATCTGGGTCCAGTACGCCGCCTCGACCGACTCCAGCCGGACGGTCGGAGCAGCCGCCGCGTTCGCGCGCTCCAGTCCGGCCGCCACCTCACCGGTCGGGTCTTCGACGTTCTCGCCGACCCAGTAGTCGAAACCGTCGTGCACCTTCACGGTGATCGGCTCGCCGGCGTCGACCAGGTCCTGCAGTCGCGGTCCGTCCTTGAGCAGGTCGCCGAGCTGGATCGGGTTGCCCGGCTCGGTTTTCAGCGCCGCGGTGATGGCGTGCGCGACGTCGCGGCTCGGGTCGCCGGAGGAGGCATGCGTCTGCAGGCCGATCCAGATCGTCTCGTCGTCACGCACCAGGCCGGGCATCGCCATCGGCAGCAGGGTGACCAGGTTGACCTTCTTGCCCTGGTGCTCGCCGGCCAGCGTCAGCTCCGCCGTACCGGCCGGGACGATCTCACGGAAGGCGATCAGGTCGCACTCGGACGGCAGGCCCTCGAACGGGCGGACCACGAAACTGTCCGCCGCCTGCGCCTGCTCACGGCCGTGGCACTGCTTGAACCGCTTCCCCGATCCGCACGGGCAGGGCTCGCGCGGGCCGACGTCGGTCAGGTCGGCCGGATCCAGCGTGACGGTCGTGGTGTTCTTGGCGCGGTTGCGCGACTTCTTTCCCATACCCCGCAGTCTGGCAGCATCCGGCCGCCGGTCACCTACCCGCGTCAGCGCGGTACGACGGCGTACACGGTCCGGCGGTGGCTGACGGTCCGGACGCCCCACTCTGCGGTGAGCATGTCGACGATGGCCAGACCACGGCCGCCGACGGATTCGGGATGGGCGCCGGTGATCCGCTGCGGCTCGGTGTCGCCGCAGCCGTCGACGACCTCCAGGTGGATGCCGGCCTTGTCGATCCACCAGGCGGCCCGGACCTCGCCACCGGGCAGGGCCGGCGCGTACCGGATCGCGTTGGAGAGCAGCTCCGACAGGACCAGTTGAGCGTCGTCACTCACGTTGGCGGCGACCCGGTGCCGCTTGAGGTAGCCGGCCAGACGGCGGCGGGCGTCCGCCACGGCGGACACTTCGTGCGGCAGTACGACGTCCACAACGCTGACGTCGGCGGGCAGGGTCGCAGAGGACAACCAGGTCTCCTCAGGTCGGAACAACACTCCCACTTCTGCCCCCGATCGGGGCCATGAAAACCCTTGCAGGTATTCCGTTACACAGCGACGCCGAAGATCACACGATTGACGGAACTTTCGAGACGAAATCGACGGAATCGAACGTCCTAATCACCGCTTGCATTCACTTCGTCACACAGATCGACCAAAGTGAGACGCAGTTCACTAACGCTCCGCGTTCCAGGGACGCCGCTCGAACGAGCGGCTCATTGCGGCGGTGAGGACCGGCGCAGCGGCAGGTGCAACTTGCGGCGCTGCGGCTGAATCGGCAGCGCGGGCGAGGTGGGCAGCGGACTCGCGAGCGTCTGGATGGCCAGCTCGGGGCGGTCGCTGATCAACGCGTCCACGCCGATGCTCTGGCAGTGCCGGACGTCCTGCTCGGTGTTGACGGTCCAGACATGCACCTGGTGGCCGTGCTTGTGGGCGCGATCGACGTACTCCGGGTGGGCGGTGACGATCTCCAGGCTCGGACCGGCGTACGAGACCCCGGTCGGCAGCGAGCCGTCGCGGAAACGCAGCGGCACCCGGTCCATCAGCAGCACCGTGCGCAGGCCCGGCGCCAGAACGCGCATCCGGCGCAGGGAGAGCCAGGAGAAGCTCATCACCCGCACCGGGGACTCCGAGCCGATCCGCGGATGCGCCCAGCCGAAGCGGTCGAGCATCTCGATCAGCCGGCGCTCCACCAGTCCGGCGTACCGGGTGGGGTGTTTGGTCTCGATCGCCAGCTCGAGCGGCCGGCCGGCGTCGTGAACCGTCTCCAGCAGCCGCTCCAGCGTGAGCACCTTGGTCAGGTCCGGGTCCGGCAGCTCGGCCTCCTCGTCGAGCTCCGCCCACGGGTTCTTCCACGATCCCCAGTCGAAGCCGTCCAGCTCCTCCAGGCTCATCGTGGACAGCACACCGCGCCCGTTGGAGGTGCGGTCGATCCGGCGGTCGTGCACACAGACCAGATGCCCGTCCGCGGTCAGCCTGATGTCACACTCCAGCCCGTCCGCTCCGGCCTCGACGGCCCGGCGGTACGCCGCCAGCGTGTGCTCGGGACTCACTTCGCTGGAGCCACGGTGGGCCACCACGCTGGGGCGTTTCGCCATGACGACAACTCTGGCATGCCGTCTCGGGACGCACTCGCGCAGGCGCGCCCACCGGTCGGGCAACGATTACGCGCGGGAATCCGGTCCTGAGGCCTCGGTGAACGATTTTTTGGACGATTGGAGAATTTGATCAACCGAATCTCGCCTTTCCCGCAACCGTACTCGGACAATGCAGCGAAAGCCGTCGAGAAGGACCGCCGGTTTCACCCTGCGGTCGGCGATCCCGGACCTGTGGCCGGGGTGAGTCACACTGAGCCGGTGACGCGGATGCGAGCAGTCGTGCTGAAACAACCGGGGCCGCCGGAATCGCTGACGGTCAGCACCGTCGAGCGGCCGGAGCCCCGCGAGGGCTGGATCAGGATCAAGGTCGAGGCGTTCGGCCTGAACCGGTCCGAGTACCACCTCCGCGCGGGGATGGCCTCCGACGCCACTTTCCCGATCATCCCGGGCATCGAGGCGACCGGCACGGTGGACCTCGCCCCGGGTGGCGAGTTCGAGCCCGGCCGGCAGGTGGTCGCGATGATGGGCGGGATGGGCCGCAGCTACGACGGCGGGTACGCGGAGTACACCGTCGTACCGGCTGCTTCTGTCGTCCCGGTGACGACCGACCTCGACTGGGCCACGCTCGGCGCCCTGCCGGAGATGTTGCAGACAGCCCACGGTTCACTGCACACCGGCCTGGGCATCCGGCCAGGGCAGAGCATCCTGATCCGCGGCGGTACGTCGTCCGTCGGAGTCGCCGCCGCGGTCCTGGCCAAGGAGCAGGGCCTGACCGTCTTCTCCACCACCCGCAACCCGAAGCGCCTCGACCTGCTGCGCGACCTGGGCGTCGACCACCCATTGGTTGACGACGGCAACATTGCCGCCCAGGTGCGGGAGATCGTCCCGGCCGGCGTCGACGCGGCGCTGGAACTGGTCGGCACCAACGTGCTCCCCGACACCTTGAAGGCCACGGCCGTGCAAGGAACCGTCTGCTTCACCGGCATGCTCAGCGACGCCTGGACCATCCCGGACTTCTACCCGATCGGCTACCTGCCCAACGGCGTCCGCCTGACCGCCTACAGCGGCGAACGCAGCGACCTCCCCACCGAAGCCTTCCAGCGCTACGTCGATTTGGTTGCCGCAGGCAAACTCCCGGTCCGGATCGACCGGGTGTTCGCGCTGGACGAGATCGCCGAGGCCCACCGCATCATGGAAGACGGCGAAGCGGTCGGGAAGCTCGTGGTCCGCGTCAGTTAGTTCCCCCGCGTAGCCGCTGCTCGCTCGCTCCTTCGTTTCGCTGCCAGTCGCGGCTGAGCAGGCCGTAGACCCACGAGTCCGAAACCTCGCCGTTCACGATGCAGTCCTCCCGCAACGTCCCTTCCCGGACGAATCCGAGCTTCTCCAGGATGCGGGCCGAGGCCGCGTTCCGGGTGTCGGCCTCGGCCTGGACCCGATTCAGGTCCAGCGTGGCAAAGGTCCACTGCAGCAGGGCTCTCGCGGCTTCCGTGCCGTAGCCGTGGCCCCACGAGGCGGTGGCGTAGCAGTAGCCCATCCGCGTCTGCGTCCTCGATTGGACGCAGACGCAGGCGGGCCGTGGTCAGGGTCGGGGCAGGCAGAGACATGCCTGCCATGTTGCCGTCCAGGAAGCGCGGCAGGCCAATGGTTAACCGGCGGCTTGCTGGAGGGAGCGGGTGCGGCCGGGTGGGCGGGGTAGGCCGTAGTGGTCTCGGAGGGTGGTGCCGGTGTAGTCGGTGCGGAACAGGCCACGTTGCTGAAGGATCGGGACTACCTGGTCGGCGAAGACCTGCAGGCCGGAGGGGAGGACGGCGGGCATGATGTTGAAGCCGTCTGCCGCGCCGGCGTCGAACCAGTCCTGGATCGCGTCGGCGACCTGCTCAGGAGTGCCGCTGAAGGTTCGGTGACCGCGGCCGCCGCCCAGGCGGCCGATCAGCTGGCGAACGGTGAGTTTTTCGCGGCGGGCGAGGGTGACGATCAGGGTGTAGCGGCTCTTGGCGCCCTCGATCTCGTCCTCGGCGGGGAGCTCCGCGGGAAGTTGCTGGTCCAGCGGGAGGTCCTCGGGCGCGACGCGGAGTGTCTTGGCGAGTTGCCGGCGGGCGTACTCGGGCTTGATCAGGTCGTCGAGCTCGCGTTCCAGCCGCAGCGCCTCCTCCTCGGTGCCGCCGATCACCGGGACGATGCCGGGTAGGATCTTGATCGCCGAAGGGTCGCGACCGAGCGCGGCGGTGCGGGCCTTCAGGTCGGCGTAGAAGGCCTGTGCGTCCTCGAGGGTCTGCTGGGCGGTGAAGACAGCTTCGGCGTACCGCGCGGCCAGCCCCTTGCCGTCCTCGGACGAGCCGGCCTGCACGATCAGTGGATGACCCTGCGGTGACCGCGGCAGGTTGAGCGGTCCGTGCACCTGGAAATGCCGCCCGACGTGCTCGATCGGCCTGACCTTGGAGTCGTCACCCCAGACGCCGGACTCCTTGTCGGCAATGGTCGCGTCGTCCTCCCATGAGTCCCACAGCTGGTAGGCGACCTCGAGGAACTCCGCCGCCCGGTCGTACCGCTCCGCGTGCGTGGGCTGGTCGGCCAGGTTGAAGTTCTTCGCCGCGTCCGGGCCCGCGGTGGTGACCACGTTCCAGCCCGCGCGCCCGCCGCTCACGTGGTCGACGCTGGCGAACCGGCGGGCCAGGTTGTAGGGATCGTTGTACGTCGTACTGGCGGTCGCGATCAGCCCGATCCGCGACGTCGCCGCCGCGATCGCGGTGAGCAGCACGGTCGGCTCCAGCGAACCGGCCGGACGGCGCCCCACGTCGCCGATCAGCTGCGGTGAGTCCGCGAAGAAGATCGAGTCGAACCTGCCGCGCTCCGCGATCCGCGCCAGGTTTTGGTAGTGCGCCACGTCGGTGTTCGCGACGGGATTGCTCTCCGGCAGGCGCCAGGAAGCTTCGTGGTGTCCGGTGCTCATCAGGAAGGCGTTCAGGTGCAACTGGCGGCTCACAGTGATACTCCCAAGGCATCGAGAAGTTCGGTCCGGACCGCGGCGAAGCCCGGGTCGGCGGGACTGCGGGGCTGGTCGAGCTCGATCGTCTGTTCGGCGACGATCCGGCCTTCGTCGAGCACGATCACCCGGTCGGCAAGCACGATGGACTCGTCGACGTCGTGAGTGACCAGCAGGACGGCGGGCTGGTGCGCGGCGCAGAGCTTCCGCAGCAGGACGTGCATCTTCAACCGGGTCAGCGCATCCAGCGCTCCGAACGGTTCGTCGGCCAGCAACAGAGCCGGTTCGCGCACCAGGGATCTGGCCAGCGCGACCCGTTGCTGCTCGCCACCGGACAACTCGTTCGGCCAGGCCTGCTCGCGACCCGCCAGCCCCACCTCGGCGAGACTCTGCCGACCGCGCTCGCCGGCGTTCTTCAGCCCCAGCAGGACATTCTCCAAAACCCGGGCCCAAGGCAACAAACGGGAGTCCTGGAAGACCACCGACACGTTCTCCGGTACGACGAGTTCGCCGGAGCCCTCGACGTCGTAGTCCAATCCGGCCAGAGCGCGGAGCAGAGTGCTCTTGCCGGAGCCACTTTTCCCTAGCAGGGCAACAAATTCGCCGGGTTCGATACTCAGGTCGAGATCATCGAGGACCACTCGGTCGTCGTAGCGGCGAGTCAGGCCGCGAACCTCGACGGCCTGCTTCAGGGTCAGTCCGCCAGTGTGCGTCGCCATGACAGTGCCTTCCTCTGGACCAGCCGGACGGCTCCGTCGGACAGCAGGCCGAGCGCGCCGTAGAGAACCAGGCCGACGATGATGATGTCGGTCTGGCCGTAGGTGCGGGCCAGCTCCATCATGTAGCCGATCCCGCTGGTGGAGTTGATCTGCTCGACCACCACGAGCGCCAGCCAGGCGCCGGTCACCGCGAAGCGCAGGCCGAGCAGGAAGCCCGGCAGCGCGCCGGGCAGGACCACCCGGCGGATGAAGTGCCAGCGGGACAGGCCGACGGTCTCGGCGAGTTCGACGTACCGGCTGTCGATCGTGCGCAGCCCGTTGTGGGTGTGGATGTAGATCGGCACGAAGACGCCGAGCGTGATCGTGACCACCTTCATCGTCTCGCCGATCCCGAGCCAGAGGATCAGCAGTGGCAGCAGCGCGAGCGACGGAATCGCGCGCTTGATCTGGATCGGGCCGTCGAGGATCGCCTCGCCGACGCGGCTCAGCCCCGAGAGCAGGGCCAGGACCGTGCCGAGCAGGATGCCGAGGCCGAGGCCTGCGAGAGCGCGCTGGGCCGAGGTCAGCAGGTTGGACTGCAGCCTGCCGTCGGCGATCAGGTCGCCGGTGGTGGTGACGACCGTCCACGGCGCCGACAGGATGCGCGGGTCGAGCAGGCCGGTCGCCGAGCCGATCGACCAGCTGATCAGCAGCAGGACCGGCCCGATGGCGGCGCCGAACTTGATCTGCCGGCCCGGCCCGAGCCGGCGCCGACGACGTACGGGCTGGACGACGGCACGGCGACCGTGGTCGGCGCGGATGCCGGGAATGGCCAGCTGCGTCATTTGGCCGCCGCCTTGATCGCGTCGGACGCCACCGTCTGGAAGCGCAGGTCGTAGAGGTCGGCCGCCTGGATCACCTTGTTGCCGGTCTCCTTGGCGAGCAGCTCGATCGTCTCCTGCTGCCGCTTGATCGCTTCGCTCCAGTCAGCACTGATGTCGGGGTGCCCGGCGTTCTGGACCAGCCACTGACCATCGGCCTCGGTGAGCCCCTGGTCCTTGACGTAGTACCCCTCGATCCACTCCTTCGGGTGCTGGTCGATCCACTGCTGGGCAACGCCCCAGGCTGCGACGTACGCCCGGATCGCGGCCGCCTTGCCGGCGTCCTCGAGTGATTCGGCCGGCCCGTAGAGATGAGTCGCGTCGTCCCTGATCCCGTGCCGGATCGTGGTGGCGCCGTCCTTGCCGTACTTCGCCAGGTAGCGCTTGATCTGTACGCCGCCGATCGGCGCGACCTCCACCTGCTTGGCGGCCAGCGCGCTCGCGTAGACGTCGCCGGTGCTCGGCAACTCGACGAACTCGACGTCCTGCTTGGTCAACCCGGCCTTCTTCAGCGCCTTGAGCACCAACGCGCCCTGCGCCTGGCCGGGACTGTAGGCGATCTTCTTGCCGCGCAGGTCGGCCAGCGTCCGCACCTGTACGCCGGGAGCGACGCCCAGCTGGTAGATCGGGTGGTCGACCGCGTCCTGGCGGAACTTGGAGGCGACGATCTTCACCCGCAGTCCGGTCCAGGTGGCGTGGATCGACGGGATCTCGGCGACCGAGCCGAGATCGAGCGCCTTGGCGCGGAACGCCTCGGTGGTCTGCGGACCACCGCTCAGGTTGGCGAACTGGACGTACTTCGAGACCTGCTCGAGCCGGCCCGACAGCTTGAGCGCGACCTGGGTGGCCGGATCGCCGACCACGATCCTGGTCCCGTCCGGTACGTCGGTCGGCAGCGCCGCGTCCAGTGCGAGCTTGGGGCCGCCCCCGGCCTGGGCGTCGCCGCCGCAGCCGGAGAGCAGGGTGAGCGCGGTCACGGCCGCGGCCAGTACTACGAAGGGTTTCTTGGGCATGAGCTTCTTCCAGACAAGGGATTCAGGAGGGCCGGTCGGTGGTCGCGTAGCGGCCGTCGTGGTACAGCAACGGCTCGTGCTCGCGGCGTTCGGCATGGATGGCGAGCCGGGCCACGACGAGGTGGTGATCGGCCACTGCGAAGCGATGCTCGACGAGAGCGCGCAGGTAGCTGGGCGCCTCGTCCAGCACGGGTTCACCGGTCCGCAGGCGGGACCAGCGGGTCGGTTCGGCGAACCGGTCGATGCCGCTGGTGGCGAACCGGCCGGCGATCTCGTGCTGGCCGGCGTCGAGGAAGTTGATCACCAGGCTGTCGGCCCGGTGCACGGTCGGCCAACTGGAGGCGGTGGTGGCGATCGAGAACGACACCAGCGGCGGCAACAGGCTGACCGAGACCAGCGAGGTCGCGGTGAAGCCGACCGGGCCGTTGCCCGCGTCGGCGGTGATCACCACCACGCCGGCCGCGTGCCGGCGGAACACCGCGCGGAAGATGCCGGCGTCGACGCTCCGCTCCACTGGTGGATTCGGGACGATGCTCAAGCCGGGACGAGCAGGCAGGGCAGGGTTGATCGCATGGACGGACATGTCTCTCCCTCGGGACGGGGCAGGGACGACCGGCCGCGGGCAGGCAGGCATGACCAGTTCGGGGTGACCGCGGCCGGGCGGGTGAAGTTGCAGCTGGCTCTCGAGGCCAGGAAGCGTCGTCGCCCGTCGTACGGACAGGCGGTGGTGCGGTGGTGCTAGCGACAGGTGGCGCTCGCGGTGCGCATCATGTCGATGACGCGGCGGCGAGTGAGCAGACAACTTGTCATGTCAGTCAGCTTCTCATCAAAGTAGACTGGATAACTAGACAATCTCGTCAGGCGATACGGCACGCCGCCCAGCCCCCTCACACCAGCGACCGTGGGTGCGTTCTACTGACGTGATGATTTCGGAGATGGTGAGGCTGCCGCCGTTCCAGGCGCTCGTGGACGATCACTGGCGCGACGTCGCCAGGCTCGCCCGCGCGCTGGCCGGACCGGTCGACGGTGACGACGTCGCCCAGCGCGCCTGGGAGAAGGCCTTCGCCGCGTACCCGAACCTCACTTCGGCCCGGAACCTGCGCGGCTGGCTGCTCACCATCACCGCTCGCTGCGCGACCGATCTGCACCGGGCCCGCAAACCGCAGACGCCGCTGGACGACGCGCCGCCGATCACCGTCGATGGCCCGGAGGCCGCCGACTTCCCCGATCCGGGCCTCTGGCGCGCGGTACAAAACCTGCCCGAACGGCAGCGCGTCGCCGTCACCCTCAAGTACGTCGGCGACCTGGACCACCACGGCGTGGCCGCCGCCCTGGACACCACGCCCGCCGCATCGCGCCGACTCGTCAGCGATGCGCTCGCGACCCTGCGCACCGAACTCGGAGTGGACCATGACTGACCTCGAAGGCCGGCTGAGCCGGCTGACCGCTGGAGGCGCGCGACCGCCGGTACTGCCCGCCGCCGACGTCTCCTACGTCCTGCACGACACCCCCGTCGGCACGCTGCTGCTGGCGACCGCGGGCGGCCGGGTGGTGGCGAGCTCGTTCGGCGACGAGGAGACGCTGACCAACCGCCTCGCCCGGGCGATTTCCCCGCGCGTACTGCGTCAGCCGGCCGCGCTGGACGGCGTACGGCGTCAGCTCGACGAATACCTGACCGGTCAACGAAAAGCGTTCGAAGTGGAGATCGACCTGACGCTCGCGACGCCTTTTCAGCGCCTTGTGCTGGCCGATCTTCCGGATCACACCGGTTATGGCCGGACGACGACGTACGGACAACTCGCCGGCGCGATCGACCGGCCCAAGGCGGCCCGGGCGGTCGGTACGGCGCTCGGCGCGAACCCCTTGTGCGTGGTACTTCCCTGCCACCGGGTGATCGGCGCGAGCGGCGCGCTCACCGGCTATGCCGGCGGGCTGGACGCAAAACGCTTCTTGCTGAATCTTGAATCGAAACGGTGAGTTTTCCGGCGGGTAGAGGATTTCCCCTATCCTGCAGAGCAAGCAGCGTGCTGCTGAGAAAGCGGCAGGTCCCCAATGTGGAGTGGGGACCTGCCGCTTTCCTAATCGTGGCTGGGCTGGTGGATTTCCAGGATCAGCCGGCGGCGGCCGCCCCATTCGCGTTTGTAGACCTTGTAGTCCTTGATCCCGGCGGCCGAGCACAACCGGCCGTAGCTGGCCTCGTCGTGGATGAAGTGGACGCTGCTGCCGCCGAACTGCTCGGTGGTGACGATCCGGTGCTCCGGGCCCTGCCGCAGCCCGTTGGCGATCTCCGAGGCCGTCGCCGGTCCCCAGACCGGACCCTCGATCACGGCCAGCCCGCCCGGCTTGAGCACCCGGGAGATCTCCCAGATCGTCGACATCTGCTCGTCCTCGGCGAACAGTTCGTGGAACGCGGTCCACAGGCAGATCACCGCGTCGAACGAGTCCGACCGGTACGGCAGGTCGGTCATCGACCCGATCGCCCAGTCGATCGACAGTTCTTCCTCCCGGGCCTTGGCCTGACCGGCCCGGACCAGGTTCGGCGAGATGTCCAGCCCGCGGACGACCTTGCCGGCCCGCCGCAGCGGCAGACTGATCCGGCCGTAGCCGCAGCACAGGTCCAGCACGGATTCCCGGCCCTGCAGAAGTTCCTCGACGGCGGTGATGACGGCGGCATCCCGTTCGGGTGTGGTGCGACTGGCCAGCCCCTCGACCCCGAGTTCTTCGTACTCGGCCCGGCTGCGCAGTGCAGAGTTCAGCATTGCGCCAGTATCCCGGCCACGCTGGGTCACTGTCAGTACATGCTGCTAGATCGAGACCTTCCCGGTCTTGCGCCCGATCCGGCCGAAGAGGATCGCGGCCACCATCGAGACGACGATCGAGGTGTACGTCGCGCCGAGCCAGCCCGGTACCGGCCGATCGCCGAACACGGTCTGCTGGAGCTCGAGCCAGAACGGCGACCAGCCGTTGACCGTGCCGGGGTTGACCAACTGGTAGGCGACGAAGCCGAAGACCCAGGCCAGCGTGGGCTGCCAGCGGAACCTGGCGGTGTCGGAGACGTCCCAGTTCATCTTGCTGACCACGAAGAAGTCGGCGATCGCGACCGCGAACAACGGGATGAAGACCGAGCCGATCAGGTAGAGGAACTGGGTGTAGTTGCCCAGGTCAACGAAAAGCGCGAGACCGGTGGCCAGCGCGCCGATCGCGACCGAGAGCCAGCGCCGGTCGAGGTGCCCGACCAGGTTGTGCGCGGCCATCGTGGTCGAGTAGACGTTGGCGTAGGCCTCGTCGACCTCGTCCACCAGCAGCACGAACAGCGCGATCGCACCGGCCGGCAGGGTGACCAGCGCGGTGATCACGTCGGTGCTGTTGGTCTGCAGGGTCGCGACGGCGATCACACCGAGTGCGTAGTACAGGATCGCGGCCAGGCCGTAGCCGAGGGCCGATCCGGCGAAGGCGGCCTTGTTGGTGCGCGAGTGCCGGGTGTAGTCGGCGGCGAGCGGCGCGAACGAGACGACGCCGGCCGCGGCCAGGTCGACGCCGGGCCAGAAGCCGAAGACGCCTTCCTGCGGCAGGTCGTGCACCGGCTTGCTCAGCACCTGGATGAACAGGTAGACCGAGGCGAGCAGGACCAGCCAGACCATGAACTTGCGCAGCAGGCGGACGCTGCCGAGCGGACGCACGGCCATCGCGGTCGCGATCAGGCCCGCGATCAGCACGAACAGCCAGCGCCAGCGCTCACTCGTCACCGCCACGGCCGCCTGGGAGATGACGATGATCTCCATCGTGGCCCAGCCGATGTTCTGCGCGATGTTGAGCACCGTCGGCGCGACCGAACCGCGGCGGCCGAAGATGCCTCTCAGGCTGACCATCGCGGGCGCGCCCGTGTGCGACCCGAAGACGGCCGCGCCGCCCAGTACGAGCGCGCCGATCCCACAGCCGACGACGACCGCGATCAGGCCCTGCACCAGCGATCCCGTGTACGCCGCGACCAGGGCGCCGGTCACTGGGCCGAACAGCGAGATGCCGAGGTTGCCCCAGAGCGTGAACTGGTCGAGGAAACCCAGCGTGCGTGGGGTGTCCGTGGTGAGGACCAGCGGCGCCTCGGTGGCAGTGGACGTGCGTGCAGCGGTAGTGGTCATGGCTGACCTGCTCCCTACGCCGGCATTACCCGGTCAGGTTCAGGCGGTCGGCGACCCGGCTGCGCTCAGCTCGTCGCCCTCTCAGCCCGCCAACATCGGTGCGAGCTCCCGCGGAGGTTTTGTTACTTCGTCAACGATAGCCCGTCACTGCTGGTTGTATACACCGGCTGCCCGATTGATGAACTCCGCCAGCTCCCGGCCGTTCGTCAGAACCGGCATGTGCGAGCCGGTCGGCAAGGTCCAGGCTTCTCCGCCATCAGCCAGCTCGGCCAGCCGCCGGGTCCACTCGGGCGAGCAGAGGCTGTCGTGCTTGGAGCGGACGACTATGGCCGGGCACTCGAGCCCAGTGATCGCCGCGGCCAGGTCGTAGTGCCTGGCGACCTCCATCGCCCGTGCCATCGACACCAGGCCGGTACGCCGGTACTGCGGAGCCAGCACCGGCACCAGTCGCGGCGACTCCCACACTGCCGACCGCACCCATCGCGCGGCGAGTGTCGGCCAGTGGGAGGTCTCGACGTCGCCGGTGGGGCCCAGCAGCACAACACCCTTCACCAGCTCGGGTTGAGCCAGCGCGACCGCGACCACGATCTGGCAGCTTGCCGAATGGCCAACCAGGACGGAGGGCTCGGTCACGCGAGCCGCTACGCGTTGCGCCAGTGCCTCGGTTCGCAGGTCGTCGCCGCGGCGTACGGGCTCGCCGTAGCCGGGGAGCGGCACCACGTCGTACGGCGCCTGCAGGTGCTCCACTGTCGGCGCATACGACTCTGGTCCGAGGCCGAGACCGGGAACCAGCACAACAGGCAACGTCACTCCCAGGGTGGGCGGTCCGGCGCTTGCTGCACGACTGGGTTGCGGACTGCGGGCTTGAGCTCGCGGTACCCGAGCGCAAACCCCACGGCCAGCAGGAGCAAGCCGAAGCCACCCCACCCGTACGCCGTCGGCAGGCGGTCGAGGGATTCGTCGATCGCGCCCATGCCGGTGGTCAGGAGCATCACGAACCAGACCATCAGGGGAATCAGCGAGGCGGCGATCAGGCCGAGTCCGGTCAGCTCGATCGGGTCCGGCCGGCGCCCGGCCTTGCGGCGGTTGTGTACGTCGCGCAGCCACATGCCGAGGCCGGTCAAGCCGACTATGACGATCAGTAGCTGGCCGATGGTGTCGATGGTGTCCGTGCGGAGCGGGTGGTTCAGCGGCGAGCCGGGTGACTGGGAGATCTCCCGGAGCGAGACGCGCTGGACTGAGATGACCAGGAGGCCGTAGACGGCGGCGATGATCGCGGCAATCAGTACCACCCGGGCGGCGCGAGGGTCGCGGGGTGCGGGCTGGCCTTCTCGCCCGTACGTCGGCAGCTCATGCGGCTCGGGGGATGCGGCTGGGCCGTAGGGCTGGCCGGGGCGGTAGGCGGGCGGCTGGTTGTAGGCGTGCGCCTGCGGGTCGCCGTACGGGGGTGGTGGCGGTTGTTGCTGCTGCTGGCCAGGTTCGGCGTACGAGCCGTGGCTGAAGGTGTTGCCGCCGTACGGCGCCGGCTTGGCGTAGTACTCACCCTCGCGCGGCTCATCGGGGTTGTCGCCCCGGCCGTAGGTGGGGAAGTCCTGTGACGACATTCGCTACACCCTCCCGCTCGCTCCGACGCTCTTCCGACAGGCTCTCACGAGTGCGGCCTCAGGAGACGTCAAGCGGCGCTAGGTGGCTTTGGTCGTCGGCCAGGCGTTGGGAAGACAGCCGGCCAGGCCCTTGGTCTGCTGCATCATCACCGGCGCCGGGGTGCCGGCCTTGGCGCAGGTCGAGTGGCCGTAGCCGAGGGCGTGACCCACCTCGTGGTTGACCAGGTAGCTGCGGTAGAGGTCGACCTTGCCGGCGTATGCGGGGACGGCGTACATCCAGCGCTTGGCGTTGAGGACCACCCGGTCCTCGACCCGGCAGGAGACCTCGCCCCCGGTGTCGAGCGGCAGGCAGAGCTTGTCGGTGAGAGTCGGCGTGGCCACGATGATGCGGAGATCGACGTCGGCCTTGTCGCTGCGCTCGAAGCTGACCGGGTGCAGCGCCTGCCAGCCGCGGGTGTCGGTGAGCGTCCGGTGCACCGACGCCGCGATGTTCGCCCCGTTGACCGAGAGCCCCTCCTCGATCTCGACCCGGTAGGTGAGCTTGTCGCGCACCCCGTTCGCCTTCGAGACGCCGGGCACCACCCGCAGCCGGCCGCTGGAGACCGTCACGTTCGGCTTGGAGCCCTTCGGCTGCCGGGTCAGGGTAGGTGCCGGACGCAACGGAGTGGTCAGCGTCACCGACGGCGTCGGCACCTCGGTCGGCACCATCACCGGAGCCTTCGGCGGCTCCTGCGCCGCCACCACGCTGCCGCTGAACTGCGCCGCCAGATTGGTCTGCCGGGTGGCGTCGGGATGCACCACCATCACCGTCCCCAGCACCGCCAGCGCGGTCACCGAGAACCACTGCGCCTTGTACGACTTCCGCCGGCTGTGCCGCCCACCCCGGCTCCGGCGCGCGCGACCGCCGGCACGCTGCCCGCTCTGCCCGGTGGTCATAAGACCGCCACCCTATCCACTCTGCGTTAGATCACGAAAGAGCAACTTCCGGCACAGCCCGCGCACGATCAGCTACTACCCCGTGCGCGTGCGGAGGAACTTGCGGAAGTGGGAGACGGTCTAGGCTCTCTACAGCAATCGGCCTCGGCGTACAGATCGATATCCAGGACGGCTGCGAAGTAGAACGAAACCAGGAGAGCGGATGACCGCAGGACAGAGCGCGTGGTCAGACGCAGCCGTAGCTGCGGCTCTTGATTCGCCCGGTCGTGCCAGGGCCCAGGCTGCGGCCCAGGTCCTCATCAAGCAGGCCGAAACAGGGTCGAAGCCCATCCTCGCCTCCGCGGACGACCAGCAACAATACTGGCTCAAATGGCCCGGGAACCCCCATGGCAACCTGTCACTTGCCCATGAGGTCCTCGTCGCAGGTATAGGTCGGCTCCTCGGAGCACCCGTACGCCGGGTTTCGCTGATCTATGTCGACCCCGCCTTGGTCATAGACCAGTTCGTTGACGGTCAGCGGCTGCCAGCTGGTCTCTACGCAGGATCCGAGCTCCTCACGGAGGTTGAGGAGGACACGGTGGTCGCCCGAGTACGGCGGGCGGACAACGCCGCTCGATTCGCTTACTACCTCGCTCTGTGGGATCTCTGCCTGGGAACGGATCTTCAGCTGCTCTATCACCTGGCAGAGACCGACCAGGTCTGGTCTATCGATCACGGGCTGTGGTTCGACAGCCTCGAAGGCGACTGGTCAGCCGCGCACCTGTCCAGACAAGGCAGCCTCCCCTGGCCATGGCCGGATGGCGCACGACCCCAACCGTTCAGCCGCGCTGCTTTTCTCAGTGCGGGAGCGGCCGTGGACGGTCTGACCTGTCAAGATCTGGCCGACGTACTGGGCGGCGTACCGTTAGAGTGGGGTATCGCTGACGAAACCCTACGAACCTTGGCAAGGTTCGTCTACGAACGCCGATCTGCAGTGTCGGAACGGCTACGACAAGCCGCAGCGTGGTACCGATGAGGGGGACAGCATGCGTTACGACTACTGGGTCGTTCGTTATGTTCCCGACGTCGTGCGCGGCGAGTTCGTGAACATCGGCGTGATCGCGGGCCATGACGACGAGTGGTCGTACCGGCGTGTGAGCAATCTTCGCCGAGCGGCCCGGCTAGGCGGTTCGCCCAGCTACTCGGACGCTTTCAGTCAGAAGATCGAAAGGGTGATCGAGGCACGGCTGGAAGCCGTCGATGCTTTCTTCCCCGACGGTTCGACACCTGCCTTCGGTAGGGGCGATATCGAGGACCTCCGAGTGCGGATGAACAACCTCGTCCAGTTGTCCGATCCACGGCCCGTTCTGGCCAGATCCGCGGACGAAGCGGTGAAGCTGGCCTTCGAGCTGATGGTGGTGGAATCCGAAGCCGATGTGAACCACCGCACCAGAACGCGGGTGGTTCACCGGCTCAGGGATGCCTTCGCTCTCCGACCTGAACTCGGACGACATGTCTCGCGATCCCAACTTGCCGCTGTGGGTGCGCAGGAGACGAGTATCGACTTCGCAGTCGAGGACGGCATCGTCCGTCAGATGTCCCAGGTCTGGGCGTTCGACGTGAAGGACACCCGCAATCTGCAGACCCAGATTCAGGCGTGGAACTATCTCCTGGCCCTCCTCCGTGAAGACGGCGGCCGGCTGACACCCAGGAACCACAATTCCAATGGGGTTCAGATACCCAGCGGGGTAGAGATCAATGCTGTTTACGCAGACCCCGTAACAGCAGCAGGCGAGGCTCAGTTCGCCATCGCTCGCGAGGGATGGCGAAGACTCGGTGTCGACGTCGTTCCGTCGTCGGAGTCGGAGAGCATCATCGACGAGGCCGAGCGGCTGCTCCGGTCGAGTGCCCCTAGCGAATAGCGCCGCACGCTGACCCGAGAATGACCGTGGTGTGTTACACCAGCGTGGTGTCTATGGGAAGACTGACCTTCGGAAGACTCACCGAGGCGTGGCGCGGTGAAGCATCGGATTTCACTCCACTGCTCGTCGAGCGTCTGGACCAGCTCGGTGCGGCCATTCGCGTTGACCTGACAGCTGCGGGGCAAGCCGAAGTGCAGACGACCGGAGGACGACGGATCGATATCGTCGCTCAGGTCGAGGACGGCACCGAGTTCGTCATCGAGAACCAGTACGGGCGAGCTGATCATGATCAGCTGCGACGTAGGAGCTGCGGGCCAGGGTGGGTGGGAGCTGCGACGTAGGAGCCGCGTGGGACGTCGTGCTACCCCGTGCGGGTGCGGAGGAACTTGCCGAAGTGGGGGACGGTGAAGGCGACGGTGCCGCGTTCGGCGGAGAAGACCAGGCCTTTCTTGATCAGGCCGTCGCGGGCCGGGGAGAGGGACTGGGGTTTGCGGTTGAGGGTGGTGGCGACCTCGGCGGTGGGGACCGAGCCGTCGTCGGCGTTGATGCCCAGTTCGGCCATCGCGCGCATGTACTCCCGCTCGGCGGGGGTGGCTCGTTCGTAGCGGGAGCCGAAGAAGCCGACGGTCAGTTCGGCGGAGGCTTCGGGGGCGGCCACGGCGACGTCCTTGATGGTGATCGGGCTCGCCGGGGCGTGGTCCCAGGTGGCGTGGGCGAAGGCCTGGACGAAGTACGGGTAGCCGTCGGTCTGGGCGTAGAGCTCGTCGAGGGCCTCCTCCTCGAACACGACGCCCTCGGTCTCGGCCGGGATCATCAGGGCCCGGTCGCAGGCCTCGCGGGACAGGCGGTCGACGCGCACGTAGCGGAAGAGGCGCTCGGAGTACGACTTGCTGGCGGACAGTACTGCGGGCAGGTGCGGCAGCCCGGCGCCCACGACGACCAGTGCGGCGCTCTGCTGGGAGATCTCGTGGCAGGCCGCGCACAGGGCCGACAGGTCGTCGGCGCTGATGTCCTGCATCTCGTCGATGAACAGCCCGACTCCGACCGACAGGTCGCCGGCCAGGTCGGCCGCGTCGGCGAAGAGCTCGATCAGGTCCATCTCGAGGTCCCCCGAGTCGGCCCGGCCCTTGGCGGCGATCACGTCGACCGGGGGTTGCCAGCGGATGCCCTTGCGGTCGTTCAGCCCGGTGCGCAGCGCGAAGGCCTTCAGGACCGCGCTGAACTCGTCGACCCGGTCGGAGTCGCGGTGCCGATGGCCCAGTTCGCGCATCGCCGTGTGCATCGCCTGCGCGATCGGCAGCCGGATGCTCTGATCCGGCCGGGCCTCGATCTTGCCGGTTCCCCAGGCGCGTTTGATCGCCTGGCTCCGCAGCGTGTTGAGCAGCACCGTCTTGCCGACCCCGCGCAGCCCGGACAGCACCAGGCTCCGCTCGGGCCGTCCCGCCGCGACGCGTTCGAGGACCACCTCGAACTGCCGCACCTCGGTGTCGCGACCGGCCAGCTCTGGCGGGCGCTGACCGGCGCCGGGCGCATAGGGATTCCGGATCGGATCCATGCATTTCACTCTATGAGCCTGTCTAGCGTTTTCCTTAGATTTCGCTAGCCGATCCGATCGCGTGTCGCTGATCTGTCAGATTCCTATCCTCTCTAGGGAAAACACTAGAATTTGCTAGACACCGATAGCGCCGCCTAGGGACCGGCCGGCGCACTAAGGTCTGCGCATGGGTGGGGCTGAGCTGCGGGAGTGGACGGTGCAGGCGGCCGCGCAGTACGAGCGGACGCATCAGCAGTACGTCGGTGGCGCGCGCAAGCTCGAGGCGCTGATCAACGAGCTGATCGGTGAGGAAGAGGGGATCAACTACCTCTCCGCCACCGCCCGCGCCAAGGACCCCGAGTCGTTCCTGGCGAAGGCCGCCAAGCCGCATCCCGACGACGCCGGCAAGCCGAAGTACGACGACCCGCTGAACCAGATCACCGACCTGGTCGCGGCCCGGATCATCACCTTCCTGGTCGAGGCCGTGGACCGGGTCTGCGAGGTCATCGAGTCCGAGTTCGAGATCGTCGAGCACACCGACATGGGCGCCCACACCCGCGCCCAGGGCGCCTTCGGCTACGCCAGCAAGCACTACCTGGTCCGGCTCAACGCGCACCGCCGCGAACTGCCGGAGTACGCCGTCCTGAAGAACCTGACGATGGAGATCCAGGTCCGGACCGCGGTCCAGCACGCGTGGGCCGAGTTCGAGCACGACATCCGCTACAAGCTCGACATCCCGCCGGACCGCAAGCCGGAGTTCGATCGGCGGTTCCTGCTGGCGGCGGCGCTGATGGAGCTGGCGGACAACGAGTTCGCCGAGATCGACAAGCTGTACCGCGAGCTCGCGGCGGCCGAGCCCGACGCGGAACCGATGGACCTCACCACGGCGACGCTGACCACGTACCTGACCAGGCGTTATCCCGACGCACCGCACGCCAAGACGAACCACTACGCGTGGATCCTCGGCATCCTGGCCCAGCTCGGCGTCACCACCGAGGAGCAACTGACCGAACTGCTGCAGGACATCGACAGCGAGGCGGTGCAGGCCGCGATGACCCATCGCTTCCCGGCCGGAACGGTCCGCCGCCTCGACGACGACGTGCTGGCGGCGAAGGGCACGGCGTACGTGGACCTGTTCCCGGAGGAGGAACGGCGGCAGAAGATCCTCCGCGGCCGGCTGAAGGCGCTGGCCCGGGCGGGCCTGCAGACCGGCTGAATCGGCAGTTCGGGCTTAGGACCGTGAGTCGCGGGCCGCCTTAATCGGACGAACCATCCCTGCATCTTGCGCCTGAAAGTTGCGAAGACCATCAGCGGAAAAATTCCAGTGCCATGACCTACAGCGCGATGCGCCGAAGGCGGAACCTCAAAGCGCATTGTTCTATGATTAAATTAGATCGTGTACGCCAGTCATCTGAATACGAGGTTCACTATTATCGCTCATATAGTCAATCTGACGAGTAGCATATCTCCGGCGAGGTAGGTAAGTATCTTTCTTAAATAATTGCACCGCGCTGCACTCTCCGCATCGTCCAAGGAGTGTAGAGCGAACCAAAGTGAACACCGGAGCAAACTCATATGCTCGCGCTCTAATGTGAAGCGCATCTGGATTCGTAGGCTCCGGCGGCAGAGAAACCCTCCGCCGCTGCGAGGTCTTGTCACGCGCCTCAGTAGTGTCTTTGTATTCAGTCGATGAAGTTATCTGTTGGGCGAGCTTCAAAGACAGCTTCGAGAGCTTCCCTGCTGACATGGAGAAGTCTGCGCCGGTCAAAGTCCCAAGCTTAGCTAGCGTTTCACTGCTAGCCTTCCATTCAATCTCAAATATTATCTCCGATTCGATACCGGCGTCGATCCTGCCCGCCGTTTGCCAAGAAGCATCGAAGATATACTTTTCATCAAGAGTGGCGGACTCCAGCAGGTAGAAGCGCAGCTTCCTCCCAAATGGGAATTTACTCGAAGATGTCGAGAATACGGACCTCGACTCAGCAGCAGCTCTATACTTCTCTGAGAGATCAATCTCGAAGTCTAGCAATTGAGCCTCGATAACGGCAGGCAATTGAGCGCGCGCATTATTTTTCTGCAGAAATTTTACAGTCCCGCCATCGTAAGCTTCCGCGATCTCACGACCCTCTGCTAAGCCACTTAAGATGATGACTCGGGTCGTCGGACTTATCTGATGAATCTCGCGCATGAGCTCAACACCTGAGGTGATCGGCATTCTCTGATCCAGGACGGCAACCCGGATCGACCCCTCACTCACCAGCTTCAAAGCATCAGTTGGCTTATCTGTTGCGATGCACTCGACCTCCAATCGATTACCGATTAAGCGGGCATAGCCAGCAGCGAGCTTCTTATCGTCGTCAACAAACAGCACTTCGTACGTGTTCACAGTTCTCCTTGCGCCGGAAGTTCTATCCGAGCGATGAACTCATCTCCAACGACTTTAGTCGCAAACTCTGCACCCCGGGTCCTTGACAAAAGCGTGGATACTGACTTCAACCCGATGCCCATATGTCCTGCGCCACTCTTATTACTGCGCAACATGGCGGCCGCATCACGCGAGCCGCCGGGATCAGAGCAATCATTGCGTACCTCAAGCAGGATACGTGTTGTCCCCCGCCCGAATGAAACACGGACAACAGAGCCATCGGGAGCTGCTTCAGCGGCATTCTGCAGGAGTGGCAAAAGGAGAGAAATTACAAAATAATTGCCATACCCTTCAACTCTTTCAGGGATCGAGACAGTTAGGGCCACTGCGGCTCGATTGGATTGCGCCCGGGCTGCTTTGAATACCGACCGAACTAAGTTCGATAGTTCCCCAGGATCTTCTTCGTCTATATTAACATATTCTGTGAGAACCCTATACGAGTGCACGACCGCGCGCGCTATCGCGATTGACTGTTCGGCATCCCGAAGAAGCGCTCGGTCTGCAGACTTAACATCAGGATAGATTTCTTCTAGCGTTAGCTCTATTTGAGCAAGAGGAGTGTTTAGTGCATGACTCACTTCACGCATCAACTCTGCAGCGGTGGCACTTCCGACAGCTCGAGTATTATCTAGGTTTAATAGTTGATTGACCGCTATTTGAGTAGAATAGGAAACCGTCTCACGCGAAGTCGCCTGAAGGCGCGACAACTCTTTCAGTACTCGGCGCGCTTGCTCGTTGTCCCGCTGCTCGCCGCGAACGAGTCGCCGATTGAAGAAGGTCAACATCGTGATCGCCAACGAAGCCGCGACCGAAGAGACAATGAGGGCCAGCAGATCGAGGTTCACGCTTATACGGTACGCCAGTACGTTCATCTCCCGCCCGCAACTCGTGAAAGCAATCGTAGGATGTCTAGGACGGGACCAGTTCATCAGACTGAGGAGCTACGGGCAGATGAGGCCCCTGCCACCATTACTAAGCATGGCGCCGGAGGGGCAGAACCTAGCTCGCGAGGCGCCGCGACAGTGATCTGGTTGGACCCTACGATCTAGCGATTCTGAGATAACACACTGCGAATGACTGATTACGAACCTAAACTGACGTGCTGAGGATCGACGGGACCTGAGCGATCTTTCACGGGAGGTTGCTGAGGCGATGGCGAAGCATGCGCAGGGAGCTTTCACCGATCCACCCGATCCCGGCCGGATCAGCACTGTCGGCGAGCTGGTCGAGGCGCTCCGGGCCCTGAAGGTCTGGGCCGGCAACCCGTCGTACGACGTCATCACCGGCCGGATCAACCAGGCCAGACGCGCCGCGGGCCGGCCGGAGGCCGAGCTGGCCCGGCGGACCACGGTCGCCGACTGCTTCCGGATCGGGCGCCGGCGGCTGAACACCGACCTGACCCTCGCCACGGTCGAGGCGCTGAACGACCATCCGGCGTACGTCGCCCACTGGCGGCAGATGTTCCGGGTGATCGCCGGGGAGACGCAGGCGGCCGCGCAGGTCAAGGTGCTCAGCGAGCTGCCGCAGGACCTGGCCGAGTTCACTGGTCGCACGGCCGAGATCGACCGGCTGCGCGCCGCGGTCGAGGCCAGACGGCAAGCCGGCGGCGCGGTGGTGATCTCGGCGATCGAGGGGATGGCGGGCGTCGGCAAGACCCAGCTGGCCGTCCACGCCGGCCACCTGCTGCACCGGGCCGAGCCGTTCGACCACATCCTGTTCGTCAACCTCCGCGGCTTCCACCCGGATCCGGCGCAGCCACCGGCGGACCCGGCCGCCGTACTGGACGGCTTCCTCCGGCTGCTCGGCGTCTCCGGGCATCAGATCCCGCACACGCTCAGAGCCCGTACGGCGGCGTACCGCAAGCTGCTCGAAGAGACCAGAGCGCTGGTACTGCTCGACAACGCGGCCGACGAGAAGCAACTGGAAGCGTTGCTGCCGAACACACCCGGCAGCCTCGCGATCGTCACCAGCCGCCGCAGCCTCACCGAACTGCCGACCACCACCCACCTGGCGGTGGACGTCTTCAACCCCGACGAGGCGCACGCGTTCCTGACCCGGACGCTGCGTGGCATCCCGATCGGCAGCGACCCGCACGCGGCCGACCGGATCGCCGACCGCTGCGGCTACCTGCCGCTCGCCCTCGGCCTGGTCGCCGGCTACATCCGCGCCACCCCGGGCTGGACTCTCACCGACCACGCCGAGCGCCTCGACGAGCACCACCGCGACCGCCGCCTCGACCGCGGCGTCGAGATGGCACTGGACGTCTCCTACCGGCACCTGCCGACCGCCCAGCAGCGGCTGCTGCGACTCGCCGCGCAGCATCCCGGCCAGGACTTCGACGCCTACGCGGCCGCCGCGATGTGCAGCACCGACCTTGCGACCGCCCAAGCAGCCTTGAGCCAGCTGTACCGCGACCACCTGCTGGAGCTGACCGGCCCTGGCCGCTACACCTTCCATGACCTCGTTCGCGCGTACGCCGGTGTCCGGGCGGTCGAGGAGGACCGGCCCAGTGACCGTCGTGGCGCCGTCGCCCGACTCCTCGACCACTACCTGGCCATCAGCGCGCAGGCAATGGACACACTGCACCCCGCCGAGGCGGACAGCCGCCCCAAGAGCAAGCCCGCCGACAGCCCGGCCCCCACTGTCACTGACCCCGATGCGGCTCTGTCCTGGCTGGATACCGAGCGACAGACCCTGGTGGCTCTGGTCGTCCACGCGACCACTCATGCCTGGCCGACCCACAGCGTCCGGCTAGCGGCGACTTTGCGGCGCTACCTGGCCGGTGGCTACGCGACTGAGGCTCTGACGATCCACTGCCAGGCGTTCGAGGCCGCAGTACAGGTTGGAGACGTCAGCCAGCAGGGGGTGGCCCTGACCAACTTCGGGGCCACCCATTCGCAACTGGGGCAGTACAGGTCGGCGACCGAGCATCTCCAGCAGGCCCTGCGGTTGTTCCAGCAGGCAGAGGACTCCGTCGGCCAGGCCCACGCGTTGCACAACCTGGGCATCGCCGAGGTCCGGCTGGGCCGGTACGCCGCGGCGTTCGAGCACCACGAAGAGGCGCTGCTGCTCTATCAGGACCTCGGAAACCGCAGCGGCGAGGCCAACACCCTGACCAATCTCGGCCTGATCGAGAAACGTCTCGGCCGGCAGGAGCAGGCTGCGGAGCACCTCAACCAGGCGCTGGTGCTGGCACGAGAGACAGGGCACCAGACCAGCGAGGCCCACGCGCTTGCCAGTCTGGGCGGAGTCGAGGGGCGGCAAGGCCGGTACGAGCAGGCGTCCGCCCACCTGCAGGAGGCTCTGGTCAGGTACCGGCAGCTCGGGCACCGCAACGGTGAGGCGACGGCGTTGGAGAATCTCGGCGAGATCTTCTTCCTCCGCGGCGAGTTCGAGCAAGCCATCGAGCACTACCGCGACGCCCTGGAGATCTGCTGCGAGACGGGCGAGCAGGCCGGCGAGGCTTCGGCACTCAACGGGCTCGCCGCCACCGAACACGCCTCCGGACAGACCGCGGCAGCGCTCGATCAGTACAGCGCGGCCAACATCATCGCGCTCGACATCGGCGATCCGTACCAGCAGGCCCGGGCCCAGGCAGGTCTTGGCACGGCCCATCGTTCCCTGGACCGCCCGGCCCGAGCCCGTCGCCATTTCGAGCGGGCGATCGCGCTCTACACCCAGCTCGGCCAGCCGGAGGCCGAACAGCTCCGCACCCAGCTCGGCACCGGCTCCGCCCGCGGGTTGGCGGAGTCAGTGACCAACTAGCGCCGCTTGCCGCACTGTCAGGCGACTTCGGCGGCAACCTTGTCCGCAGTACTGCGTGCCCAGCGCCCGGTGGTGATCAGGCCGAAGACGAGCACCAGTGCTCCGCAGCCCGCGATGACGTACCAGCCGAGCCTGGCAGCGGGCACGAAGCCCGTCTGCAGCGGACCACTGAGGCGGGCGGTCAGCACGGTGCCGACGATCGCGACGCCCAGCGAGGCCCCGACCTGGCGACTGGTGGAGGCGATGGCGGCGGCCACCCCGGCCTGGGAGCGAGGCATGCCGGAGACGGCCGCGTTGGTGATCGGCGAGTTGAGCATGCCGAAGCCCAGACCGAAGACCAGATAGCCCGCCAGCAACACCGGGACCGTCGTACTGATGGTCAGCTGCGCGAGGACGAGCCCGCTCGCGGCCAGCATCGTCCCGGCGACGACCAGCGGCAGCCGCGGTCCCCGGCTGCCGACCAGCCAGCCCGAGACCGGAGCGAAGATCATCGCCATCACCGCCATCGGCAGCGTCAGCAGGCCGGCGTCCAGCGCGGAGAAGCCGCGAACCTCCTGCAGATAGAGGGAGTTGAGGAACAGGAACCCCGACAGCGCGGCGAACCCGGCGACCGCGATGACGGTCGCGCCGGAGAACGGCGCGCTGCGGAAGAACCTGGGATCGAGCAACGGCTGGTCGCGGCGGCGTTCGTAGCTGATCAGCAGCCCGAACGAGAGCACGACCGCGGCGAAGCAGCCGATGATCAGCGGTGAGCCCCAGCCGGCCCCGCGCCCCTCGATGATGCCGAAGGTCAGGCCGACCAGGAACACGATCACCAGCGTCTGCCCGACCGGATCGAGCCGGCGTGCCACCGCCGCCCGGGACTCGGGCACGAAGAACACGGTCAGTACCAGCGCTGCCACGACCACCGGCACGTTCATCCAGAAGATGAACCGCCAGCCGACCGAGTCGACCAGCGCACCGCCGACGACGGGACCGACGGACATGCTCAGCCCGACCACGCCGCCCCAGACCCCGATCGCCCGGGCCCGCTCGCGCGGATCGGTGAAGGTGTTGGTGATGATCGACATCGCCACCGGGTTGAGCATCGAGCCGCCGACCGCCTGCACCATCCGGAACGCGATCAGCAGCTCGATCGTCGGCGCGAACCCGCAGGCCAGCGAGCCGAGCCCGAACAGCACCAGGCCGATCTGGAAGATCCGCCGCCGGCCGAGCCGGTCCGCGGTCGAGCCGGACAGCATCAGCAGGCTGGCCAGCACCAGCGTGTAGGCGTCGATCGTCCACTGCAGCTTCGACACCGAGGCGTCCAGCTCGGACCGGATCGACGGCAGCGCCAGGTTCACCACGGTGGAGTCGAGCCCGACGATGAACAGGCTCAGGCAGCAGATCGCCAGTACCAGCGACCGGCGCCGCCGGCTCAGCTCCCGCACGAGCGATCCTCTCCGCAAATTCGTTCAAGACTTTACTACTCTGGGGTGGGACGGCCGCTGCCCACGGGCTGAAAACGGTTTGACGGGCTGTCGGCGGGCCCGCCTAGGCTTGCTCCATTCGCCTGCTCAGGTCACTCGATCACCCCTCCTCTAGTTCCTTTGGGACGTCATGTCGCTGCGCCAAATCCCGTTCGCCGATCCCGGTGTGCCAGACACCCGGTCCGGCCTCCGACTCATTCTCTGGCTCGAACACCAGCAGCTGCGCGGACAGGTCGTGGCGGTGTTCTGGGGCCTGCTGTACTTCGGCGGCATCGCCGCCGCCCCGGTCGCGGTCGGGATGGCGATCCAGGCCGTCATCGACAGGTCCTGGACCAAGCTGATCGTGTCCGGCGTGCTGCTGCTCGCGATGGGCGCGATCAAGTCCGGCGCCGACGCGTTCTTCCACCGCGCCGTCGTGACGAACTGGATCAGTACCGCTTCGCGGCTGCAGCAACTGCTGTCGCGCAAGGCCGCCGACCTCGGCTCGCTGCTGACCCGCCGGATCGCCGCCGGTGAGGTGGTCGCCGTGAGCAGCGGCGACGTGGAGAAGATCGGCTGGTTCGTCGAGGTACTGGGCCGGTTCGCGGCCGCGCTGCTGACCTGTTTCGCCGTCGTCGTCGGGCTGCTCTTCTACGAACCGCAGCTCGGGCTGGTGGTGCTGATCGCGGTCCCGATCCTGGCCTTCTCGATCCTGCCGCTGATGGGTCCGGCCGAGCGTCGCGCCGACGCCCAGCGGGCCAAGGGCGGCCGTGCCACCGAGCTGGCCGCCGACACCGTGGCCGGCCTGCGCGTCCTGCGCGGTATCGGCGGCGAGCAACTGTTCCTCGACCGCTACCGCGCGGCCTCCCAGGAGTACCGGACCAGCGCGGTCCGCAGCGCGCGGATGTGGTCGCTGATCGCCGCGATCCAGGTGCTGCTGTTCGGCCTGTTCCTGGTGCTGATCGTCTGGCTGGGCATCGGGATGGTGACCGCCGGCCGGATCAGCGTCGGCGAGCTCGTCACGACGTACGGGTTCATCACGTTCATGCTCGTTCCGCTGCACACGTTCGAGGAGACGGCGAGCGCCTTCATCTTCTCGAAGGTGTCGGCGCGCCGGGCGGCCCGGGTGCTGTCGCTGCAGCGGATGGACGACAGCAAGGGCACGGCGCAGGCCGAGGTGCCTCACGGTGACCTGGTCGACCCGAAGTCCGGGCTGCTGGTGCCGGCCGGGAGCTTCACCGCCGTGGTCTCCGGCGACCCGGACGCCGGTGGCAGGCTGGCGGATCGCCTGGGTGGCCACAGCCCCGAGGCCGAGCCGGACGACCCGTCGGTGCTACTGGGTGGCGTCGCACTCGACGACCTCCCGCTGGACTCGGCCCGTACTGCGGTGCTGGTGCAGGACAAGGACCCAGTGCTCCTGTCGGGCACCGTGCGTCAGCTGTTCGACGTACCGGCCAGTGGTGCGGTCTCGGTCGAGCGGGCTCTCGACTCGGCGCAGTGCGCGGACATTCTCGACGTACTGCGTCAGTCGCTGCCCGACGGCGGCACGGATGCCACTGCAGCGGTGCTGACCGAGCGGGGCCGGTCCCTGTCCGGTGGCCAACGCCAGCGGGTCGCCCTGGCGCGCTCCCTGTACGTCGACCCGGCAGTGCTGGTGCTCGACGAGCCGACGAGCGCTGTGGACGCCCACACGGAGGCGCGGATCGCAGACGGCTTGCGGCTCCTGCGGGCCGGCCGGACCACTGTGGTGTTCACCTCCAGCCCGCTGATGCTGGACCGGGCTGAGCGGGTCGTGTTCGTGCCGGACGGCCAGGTCGATGCCGTCGGCACCCATCACGAACTGCTGCACACCAACCCGCGCTACCGCGCGGTCGTCACCCGTGAAGAAGAGCCAACTCTCGAGGAGTCGCTGTGAAGCCCCCGGAGTACGACCCGGCCGCCCCGCAGGAGGCCGCGCGCCTGCCAGTGGCCGGTACTGCGACCGTCCGGGCCTACTTGAGGACCCTGTTCCGCAGGCACCGGCGTGCCTTCGGCTGGCTGACCCTGGTCAACGCGGTGGCGGCTTTGAGCGGCATGGTCGGGCCCTGGCTGCTCGGCAACGTCGTGGAGAAGCTGTCGCTGGGCGAGAAGGACGTCGACCTTCCCTACGTGGTGATGGGCTTTGTCATCGCCCTGCTCGTGCAGACGGTGTTCGTGCGGCTCACGCGGCTGCGCGGCGCGGTCCTGGGCGAGGAGATGCTGGCTGACCTGCGCGAGGACTTCCTGGTCCGTGCGGTCGCGCTGCCGCCGGGCGTGCTGGAGCGCGCCGGGACGGGCGACCTGCTGTCCCGGATCACGACCGACGTCGACCGCCTCTCTCATGCCATGCGCGACGCCGTGCCGCAGCTGACCATCGCGGTCATCTGGGCCGGTCTGTTGATCAGCGCTCTGATCGTCACGGCGCCGGAGCTGGCGGTGGCCGTCGTGATCGCCGCACCGATCCTGATCATCGGTGGCCGCTGGTACTTCCGCCGGGCGCCCAAGGCGTACCGGTCGGAGGCAGCCGGCTATGCGGCCGTCGCCTCGGCACTGGCGGAGACTGTCGACGCCGGCCGGACCGTCGAGTCCCACCGGCTCGGCAACCGCCGGGTCGACCTCGGTGACACCCGGATCGGCCAGTGGGTCGGCTGGGAGCGCTACACGCTCTATCTGCGGATGATCCTGTTCCCGGTCATCAACATGACCCATGCGGTGGCGCTGGCCGCAGTACTGGTCATCGGTGGTGGCCTGGCGATCGAGGGCTGGATCACCGTCGGTGCCCTGACCACTGGTGCGCTCTACATCCAGATGCTGGTCGAGCCGGTCAACATGATGATCCGCTGGTACGACGAACTGCAGGTGGCTCAGGTTTCCCTGGCCCGGCTGGTCGGCGTACGGGAGATCGAGGAGGAGACGGCCGGTCACCAGGACGAGCCGGACGGCCGCACCGTGCTGGCGGACGAGGTCCGCTTCGGCTACCTGGAAGGTCGCGACGTGCTGCACGGCGTGACACTGACTGTCGAGCCGGGCGCCCGGGTCGCGCTGGTAGGCCCTTCCGGTGCTGGGAAATCGACTCTCGGCCGACTGCTGGCTGGTATCTACTCGCCACGTGTAGGTGACATCACCTTGGGCGGGGCGGCGCTCGACAAGATGTCGGCCGAGCAGGTGCGCAGCCACGTGGCCCTGGTGAACCAGGAGCACCACGTGTTCGTCGGCAGCGTCCGCGACAACCTGCGGCTGGCCAGGCCGTCAGCGGCGGATGCCGAGCTGTGGACCGCGTTGCGGGCCGTGGACGCTCACGCGTGGGTTGCCGGGTTCGAGCACGGCCTGGACACCGAGGTCGGCTCCGGTGGAGTCTCGCTGACCCCGGCGCAGGCACAGCAGGTCGCGTTGGCCCGCCTGGTGCTGGCCGACCCGCACACGCTGGTGCTGGACGAGGCGACCTCGCTGATGGACCCGCGAGCCGCCCGTCACCTGGAGCGGTCGCTGGCCGGAGTACTGGAAGGCAGGACGGTCGTCGCAATCGCTCACCGGCTGCACACCGCGCACGACGCGGATGTGATCGCCGTGGTCGAGGACGGCCGGATCGTCGAGCTGGGCGGCCACGACGAGCTGGTCGGTGCCGGGGGCCCCTATGCGGCTCTCTGGCACTCCTGGCACGGCGACCGCTGACAGTGGGGAGGGCAGGCCCCGGGCCTGCCCTCCCCACTACTTGTCGGTGATGGACAACGCCGGATCGGTCGCCAGCGCGTAGAGCTGCTCGAGCGTCACCGCGGGCTCGGCTGCGGCCGGGAGATCGTCGGCGACTCGCTTGAAGGTGTTGAGCCGCGAGATCGCCACGACGACCACCTGCCCGTCAGGCCGGACGTACCGCACGAACGTCCCGCCGCTGTCGGGGTAGGCGACGCCCTTGGAGTTCACCACCTGCCCGAGTGGTCCACTGACGATCGGGGCGCCGCCGGCCGTCCTCCCTGCGGAGCAAGTCGCCTTGATGTGGTCCTTGTCGTACTCCGGATCGCACCAGGTCGCCTCTGCCTGCGCCCGGTCCGGGGCGGACACCGAGACCAGCAGCCGGCCGGTCCCGCCGCCTTGCTGCCACACTTGGCCGAGAACCGCTTCCTGGACGGGGTTCTTCTTGCGGCCGGTCTGGTGGACGAAGGTCCAGCCGGACTCCTTCGTGAGGTGGGCCCGCTTCGGGTCGACGTTCCGGTAGACCGCTGCGGCCAGGTCCGCCTGCCAGTCTTGACCGGCCTCCTCGCTCTTGGGCACGGCCGTCGGCTTCGCTGCCGGTACCGGGAGCTGGTCGTCCGCCGGCAGGAACTGCACGCCGAGAGCAGCGACTGCCGCCACTGAGGTCGCGGCGGCCAGGCCACTGGCCAGCCGGATGCGGCGAAGGCGTTTGCGCCCGCGGCTGATGTCGGCTGCCGGGTCGACCACCGGATCGCCGAGATCGGTGCCGACACTGAGCTCCAGCCGTTCGCGGAGGTCCTGCTCGTTCATGCTCTCTCCTCGGTGAGTTCGTCGAGACGATCGGCGGTCAGCCGGGTGCGGAGCTGCTCGAGAGCCCGGGAGGACTGGCTCTTCACCGTTCCGGTGCTGATCTTCAGGTCCGCGGCGACCTCTTCGATGCTGAGGTCCAGCCAGAACCGCAGCACCACGATCCGCCGTTGCCGTGGTCCCAGAGTCGCCAGCGCCCGGACCAGTTCGTCGCGTCCTGCCAGGTCCGGGCCGGCTACCACCTGCTCGGGCAGGACGTCGGAGCTCAGCTCACGGCGCCATCTGCGCCGGCCCGCGTCGATCGTGGTGCGAACCAGGATCTTCCGGGCGTAGGCGTCCTCGGCGCCGCGGTCGTGAATCCTCGGCCAGGCGGCGTACAGCTTGGCGAGTGCCGTCTGAACCAGGTCCTCCGCCGCGTGCCGGTCCCCGCACAACAGGTAGGCCGCTCCCACCAGACGTGATCGCCGGGCTCTGACGAACTCGGTGAACTCCTGGTCACGCCGTGCCCCACCGTTCATCGGTGCCCCTCGTCTCGCGTCGTTGACAATCGTAAGGACGGCGAGCTGCGCCGCCGGGTTGCACGCGGTCGTCGTCGAAGTGTCCTGATCGCGTGTGAGGATTGAGGAGTGCTGACGACGCTGCTCTCGCTGCCGACCGTGATCGCCTTCGATGTCGACTCGACAGGCAGTCTGCTGCTCGGCTACGACGGCAGCGGGATCCGGCAGATCCATCAAGTCACGGCCGACGGAAGCTGGCGGGCCCTGACGGCGCTCGACGACCCTGCCCGGTCGGCGCGGTTCGTGCCGGAGAGCCGGCAGGTGGTCGTGGAGCACGACAGCGGTGGCGACGAACGCGGCCAGCTCTCCCTGCTCGATCTGGACGACACCAGCGGACCGGACGAACTGCCCGTGCTGTCTCCACTCGTGCTCGATCCGGCGCACTTCCATCACTTGGTGGATGCCAGGCCGGGCCGGATCTTCTACACCACCAACCGCCGCAACGAGGTGGACTTCGACCTCATCGTGCTCGACCTGGCCAGCGGCGACGAGACCGTCCTGTACGACGGCGGCGGCTACCTCAGCTCGGCTCACGTGTCGCCGGACGAGCGCTTGGTCGCGATCGCCCTGGCCGGCGGTCCTGGCAACTCGGTGCAGCTCCTGCTGGTCGACGTGATCGCCCGGACCGTCACCGAGCTCACGTCGTACGACGAACCGACGTACCAGGAGGCACCGTCGTGGCTGCCCGACTCCTCGGGGTTCGTCATCTCCACCGACCAGGGCCGCGACCGGCTCGCCCTGCGCCGCTACGAGGTCGGTACTGCGACCTGGACCGATCTCCTGGTCGACGACAAGCACGACCTGAGCGGCTGGGTCTGTCCTGACGGGGAGCACCTGCTGGTGGGCACCACTGACGACGGTGTCGTCACCCTGGCGCTGCACCGGCTCGCGGACGCGGCCTTCGTCGCCGACCTCGACCTGCCGGCCAACGGCTGCGCTGCTCGGCAGCACATCGCTCCGGACCCGCTGTGGTCGTCCGACGGCGGCTACGCGCTGATCAACCACAGCTCGCCGATCAGTCCGCTGGCCGTGTTCAGGTACACGCGAGAGACCGGCGCGGTCGCCGCAGTGCGGATTCCGGACAGTCCGGCGCTTCCCGAGGGCCTCACGCACCCTGAGAGCCATCGGGTCACCTCCTTCGACGGCGAGCAGGTCCCTGTGTTCGTCTACCGGCCTATCGGTGGCGGGAACGGCTCAGCCGTGGTGTGGGTGCACGGTGGCCCCGAGATGATGGCCCTGCGCAACTGGAACCCGGTGGCGACGGCATTGACCGCGGAGGGCCACACGGTGATCGTGCCCAACGTGCGCGGCTCAGCGACGTACGGGAAGCGCTGGTACTCGCTGGACGACAAGGAGTTGCGGCTCGACTCCGTGAAGGACCTCGCCGCGATCCACGACTGGCTGCCGTCGATCGACGTCGACCCGGGGCGCACTGCCCTGTGGGGCGGCTCGTACGGCGGCTACATGGTGCTGGCCGGTCTCGCGTTCCAGCCGGAGCGGTGGGCCGCCGGGGTGGATATCGTCGGCATCGCCTCGCTGGTGACGTTCCTGGAGAACACCTCGGCGTACCGGCGGGTGGCGCGTGAGCGGGAGTACGGCGTACTGGCGGAGGATCGGGAGTTCCTGGAGGCCGCGAGTCCGCTGAACCGGGTGGACGACATCCGGGCGCCGCTGTTCGTCATCCACGGCGCGAACGACCCGCGGGTGCCGCTGTCGGAGGCGGAGCAGATCGTCGAGGCGCTCACCAAGCGGGACGTCCCGTGTCAGCTGCTGGTCTATCCCGACGAGGGCCACGGCTTGGCGAAGCGCGGCAACCGCCTCGACGCCTATCCGCGAGCCTTCGCCTTCCTCCGGGAGCAGCTGTCTAGCTGAACGCGGGCAGTTGGGGCTTCAGCGTGCCCGCGCTCGCGTCCAGCACGACCGGAAGCCCGAGCGGTACGGCGAGGTTGAGGTCCTCGTGACCGATCGCGGCCCCCTCGACCATCGGTACGCCGAGCGGCTCGAGCCGCTCGCGGATCACGTCGGCCACCAGCGCCTGGTCGCCCGCTTCGCTGAAGTCGCCGATCACCAGGCCGGTGACCTGGTCGAACCACCCCGACCTGAGCAGCTGGGTGAGCATCCGGTCGGCGCGGTAGGACTCCTCGCCGACGTCCTCCAGCAGCACGATGCCGGCGGGCTGGGCGAAGGTCGGCGTACCGATGCTGGTTGCCAGCAGGGCCAGGTTGCCGCCGAGGAGCCGTCCTTCCGCAGTACCGGCGACCACGGTCCGGGCACCGGTGGGCGCCAGCAGGTCAGCGATCGATTCGGGCGCGAACAGCAGGTCCCGCAGCCGGTCGTGCGACTCCTGCACCCTGAGCTGCCCGATACCGGCCGCCATCGGGCTGTGCACGGTGACCAGGCCCTGAGCGTTGAAGACCTCGTGCAAGGCAGTGATGTCGCTGAAGCCGACCAGGATCTTGCTGACCGGAGCAAGCTCCGCCAGGTCGAGGTGCTGCAGCAACCGCTGGACGCCGTACCCGCCGCGGCCCGCGAAGACCGCCTTGAACGAAGGGTCCAGCCAGGCGGTCCGGAAGTCGGCGGCACGCGCCCGGTCGTCCCCTGCCAGGTAGGGCAGCCGCTCGTCCCGCGCGAGCGCGGAGGGCATCACCTCGACCTCGACACCCCAGTCCAGCAGGTACTTGATCCCCAGCTCGAGCCGCTCGGCGTCAAGCGGCCCAGCCGGCGCGACCACCGCGATCGAATCACCAGCACGCAACCGCTCCGGCCGCCTCACCTCAGTCATGCCCCAGACGATAGTGCCCCCGCCTTCATCGGCGGCATCTCCCAGCCACGCGCCAGCGACGACTCGTGCGCCGGAACACCACCCGCGAAGTACTCGGTGAACTTCATGATCAACGGGTCCCAACGCAGCGGATCGATGTAGCGATCGTTGGCCATCAGCAGGTCTTCGCGCACGTGCACCCGCTGCACCGACATCTCCAACGCGCGCAGGTTGGAGTCCGGCCCACCGAGCTGGTGGATCGCCTCGATCCGCCCTTCGAGATTGATCGGGCTCTCCTCGACGGCGTCCACGTCCACCAGACTGCCCGGCGACCTGGTCAGCCCGGCCGCCGCGAACTTGTCCGGCTCGAACCGGTAGCCGCGCGCCCGCTTCGCGTCGGACATCTGCCGCGAGCCGGTCAGCAGAGCGATCCGGTCGAGCGCGGCGACCATGGCCGGGTCGACCAGGTTGAGGATGCACTCAGGGCGCTCCAGCAGGTTCTGCACGGTCTGCGAGCTGACGGACATCCCCAGCATCGCAGATCGGTTCAGCCACCAGGCCGACGACATGGGGCCCAGGTTGGTGCTTCCGTCCGCGTTGCGCGAACTGATCAGCACCACCGGCGTACCGAAGTACAGGACCTTGGGTTCAACGATTCGCTTCATGCCGGTTGAACGTCAGCCGCCCCCAGCGTGTGAGGGCGCCTGACGAAACGGCTACCAGTTGATCTGCACGGGGGTGGACTTGGTGGTGCCGTTGACGGTGACGGCTAGTTGGACTGTGCCGGGCCGCAGACCGGTGACAACGCCAGTGGCCGGGTCGTACGAGGCGATGGCCCAGAACGGCGCCGTACGGATCGGCCCGAGGTGCAGTAGCGATGAGCCGGACCAGTCGGCCGACACCGGGAACGCCACTGGCACCCGCCGGCTCTCCTGTACGACGGTTGCCGCCACCGGCCCTGTCTTGCCCAGCTTGAGTGCGGTCGGCGCCGTCAGCTCCAGTGAGTCCACATGCGGCCGCAGCTCGACCTGGAACCAGGAGCGCTCCGGAGCCGACCAGTGGCGTTCACCGGCCGCCGCCTCGCGCGCGTTGGGGTCGATCCCGACCAGCGCCCATCCGGTGAACCCACCGGCATCGGGAGCAGCCGCCGGGCCCTTGCCGGAGTTGCCGGTCAGCGGCAGCAGCACTCCGTCGGTCCGAGTCGCCGCGAAGGTCCCGGCATGAGCGGCCATGTACGCCGCTCCCTTACCGGTGGACGCCCGGAAGTCCGCGAGCCAGCGCACCAGCAACTCGGCCTCCTTGCGATCGCCGAGCTGCGAGTTCTGGGTCGGCGACGGGTCGTCGATCGGGTGATGCGCCATCACCACCACGTTGCGGATCGACCGGTTGCTCCTGGCGTCGTCGAGCTGCCGCTTCAGGTCCAGGATCTGCGCGAACCCACCGGCCCGCAGCGATCCCAGCGACGAGTCACGCAGCACGAACCGCGTGCCCAGGTGGTCGAAGGTGCTGGTCGGGGCGCCGAAGACCTTGGTCCACTCCGACAGGTCGCCCGGCCCGTAGCTCTCGTGGTTGCCCGGCACGTAGTGCACCGGCACCTTGCTCGCGACCTCCTCGTCGAGGATCCGCTTGGCCAGCGCGATGTCGCCGGCGAAGCCACGGTCGACGAAGTCACCGTTGACGACCAGGAAGTCCGGGCGCTGGGCGAGCGCCTCGCGGATCGTCCGGCGGGCCTGGCGGACGAAGCCCGAGTCCGGATCGTCGGCGGTGAACTGCGCGTCCGACAGGACGGCGAACCGCCAGCGGCCGGCGCCGGTCACGGACCCGTCGGTGACGACCATCGGATCGATCACCTTGGCCGGCGGCGCGACCGTCACCGGCGGCGCACCGCGCACCGTCAGGTCGTCGATCACGATCCGCCCGGAGTACTGGCGGGTCGGCACCGTCTCGACCACATAGAGCCGCCAGAAGCGCAGCGGCATCGTCAGGCCCGGCGGGATGTCGGCCTCGACGTACTTCCAGCCGGTCCAGTCGACCGCCGCCGCCAGGTTGAGCGTCTGCGCCGAACCACCCGCGCCGTCGTAGGCGTTCGCACGCAGCCAGGCGCCCTTGCCGTCGCCGTACACCCAGGCGCCGAGTTTCTGCGGCTGGCCGGGCAGCGTCTGCTGCGGCGTCTGCGCCAGGTACGCCGCGCGCGTGGCGGTGCTTCCCGTCAGGGAGTAGTCGAGCGCGATCGCCTGACCACCATCGTGGCCTTCAGCAACCGATCGCGAGGCCTTCGCGGCACCGGCCGGTACGGCGTTGGCCTGCCAGCGGGTCGCGTCGTCGAGTTCGTCCACCACCTCGGCGGTCAGACCGGCGGTGACGCTGAGCTGCGTGCTGAGCGAGCCGACCTTGACGGTGACGACCGTGGCGACCGCCTCGGCACCGATCGCCTGCACGTCGAATCCATTGCCCTTAGCAACCACTTTGACGAGCGCCGCATCGTAGCTCAGCTTGACATCACGCGGCTCGATCCAGGTGGAGAAGCCGTCCGCGTCGTAGCCGTTGACGGTGAAGAAGCCCTTGGCCGCCGCGTCGGGCACCGACACCTGACGGGTGGAGGGCGCCAGGCGGACCGGCGTACCGAGGACGGTGAGGGGGAATCGGCCGCGCGCCGCTCCCCTGGCGGCCGTGACAGTCACGTCACCGGCACGGCGACCAGTGACGACTCCCTTGCTGGTGACACTGGCGTTGCTGCCCGCGGACCAGTACGGCGTACCGGCGGCGGGGGCGTAGGTCTCGTCGTGGCCGCGGGCGGTCAAGACGCGAGTGAGGCCGGTGAGGACGCGGGAGCTCTTGGAGACGTCGGTGTCGGCTTCTTCGGCCGCGGTACCGGCTGCTTCGAGCCGGAAGCCCTTGAGCTTGCCCGATCCCTTGACCGGCAGGAGTCCGAGCCCGTTCGGAACCGGGCGCTCGCCGCCGTCCGAAGGATCGTTGACGATCCCGGGAGCCGCCTCGCCGGGCGAGCGCGCGAGCATGGTGGACGAGCCACCGCCGTCGAGGTTGAGCACGTCGTCGGCGCCGAGGCCGACCATCAGCCGGCCCATCTCCTTGAGCGTCAGCCCCCGCGAGCCGGTCGCGCGGCCGTCGACCGTGAGCAGCACCATCCGGCGGCCGTTCGCGCTGAACCCGACAGCAGTTCGGGGCGCGAGATCCGCATCCGGTACGTCGTCCGGGACCTTGCCGTCGCGAGCGAGCTGCACGTTGCCGCTGATCGCGACCGCCGCGTCCACCGCGTCGGCGCGCGGGCCGTACTGCACTTCGACCTTGTCCCCCGGCTCGAACGCAGTTAACGCGGTCGCGCCCGCGTCGCGGCCGATCAAGGCCAGTTCGCCGGCCGCCAGCGGCGTCGTACCGGGAGTTGTGCCGACGGAGACGACCACGCCGTCGCGGAGCAGCACCTCACGAACGGCCGGTACGCCGTCGACGGTCCTGGTGCGCGCCACGTCGCCCCACTCGGGCGTGTAGAGGCCGATGCCGTTGGCGCTGACGCCGGGCGAGTTGAGGTTGGTCAGGTCGAGTTGGGTGGCGTCGTCGTCGGTCGCCGATCCCTGCAGGAAGACCTGCGCGATCCGGCCGAGGCCGTCCTTGCCGATCACCGCGGTCTCGTTGTGCCCAGCGGCCGGCGCGTTGAGCAGCCGACCGGCCGTGCCGTTGCGCTCGATCCCGACGCCGAGCGGGGCGGTGGTGTCGTTGATGTCGAAGAAGTCGCCGTTGACCCCCGCGATCGCGCCCTTGCGCGCCAACTGCTGACTGAGCGGTTGACCACCCGAGACCTTGCCGGTGTTCACGTAGTCGACGGTCACACCACGCTGGTCGAGGTCGGCGACAAGGAAGTCACCCCGCAACCAGCCACGCGCGTCGAGCCGCTCGAACGCCGTGTAACCGACTCCGGGCGCGACCGGACTGTCCTGCCGGCTGGTCACCAGCCCCTCGCCGACCGGCGCGATCGCTACGTCGGCGATGTCGGAGGCACTCGAGGAATGCCGCTGGGCCTCGACCGGAGCCGATGGCAGGTCGAGGCCCGGCCAAGGAGCAGCAGCGGCCGAGTTCAGTGCTGAGCCGGCGAGCAAGCCACCCAGCACGACGCTGATCGCGGTACGACGGAACGGGACAAGCCTGGACACGGGGCCTCCTCGGCGCGGGCGGACAAGGCCATCCGACGCCGTGTCCCGTGCCGCCGGATGAGGCAGGGGTGTCCGCCGATCGACCAACCGGTGACAAAGTAACGTCTCCAGTCGGCAACCGGAAGATTTCTGTCCTAAAGGACCGGAATCAGTCGAACGAGACCGGGCGGCCGGCACCTTCCCAGGCGGTCATCCCACCGTCCAGGTTGATCGCGTCCCGCCCCTGCGAGGCGAGGAACTGGGTCGCCATCGAGGATCGGCCGCCGACCGCGCAGACACAGAGCACCTTCTGGCCGAGCGGCACCTCGCCGACCCGCTCCTGCAGCTGGCCGAGGGGGATGTGCACCGCGTTCTCGATGTGCCCGCGGGCCCACTCGTCGGGTTCGCGGACGTCGAGCACGAACGCTTCGGCGAGCAGCGCGTCATCGACGTCGGCAACCACCACTGCGGGAATCTCCGGAGTCATGGCTCGATCATCGCAGCCTCGGCCGGCCGCCACGCCGATCGACCCCTGCATTCGCTGTTCGCCCGCCGAGGCCTTGCTCTCTGGGAACGTTTCACTTCTACTGTCTGTGATCACGCAGTGACTCTTCCCGCCCGAACCAGGAGCCACCATGCGCACTTTCCACCTGCCCGGAAACCGATCACTCCGACTGGCCGTCGCCGGCCTGCTGCTGGCCACCGTCGCCTCCCCAGCCCTTGCCGCACCCGTCGCGCCCGACTCCACACAGGGCTCGACGTCCGCAGTACAGGCGCCCGCATTGCCGGCCAAAGCGCCAGCGGGAGCCTTGGAGGCCACCGGCTACTGGACTGCCGAGAAGCTGCGCACCGCGATCCCGGCCGACCTTCCCGGTGACGCCAAGCTCCCGGCCGCGCAGCGGCCCACCGGACCGCCGAGCGTCGCCTCGCACCCGGTCGCGCCGCAGGGCCGGGCACCGCTCAACGACCCGGTGCCCAGCACGGCCGGCAAGGTCTTCTTCACGAAGAACGGCCTGAACTACGTGTGCTCGGCCGCCTCGGTCAACAGCAACCACAAGAACCTGACCGTCACCGCCGGCCACTGCGTGCACGGCGGCCAGGGCGGGGGCTGGCACGCGAACATCGTCTTCGCGCCGTCGTACTACAACGGCCAGTCCGGGGCCGGGCTGTGGAACTGGGCCGCGGCCCGCACCTTCAACGCCTGGATCAACAACAGCAACTTCAGCTACGACCAGGCCTTCGTCTCGTTCCACCAGCGCAACGGCCGCAACCTGATCGACGCCGTCGGCGGCAACGGGCTGGCGATCAACAACAGCCGCAACCAGGCGAACACGCGGATCTGGGGCTGGCCCGCCGAGGCGCCGTTCAACGGCCAGGTGCCTTACTACTGCGACGGTGGCACCTCCGCCTGGGGCTCGACCGACGCCGCCCTGGGCTGCAACATGAACGGCGGCGCCAGCGGTGGGCCGTGGCTGAAGGACCGGATCAACCAGGACCTCGGCTACATCTTCGCCGCGACCTCGCGACGGACGACCAGTGGCCCGCAGATCCTGCTGGCCACGCCGTTCAACTCCGAGGTGCTGGACATGTTCAACCAGATGACCTGAGCACCGGGCGGACTACTTGAGCAGCTTGGACAGGCGACGGTCGGCCAACGGCTTGCCGCCTGTCTGACAGGTGGCGCAGTACTGCAGCGACGAGTCGGCGAAGCTGACCTCGCGGACCAGGTCACCGCAGACCGGGCACTTCTGGCCCTTGCGGCCGTGCACCCGCATCCCGCTCTTCTTCTCCGACTTCAGGTCCTGGACGGCGAGGCCGGCCGAGCGGGCGACCGCGTCGCGCAGGGTGTCGTGCATCGCGTCGAAGAGCTGCTGGAGCTCGTCGGCGGACAGGTTCGACGCCGGTTTGAACGGGCTCATCCGGGCCACGTGCAGGATCTCGTCGGAGTAGGCGTTGCCGATCCCCGCGATCACCGACTGGCTCCGCAGCACCCCTTTGAGCTGGACCCGGCCGGCTGCCTTGAGGATGTCGCCGAACTGCTCGACGGTCAGCGTGAACGGATCGGGGCCGAGCTTCGCGATCCCGGGCACCTCGGCCGGGTCGCGGACGACGTACACCGCGAGCTTCTTCTGGGTGCCGGCCTCGGTCAGGTCGAACCCGGACCCGTCGTCGAACACCACCCGGCAGGCGATCGGGCCCTTGCCCGGGCGAACCAGGCCGGTGGACTGCTCCTCGCGCCAGCGCAGCCAGCCCGCGCGGGCCAGGTGGATGATCAGGTGGATGCCCTGCGCCGAGATGTCGATGAACTTCCCGTGCCGCCGCACGTCGTCGATCGGCAGCCCGAGCAGCGAGGAGATCGGCGGATCGAAGGTCTTCAGCGCGCTGATCGCGGTGATGTCGGCGCGCACGAACGCGCGCTCGACGGCTCGTTCCCGCAGGAACCCCGCCAGCGACTCGACCTCCGGCAACTCGGGCACCCGACCAGTGTGCCCTACGCCACGGACAGCGCAAGGCAACCACAGGGCGGGTCACTTGCACCCGGTACGCCGGTCGGCCAGGGTCAGGGGGTGACCGACGTACCGAGGTTTCGCTACCACCCCGACCCGGTGGGCACCGGCGAAGTGATCACCAGTGACGCGCCCTGCCGCTGCTGCGGCCGGCGACAGGAGTTCATCTACACCGGACCGGTCTACGCCGAGGAGGAGGTGGTCGACGAACTCTGCCTGCCGTGCATCGCTGACGGCTCCGCCGCGACCCTCTTCGAGGCCGAGTTCACCGATTTCACCGACGTCCCGGACGACGTACCGCGACCTGTCCTGACCGAGGTACTGACCAGGACTCCCGGCTTCAGCGGCTGGCAGCAGGAGCACTGGATGTTCCACTGCGCCGACGCCGCGGCCTATCTGGGCAAGGTGGGGTACGCGGAACTGCAGGCTTTCCCCGAGGCGCTGGAGATGGTGATGGAGGACAGCGCCCCGGAGCAGGCCGAGCTCCGGGTCCGCTCCCTGCGAGCCGACGGCGAGGCGACCGGCTACCTCTTCCGCTGCCTGCACTGTGGTACCCACCTGGCCTACGCGGACAGGTCCTAGGGGAGAGACGGGGGGATCACCCATGGGGAATGGTTGTGGGTACCGCTACCTTCGTAGGAACAGAGAAGGAGGCCCCCGATGGGTTTCGTGAAGTCACTGCTCAAAGGCGCTGTCGTCGCCAAGGTGCTGCAGGTAGTGCAGCGCGAGGCGAGCAAGCCGGAGAACCAGCGGAAGGCCAAGGAGATGTTCCAGAAGGTGCAACAGCGCCGGAACTCTCGCTAACCAGGTATCAGCGACGCCGTGCTTGCAGGGTGTAGGTGGCGGGGAGACGCTCCGGTTGATCCGTGAGGCGCCACTCGCCCTGCTCGTCGCGGGTCATGTGACCGGCCAGCGGCATCCAGGGCGCACTGTCGTGCTCCTCGAGATGGGTGACGTCCAGGCCGGCGCTCTGGAGCGCCGTGAAGATCTCGCCGAGCCCGTGGTTCCACTCGTGCGTGACGTTGTGGCTGAACTCCGCGTCGGTCTCGACGTAGGTGCCGCCCTCGTCCCAGATCTGCGGCGCCTCGGTCTCGAAGTACGGCGTGGCCAGCACGATCTCGCCGCTCGTCTGCGAGACGTCGAGCGACCACAGCATCGGGTGCCCCTCACGGATGAACAGCCGGCCGCCGGGCTTGAGCAGCCCGGCCACCACGGCGGCCCAGCGCTCGATGCTCGGCAGCCAGCCGATCGCGCCGATCCCGGTGAAGACCAGGTCGTACTGCGCCGCGCCGAGCACCTCGACCGCGTCGTACACGTCGGCCTGGTGGAAGTCGATCTCGTGTCCGAGCGACTCGGCGAACGACTGCGCCTGAGCGACCGCCGGACCCGAGAAGTCCAGCCCGCTCATCCGGGCACCGAGCCGCGCGAGTGACACCGTGTCGGTGCCGATGTGGCACTGCAGGTGGACTCCCCGCAGGCCGGTGATGTCGCCGAGCCGCGGTACGTCGAACTGGACCACCTGGCTCAGGAACTTCGGGTCCTCGGCGAATTTCTGCAACATGTAGTCAGGGGAGGCGGCGTGCGCCGGCACTCGCTCGTCCCAGCTGGCCCGGTTCACCGCGCGGTAGTCGTCCATGAGGCTGACTGTGACACAGACGCACCGGGTTTCGCCTTCGGTTATCCGGCCGCGAGGCGAGTCAACTCGAGGACTTGTTTTCGCATCATCAACAGATCACCCCAGGCCAGCAGGGTCCGGCGTACGGCGTTGCCTCGGGCCGGGAGCGCGAGCTTCACGATCAGCCGAGAACCCGTGGCGGTCGGTACGGCGAGATAGGTGACCGCGACCTGACCGAAGAGTTTGAGCGCCTTGGGATCGACGAGGTTCAGCGTGAGGTGGCGGCCGGGCGTGAAGTCGGCCAGTTCGAAGATGGTCATGAAGATCTGCCCGCGTTCCAGCTGGTCGGCCTCGGCCGTCAGCGTGCGTGGACTCGATCTGCCGAAGTTGTCGACGAGGTCATAGCTGTACGGCGCGACCCGCAACTGGCACAGCCAGCGGAACAACTGGTCGACGCTCGCGGTCGAGTCGGCAGCCCGCCAGCACCCGACGACCGGCCCGGTGACGAACCGATCGCACGGGTACTCCTCGGCCACCTCGCCGGGCGTCGCCTGCCAGTTCCACGGAAGCTGCGTCATGACCAGACCATACCGTATGGTACGGCGCTGGCATACCCGGCCGCTGCACTGCAGTGCTTCCTCGTGGCCGCCACTGCTCCGTGCGCGTCAGGCCGCGTGACGTCCGTGGTGATGGATGGTGTGGTCGTTGAGGAAGACCCGGGCCCGGCGGATGCTGGTGACGCTGCCGGTGCTGGCGACGGGCTTGTGGGAGAACGGCTCTGCGGCGCCACCGAGGGCGAGCAGGTCGAGCTTGGACCTGGCGAGATCACGATCGTCGGCAACCCAGCTGCCGTCGGGCCCGTGGCCGAGCCCGGTGGCGTTGCGCCTGTTGCTGCCTTCGAGCGCCGCGATCACTACCAGCGCGAGTACTGCGAGGACGATGATTCCGGTCATGGCAGTAATCATGCTATCTGCCAGATTCAGCCACAATTGGCACTATTGACACTCTTCCACTAATTCCTGCCATACTGACTGACATGCTCCGGAAGATCGCTGTCGTGCTGATGGAGGACGTCGCGCTGTTCGAGTTCGGCGTACTGGCCGAGGTGTTCGGGATCGACCGGACCGACGACGGCTGCCCGCCGTTCGACTTCAAGGTGTGCTCGGTCACCCCCGGGGTGCCGTTGGCCACCAGCAGCCACTCCGCCGTGATCGCGCCGTACGGGCTGGAGGAGCTGGAGAACGCCGACCTGGTGGCGCTGCCGGCCACCACCTGGCGAGGCGAGTACGACGAACGCATCCTGGCGGCGCTTCGCCAGGCGCACGCTCGCGGCGCGATCCTGCTGACGGTCTGCTCGGGCGCCTTCGTGCTCGGCGCGGCCGGGCTGCTCGACGGACGGTCCTGCGCGACGCACTGGCGCTACGCGGACAAGTTCCGCGACCAGTTCCCCGAGGCCAAGCTCGACGCGGACGTGCTGTTCGTGGACGACGGCGACATCATCACCAGTGCCGGCACGGCCGCCGGGATCGACGCCTGCCTGCACCTGGTCCGCCGGGAGCTGGGCAGCGCGGTGGCCACCCGCATCGCGCGCCGGATGGTGGTACCGCCGCAGCGGGACGGCGGCCAGCGCCAGTACGTCGAAGTGCCGGTGCCCGAGTCGTCCGGCGAGAGCCTGCAGCCGGTCCTCGACTGGATGGTGGACAACCTGACCATCGAACACACCGTCGCCGACCTGGCCCGGCGGGCGCAGATGTCCGACCGCACCTTCGCCCGCCGCTTCGTGGCCGAGACCGGTACGACGCCACTGAAGTGGGTGACCACCCAACGCGTTCTGCACGCCAGGACCCTGCTGGAACAGACCAGACTCGGCATCGAGCAGATCGCCACCGAGGCCGGCTTCGGCACCGCCGCGCTGCTCCGCCACCACTTCCGCCGAGTAGTGGGCGTCCCGCCCCAGGACTACCGCCGGACCTTCCAGACGGCCGGCTGAGCTGGCGGCCGGCCTCAGACCGGCCGCTCGAAGAGGAGTTCCAAGCCGTCTTCCTCGTCCCACTGCTCGCCTGCTTCCAGGAAGCCGAAGCCGGCGATGGTGGCGAGGGAGGGAGCGTTGGTGGGACTGATCGAGGCACGCACCACCTGGACGCCGGGCTCGGCCGCGGCCCGGTCGAGCAGCGCGGACAGGATCGCCTTCGCGTACCCCTGGCGCCGGTACCGCGGGTCGACGGTGTAGCCGACCTCGACCATGCCGTTCTCGTCGGGCGGGCCGTGATACCCGCCATGACCGATCACCACGCCCGCGGGCTCGGCAACAGCCGCTCGGACGATCCAGCGAGCGGCCGCCGGGTTCTCCGCGAGTTGGGCGATCCGGTAGTTCCACAACCACTTGGAGTCGTCGTCGACGAAGAGGTCGGTCAGCTCCACGCCCGTCTCGCGGCCGGCCGTCTCCAGGTCGTCCGCGAGCAACGCGGCCATCGCCGGACCGGACAACTCCACGAATCTGATCTGCTGCGCCGTCATGCCGACGATGCTCCGGCCCGCGGTGGCCCGGCGTCTATCGGTTTACGGCTTCGGCGTACCAGGGCTTGATGACGCCGTCGATGATCGCGAGCCGCTCGTCGAAGGGGAGGAAGGCGGACTTCATCGCGTTGATCGCGAACCAGCGGAACTCGGGCAGCCCGTAGCCGAACGCGTCGGCGAGCAGAGCGAGCTCGCGGCTCATCGACGTACCGCTCATCAACCGGTTGTCGGTGTTCACCGTGACCCGGAACTTCAGCTTCGCCAGCAGACCGATCGGGTGCTGGGCGATCGAGTCGGCCGCGCCGGTCTGCAGGTTGGAGCTCGGGCACATCTCCAGCGGGATCCGCCGGTCCCGCACGTACGCCGCCAGCCGGCCGAGCTCGACCTTGCCGTCCGGCCCGGCGCTCTCGTCGTAGGTGATGTCGTCGATGATCCGGACGCCGTGACCGAGCCGGTCGGCGCCGCACCACTGGATCGCCTGCCAGATCGAGGGCAGCCCGAAGGCCTCGCCGGCGTGGATGGTGAAGTGCGCGTTCTCGCGCTGCAGGTACTCGAAGGCGTCCAGGTGCCGGGTGGGCGGGTAGCCGGCCTCGGCGCCGGCGATGTCGAAGCCGACCACGCCGCCGTCGCGATAGGCGACCGACAGCTCGGCGATCTCCATCGACCGCGCCTGGTGCCGCATCGCGGTCAGCAACTGCCGGGCCACGATCGGCCGCTCGGCCCGGGCCATCCCGTCCTCGAACCCCTCCCGGACCGCGTCGACGACCTGCTCGAGGCTGAGCCCGGCGGTCAGGTGCTGCTCGGGCGCGTAGCGGACCTCGGCGTACACGACTCCGTCGGCCGCCAGGTCCTGCACGCACTCGCTGGCGACCCGCTTGATCGCCTCCGCGGTCTGCATCACCGCGACGGTCTGGTCGAAGGTCTCCAGGTACCGCTCCAGCGAACCGGAGTCCGCCGACTCGACGAACCACTGGCCCAGTTCGGCGGCATCGGTCCGCGGCAGCTGGTGCCCGACCTCCGCCGCCAGTTCCAGCACCGTCTCCGGCCGCAACCCGCCGTCCAGATGGTCGTGCAGCAACACCTTCGGCGCGAGCTTCAACTCCTCCTGCGTGATCATCAAGCCATCTTGCCCCAAGCTGCCCCCGAAAGGCCTTCGTGTCGCCGCCGGGCCCGGTTCCATCCTTTGTGCCATGGACAAGCGCAGCCCTCGCCCCGGAACCTCCGCCCCGCCGCCGAGACCTTCGATGCCCGCCTGGTACCCGGACTTCGTCGAGGCGGTGGCAGCCGTGATCCCGGCCGACCGGACGGCGGGGGACGAGCGGCTGCTGACCTATTGGTCGATCGGCCACGAAATCCTTCGCCGGCAGTCACAGGAGGGATGGGTGAGCCGCGTCGTCGACCACCTCTCCACCGACCTCAGAGCGCGCTTCCCCGACGACAAGGGTCTGTCGGCGCGCAACCTGCGGCACATGCGTGCCTTCGCCGAAGCCTGGCCGCACGAGGCGTACGCCCGAGGCCCGCTCGCGAGACTTCCCTGGCACCACCACCTGGTCCTGCTCCAGAAACTCGACGACCTCAACCTCCGCCTCTGGTACGCCAAGCGCGCCGTCGAGGACGGCTGGACCCGGGCGACCCTGACCGCGAACATCGCCGGCAACCTGCACCGCCGCAGATAGCCCGATCCGGACACCGCGCGGGCAGATCCCGCTGCCCCGCCAAGGCCCATCAGGTCGTCGACGGTGTCGCCGGGTGTCGAAGTGCTGGAGGTCTCGGCCGAGGTCGGGGCAGGATCCTGGGCAAGTGGCGCAAGGTGCGATGGATTGCTCCGACTGATGGGAAAGAGCAACGGCACTAGTGGACGGAGAGTGGGATGACGGAGCCGGGGAAGTTGCCGCGGGTGGTTTCGCGGGAGGAGTGGTTCGAGGCCCGGCGGGAGCTGCTGGAGCGGGAGAAGGAAGTCACTCGGGCCCGGGACCGGGTGAACACCCGGCGGCGTGAGCTGCCGATGGTCAAGGTCGAAGCGGAGTACCGGTTCCAGGGGCCCGATGGGGAGGTCGGGCTGTTGGAGATGTTCGAGGGGCGCGACCAGCTGGTGATGCACCACTTCATGTTCGCGCCGGGCTGGGACGCCGGATGTTCGAGTTGCTCGTCCGCGGCCGACGGGATCGGGCGGCTGCGGCAACTGCACGTGCGCAACACGTCGCTGGTGGCGGTGAGCCGCGCGCCGTACGAGAAGCTGGCCGCGTTCCGCGAGCGGATGGGCTGGACCTTCCCCTGGTACTCGTCGTTCGGCAGCGCCTTCAACTACGACTTCCACGCCACCCTGGACGACCAGGTGGCGCCGATCCAGCTGCACCACCGGACCGCGGACGAGGTCGCCGAGGTCGGTACGCCGTGGACGGACGGCCCGTGGACCAGCGATCTGAACGGTGAGGAGATGCCGGGGATCAGCGCGTTCCTGCGGGTCGGTGACGAGGTGTTCCACACCTACTCCACCTTCGGCCGCGGGATCGAGGAGTTCCACAACGGTTACCACTACCTGGACCTGACCGCGCTCGGCCGGCAGGAGGACTGGGAGCAGCCGAAGGGTCGCGCGACCCCGCTCGGCCTGCAGGTCGGCGGGCCCAACCTGCGCCTCCCCGACGAGTACGACCTGCCCTGAGAACTCTTATTTCGTGTGGATCCTGAACACCGGCACGCCGGGTGCGACCTGCAGCAGGGTCTCCAGCGAAGAGTCCGCGTCGACGTCCTTGCCGAAGAAGGACTGCACCTCCCAGGCCCACTTCTTCAGGTACGTGCGGATGATGTCGGGCTTGTCGGCATCGGCCAGCTCCTCCGCGCGGAACAGCTCCACCCGGCGGCCGATCCGCAGTGAGCCGTGACCACTGGCCCGCAGGTTGCGAACCCACTGGACGTGACCGCGAGGCGCCACCAGGTACCGCCGGCCGTCGATCGTGAGCAGATTGACCGGGTTGCTGCGCCACTCGCCGGACTTGCGGCCCTGGACCGACAGCATCCGGCTGCCCATCAGGCTGATGCCGAGATTCGTCAGGCCGGCGACCATCTTGTTCATCGCCAGCATGCTCCGGTGCCCGCTGGTCACCACGCGCTTGTCGTTGTACTCCTGCATCGAACTCAGCCTCCGAAATTCGAGAGCGGCGCTCTCTGTTGGCACTAGTGAACACCAGCGCGACCGGCGAGTCAAGAGCGGTGCTCTCGTTTTAGAGCAGTGCTCATGGCAGACTGGCCGGTATGACCACCGGACGGACCGCCCGCGACCGCGCCCGGGCCGAGCTGACGCGGGAGATCAAGGACGCCGCACGCCGTCAGCTAGCCATCGACGGCGCCGAACGGCTGTCCCTGCGCGCCGTCTCCCGCGAGCTCGGCATGGTCTCGTCCGCCCTCTACCGCTACTTCCCCAGCCGCGACGACCTCCTCACCGAGCTCATCATCGACGCGTACGACGCCCTGGGCAGCCACGCCGAGGCAGCAGCCAAGAGCCGGCCCGACCCACGCGCTGCCTGGCTGGCCGTCTGCCAAGCCATCCGCTCCTGGGCCAGAGCCCATCCCCAGGAGTACGCGCTGATCTACGGCTCGCCCGTCGCCGGCTACCAAGCACCCGCGAGCACGATCCGCCCGGCCGGCCGGGTCGCTTTCGTCCTGCTCGGAATCCTCGCCCAGGCACAGGCTTCCGGCGTACTGACTCCACCGGCGGGCAGCCCGGAACCCTCCGCGCTACTGGCGAGCCGGCTCCAGATCCTCGCCGGCGCCGCACCCGGCCTGCCACCGCAGATCCTGGCCCGTACGCCGATCGCCTGGACGCAGCTCTTCGGAATGATCAACTTCGAGCTCTTCGGCCAGTTCGCCGGCTGGGTCGATCCCGCCGACGAGTTCTTCGCTGAGGCGACGGGTCAGCTGGCCACCTTCCTCGGCCTCAGCTGAACGCTTCGGGCAGTGGCAGCTCCAGCGCGCGCTCGACCCGCCGGACGTAGACCTCCCGCGGAATCTCCACCGCGCCGAGCGTGGCCAGGTGACTGGTCACCCACTGGATGTCCAGCACGCGGTCGGCGGCGTACTTGTCGCTCAGCAGCTCCACCAGCCCGGCCACCGCGGCCTTCGACCCGTCGGTCCTGTGATGGAACATCGACTCGCCCGCGACCAGCCCGCCGATCGCCACGCCGTACAGGCCGCCGGCCAGTACGTCGCCGTCCCAGGCCTCGACCGAGTGGACCCAGCCCAGCTCGTGCAGGCGGGTGTACGACGCGATGATGCCGGCGTCGATCCAAGCGCCCGGCCGGCGCGGGTCGGCACAGGCCCGGATCACCTGGTCGAAGGCCGTGTTGACCCGGATCTCGAACCGCTGCCGGGCCCGCCGCAGCGACCGGGACGGCGCGAAGGTGTCCACCTCGATGATTCCGCGCTCGACCGGCGACCACCACAGCAACGGCCCGTGGCTGTCCGGCATCGGGAAGAGCCCCCGCCGGTACGCCGCCAGCACGGTGCCCGGCTCGAGATCGGCCCCGGCCGCGACGACATCGCTGGGACCGGCGACCGCGACCGGCGGGAAGTCCCACACGGAGGCAGGTGGTTCGACTGGCACGCCACCATCCTGACCTACCCACCGGACGGCGGAACGCGGGGTCACCGCCGCAACATTTGTTGACAGTCAGTCAGTAGCGCAACATATGCTGCCGAGCATGCAGATCGTCGAGGAGATCGAGGGTTCCGGTGGGCTCGGCGGGCTGGCCCGGATGACCGAGGCCATCGCGGCGCTGGAGACCCGGCGGACCGAGCTGATCGCGCAGTTGAGGTCCCAGCGACTGGCGAGCTGGGAGGAGATCGGGCAGGCCTGCGGGATGACTCGGCAGGGCGCGAGCCGTCGCTGGTCACAGCAGGCGCAGGCGACCTCGTTCGGCGATGCAGCAGCGGCGTACCGGCGTGGGCGGCCGCCGTACCCGGAATCGGCCGTCGACTGGCTCGTCCCCGGTACGGCGAGGTCCGCGCTCGATCTCGGCGCCGGCACGGGGAAGCTCACGCAGCTACTGGCCGCGCGAGACCTGACCGTGACGGCTGTCGAACCGTTGGCGGCGATGCGCGAGGAACTGGTCGCCGCGGTTCCTGGGGTCGAGGTTCTCGACGGTTCGGCCGAGGAGATTCCGCTGGGCGACGGCACTGTTGACTCTGTGGTGGTCGCGCAGGCGTGGCACTGGTTCGACGCCGCGAAGGCGCTGCCGGAGATCGCGCGGGTGCTGGCGCCGGGTGGGACGCTGGGGCTGGTCTGGAACATTCGTGACCACAGCGTGCCGTGGGTCGCCGAACTGGACCGGGTGCTGCATCGGCACACCCGCCAGGAGATCGACACCACCCCCTCGATCGGTACGCCGTTCCGTCTGGTGGAGCGGTTCGAGGTCCGGTGGGAGCATCCGCTGACCCGGGCCGAGCTGCTGGACCTGGTCGCGTCGCGGTCCTACGTCATCACGATGCCGGCCGCGGACCGCGACGAGCTGATGCACCAGGTGATCGAGCTGCTCGACTCACATCTCGACCTGCGGGGCCGGCGGAAACTCTCGATGCCCTATGTCACCCGCTGCACCCGGGCCCGCCTGACCTGATCGACCACTCGCTGGCTCTGCGTCACCAAGGGGCCGGCCGGGGTTTCTCCCGAGTGGCGCGAGCTGGCGCGGCACGTAGAGTTGACAGTGCTGCGCCCGCCCACCGGACTCCGGGAGCGGGTGTCCGAGTTGTGAAGGAGTGCTGTGGCCGGAGTAGCCAGATTCGTTGCCAGCAGTCTCGCGCCTGCCGCCCAGCGGTTCGCCCCGCAAGCCGCGGCCGGGGTCCTGCGTCAGGTGCTGGAGATCGCCATCGACGGGTACCAGCGGTTTCCCGGTGCCGAGAAGGTGGCCGAGCGGCAGTTGGCCAAGCACGACGGCGACGCAGAGCTCGCGGTCGACACCGTGATCGAGCAGCACATCCGGCTCGCGTCGGTGCAGGGGTTCGTCACCAGCGTCGGCGGGCTGGTCACCCTCCCGGTCGCGCTGCCCGCGAACCTGACCGGGATCGCCGTGGTCCAGGTGCGGATGGTCGCCTCGATCGCCCATCTGCGGGGGTACGACCTGGACGACCCGCGGGTGCGGACCGCGGTGATCACCTGCCTGCTCGGCGAGGACGGCGTGACCGACCGGCTGAAGAAGGCGAGCCTGCCGACGTCGCCGCTCGCGATCGCGACCGCGCCGGTGTTCGACCCGGAGCTCGACCGGCTGGTGGCCGGCGAGGTGGTGGGCGAACTGATCGCGCGGGTCAGCGGCAAGCGGATGGGCCTGATGGTAACCCGCCGGGTGCCGCTGCTCGGTGGTGCCGTGGGTGCGGGCGTCGACGGCTGGTCGACGTACCGGATCGGCCGGTACGCCGACGAGAGCCTGGTCCGCCGGATCCGGCGCCCGATCGAGCCGTAACGCTCCGGCCGGCGCACGGTCAGCTGCTCGGTCAGCCGGAGGTCAGCCGACCAGGGCCTGGACGACCCGGCTTGCGGACGGCTTGCCCAGCTGGGTGGCCATCCAGGCGCTGGTGGCGACGAGACTCTCGAGGTCCACACCGGTCTCGATGCCGAGGCCGTCGAGCTGCCACAGCAGGTCTTCCGTGGCGAGGTTGCCGGTGGCGCTCTCGGCGTACGGGCAGCCGCCGAGGCCGCCGGCCGAGCTGTCGACGACCGTGACGCCTTCCCGCAGCGCGGTGAAGGTGTTGGCGAGCGCCTGCCCGTAGGTGTCGTGGAAATGCACGGCGAGCTGGTCGACGCCGACCCCGGCTCCGGCGAAGGCCTTGATCAACGCGATCACCTGCCCCGGCGTGGCGACCCCGATCGTGTCGCCGAGGGAGAGCTCGTGGCAGCCGAGCTCGGTCAGGCGCGCGCCGACCTTCACCACCTGGTCGATCGGTACGGCGCCCTCCCACGGATCGCCGTAACACATCGAGACGTAGCCACGGACCCGCAGACCCTCGTCGAGCGCCCGCCGCACGGTCGGGGCGAACATCGCGAACTGCTCGTCGACGGTGGAGTTCAGGTTCTTCGCGGCGAACGTCTCGGTCGCGCTGGCGAAGATCGCGATCTCCTCCACCCCCGCCTCGAGCGCACGATCGAGACCGCGCTCGTTCGGTACCAGTACCGGCGCCCGAAGCCCGTCGGGAAGGTCGAGCCGCTGCAGCAGTTCGGCGGCGTCGGCGAGCTGGGGTACCCACTTGGGGTGGACGAAGCTGGTCGTCTCGATCGTGGTCAGCCCGGCCGCGGCCAGCCGCTGGATGAACTCGGCCTTCACCGCCACGTCGACGATCGCCTCCTCGTTCTGCAACCCGTCCCGCGGGCCGACCTCGTAGATCGTCACCCGCTCGGGCAGCCCACCGGTCGGAACCTGCTCAGGCTTGCGCACTTGTGCCTCCGTCTCGTGAGCCTGGCTCCGTCGAAGGGGCCGGGAGGGGTCTCCTCCACAATGGCTCGTGATGACAACTCTGGCTGACATTCTGCGGGGCATCGAGAACGGCGTCTTCCCCACCCCGGACCTGAGCATCACCGTCGTACCGGCGCCGTCCGCTCGCGAGCTGGCCGTGGTGGCCTTCACCGCGCACATCGTGATCGCGGCGAACGTCTCCCCGGCCTGGGTGACCGAGCTGATCCCGGACGGCGACCTGTCAGCTCCGCTCAACCCACCCTTCCTGTCCGCCCTGGAAGAACTGAGCGGCCGCCGGGTCACCGCGATCGACCAACTGCTGCTCGCCCCGGCGCTCACCGACCCGGCCGAGCGTGCTGCCGCCGTCGAGGGTCTGACCGAACTGACCGACCGCGGCCATCCCCGGATCGAACGGGCCTGGCGGTACCGCGACGACGTACACGCCTACACCGCCCCGTACGGCGGTCTGGTGCTCACCGGCCGAGGGCTGGCCGGCCGCCAAGAGGTCGCCCTGGAGGTACCCGTCGCTGCCCGCGGCGCCGGCCACGGTCGCCGCCTCGCCGTCGCGGCGCGTGCGCTCGTCCCGCCCGGCACCCAGATCTGGTCCCAGGTCAGCCCCGGCAACGCCGCCTCGACCCGGACTTTTCTCGCCGCGGGTTACCGGCCGGTCGGGTCCGAAGCCCTGCTGCTCGGGTAGCTCCCGCGAAACACCTTGGGGCTGACAACTTCCTGCCGGGCCTCTAGGGTCGGTGGCACAGAGCAGGGGGGATGCTTTCGTTGCCGGGGGTCGGATGCTGGATGCGCTTGTTCATCAGGGGAAGTTCGGCGAGGACTACGTGCGGGTGCTGGCCTCCGCGGCCGGTCTGCTGATCTCCCAGGACGACGTCGACTACGACGGCGTGGACTTCTGTATCAAGAAGCACTCCGACCAGGGCTGGTCGCCGCGGATCGAGGTCCAGGTGAAGACCACCTCCCGGCCGAAGCGCCGCGCCGCCGCGTTCGACTTCGACGGCCTGAACCAGTCCCAGTTCAACAAGCTGGCCGGCCCGGACTTTCTCGTGCACCGGTACCTGTTCCTGGTGATCGTGCCGACCAAGGCCGACGAGTACGCCGCGCTGAACACCACCGGCCTGCTGCTCCGGGACGTCGGCTACTACGTCTCGCTGCGCGACCGGGCGCCGATCGAGAACCCGGACAAGAAACGTCACGTTCGGGTGACCGTGCCGACCGCCAACGTCCTCACGGTCACCACCCTGCGGCAGTTGATCGATGGCTGACCTCGGGGTCGGCGCGGTCAGCAGCTACCTGTCGGGCGCCGGCTGGACCCGTAGCGAACAGACCTGGAACGGTGCCGCGATCTGGACGAACGGCGCACAGGAAGTCCTGGTGCCGCCACGCGACGGCCTCGGCGACAGCGCTGCCCGCCTCAAGGATCTGCTGCGCGCGCTGGAGGGTTTCGAGAGCCGGCCGGCTGACGAGATCGCCCGGGACATCGCCTACCCGCTGCTCGATACCACGTCGTACCGGGCTCCCGCCGTTTCCCAGCCGGACGGCTTCGTCCGGCTCGAATCAGGGCTCGAAGCGTTGCAGGGACTGCACGACCTGTTCCGGATCGCCGCCCAGACAGTACTGCGATCCCAGCACTTCGCCGCGGGCAGCGATGCCCTCGTCACCGAACTGCTCAGCGGTATCCATCTCGGCACGACGACCTCCCAGCAGTTCAGCGTCACGCTGCTGGTTCCGCTGGGCGACGAGACGTCGGCAGCACAGCCACCGCCCGGACGCAGGGTGCTGGCCGAGCTCTACGGTGCCGCGGCCGCCGTACGCCGCAGTGTCGCTCGGCCGGCCTCTCCTGGCATCGATTCCCTCCCGGAGTCGGTATCGCCCGGCTTCTGTACGGCGCTGAGCACCTTGGCCGCCCCCGACGGATCCTTCGAGCTCGGTTTTCGCTGGGCTCGTGGACTTCCCTCACCGCTGCCCGACGGCGTGATGGGCTTTCCGCCCGGCAGCGGTCCGGCCCTGCGCGACCTCTCGGAGGAGCTGCGCGGCGACCAGGACGAGCAGCTCCCGGTGGTCGCCGCGGCGAGTCGTGATCTGGCCGGACCGGTGAGCATCCTGGGCCGGGTCGAGGCGCTGCACGACAACGAGATCGGTACCGACCGGTGGCGGGTCAAGGTCCGCGGCGCGCTCCGGGCCGAGAACCGGCCGCTGACCCGCCGGGTGCTTTGGGTCCGGTTACCGGGCCAGGCGGCGTACGACGAGGCGTTGTCGGCGCACCGGAACCACCAGCAGGTCCAGATCGACGGCCTGTGGACCGCCGAGGACACCCACCGCGTCCGGATCATCGCCGACCCCGATGGTCTGCGGATCCTGGAAAACCCCTGACCGAAGGATGGAACTGTGCCTGCTCAACCGCTGAACCTGAAGGAGCGAGCCGTGCTGCTCGCGCTCCTGGCCGAGGCCCGTCCGCTGACCAACGCGGAACTGCGGGAGTCTGCGGGGATCACGCTGGACGGAGCGAGCCGGCTGAAGCTCAACGAGCTCAAACTCGTGTCGAGCAGCAAGGAGGGCCGGGCCTTCGTCCACGAGATCACCGACGACGGTGCGGCCTGGTGCGCGGACGAGTTGACGGCTGAGCGTCCTGAGCGGTCCGGCGCAGGTGGCGGGGCGCTCTACGCGGTCCTTGCCGGCCTGCAGCGCTATCTGCAGCGAACCGGCCAGTTGCTGTCCGACTTGTTCCAGCCGGCTGAACCGGTCGACGACCTCGAGACGCGGGTGCGGACGGCGTACGGCGTACTGAGCTCGAAGTCGGGGTCGTCCTGGGTCGGGCTGGCTGCTCTGCGGGCCGAGCTGACCGACGTCGACCGGGCCGACCTCGACGCGGTCCTCCAGCAGCTCTCGCGGCAGCCAGGGGTGCATGTGCAGGCCGAGGCGAACCAGCAGGCGCTGACCGGCGAGGACCACGAAGCGGCCGTCCGCTTCGGTGGGAGCAGCCGGCACCTGCTGAAGATCGACAACCCATGAGGAACGAGGAGCGAGCCGCGCTGGCCGCGGTCCAGTTCAACTGGGCGGTCACGCCGGACGCCATCTGGAGCCCGGCCGAGCACCACGTCGAAGGCCTGCACGCGAACGTGATCCAGACCGTGATGGCCTCCGTCGGCGCCGCGCGGCGCAGTACCGGCGGGAGTCCGATCGGGATCGCGCTCGAAGGGGAGAAGGGGGTCGGCAAGACCCACCTGCTCGGCTGGGTCCGGCAGCGCGTCCAGGCCAGCGGCGGGTACTTCTTCCTGATCAAGCTGGTGAACGGCGCCTCCTTCTGGGCGAGCGCGGTCCGTGGCGTGATCGACGGCTTCCACGCGGGTCAGGGCGATCAGCTCACCCTGCTGCTGCACCGGCTCGGCGAACAGGCCGGCCTCTCGGAAAGCCTGCAGAGCCGGCTGCGCGGCGAGGCGCCGGCGACGCGGGCGGACCTGGACGCGTTCGTCGCCGGTCTGAAGGAGATCGATCTGCGAGTCGGTACCGAGTGCCAGAACACGGCCCGCGCGCTCGTTCTCTACCGCAGCCCCGACCAGGCCGCTCAGGAAGTCGGCTACAGCTATTTCGAACTCGACGGCGACGTGCAGGACGCAGAGCGCGAGCTCTGGGGTTTCCGGCGTGGCAGCCGGCTGCCGCAGCAGATCCTCGGGGACCTGTCCCGGCTGCTGGCGCTGACCGGGCCGGGCGTCATCGCCGTCGACCAGATCGACAGCGTGATGGCCCAGGTCTCCTCCGGCCGCAGTGACAACGCGGCGAACCAGCAAGCGCGCGTCCGGCTGGTGAACGAGCTCGCCGACGGGTTGATGGAGCTTCGGGAACAGACCCAGCGGACGTTGTCGGTGGTGGCCTGCATCCCGACCACCTGGGAGCTGATCCGGACGATGGCGATCAGTCCGGCCGCCGATCGCTTCCGGACCGTCACCATGCAGAGCCAGTTGCCCGATCCGGACATCGCCGTGGACCTGGTGGCGAGGCGGCTCGCCGGGTTGTACTCCGCCGCAGGCTACGTACCGGCGTACCCGACGTGGCCGGTACTGCGGTCGGCGTTCGACGACGACGGCGCCAGGGACTTCACCCCACGCCGGCTCCTGCAGCGGGTCGACAGTCACATCCGGCACTGTCTCGAGACCGACCGTCTGGCCGAACTGGCCGACTTCGGCGAGGAACCCGAAGCGATCCGGCCGGGCAAGCACTCCGCGCCCACCGGGCTCGGGCGTCTGGACGCGCGATTCGCTGAGCTGCGCGAGGCCGCGGACGTCGACGCGGCGCTCGATCCGAAGAGCGAGGACGCGTACATGCCGGTACTGCTGGCAGCCGCGCTCAGTGCGTACATCGCGGAGCTCGGCGGCACCGGGCAGGAGTTCGAGCTGGATCCTCCGCCGGGCGCCAAACCCGCTCTGCACGCCCGGCTCCGGCGAACGCTCGACGAGCAGACGGACGACGAGATGCACTGGGGCTTCCGCGCCATCGCCAGCGACCACGGCCGCGCGGCCCTGACCCGGCTGCGAGCTGCCCGGACAGAGGCCGGCCTCGAGGTCGGCGTGACGAAACGCAAGCTCGTCGTACTCCGGAACACCCGCTGGTCCTCCGGGCCGATGACGAGCCGGGAGGTCGCCCAGTTCACCGCCGCCGGCGGGCTCTCGCTGCCGATCACGGTCGAAGACCTGAAAACCTTCGCCGCCCTCGACGCCCTACGCCGCCGACCCGACCCAGGCTTCCTGCAATGGCTGGTCACCCGCCGCCCCGCCGGAAACTCAGAACTGTTCCGCCGAGTCTTCGGCGAAGCCACCCAACCCCCACGCCTCCCCGCCGGAGCCCCACCGTCTGCTGATACCTCCGACTCACCACTGAGCCCCACTGGTTCTTCAGCGTCACCACTGAGCCCCGCTGGTGCTCCTGCGTCACCACTGAGCCCACCTGATCTCGAGTCGGCACCCTCGGGTGCAACTCCCCCGCCCAACGCTGATGCGCCTACCGCAACCACTACCGCCGGCGCTGCCACCCCACCTGCAGGTACTTCTGCCCCCGGCTCGCCTGACGCCGCTGCGCCCAACTGGCCCAAAGCCGCCGGCCCCAACCCAGCCACCACTACCGGCGCTACCACCCCACCTGCAGGCGCCGCTGCCCACGCCTCGCCTGACGCTGCTGTTTCTGGCTCACCGCTCGCCGCTGGTGCCTCCGGCCCGTCGCACCCGTCTTCCTCGGCTGGTGACACAACCCGCCGGTCAGCCAACTCCAGTGGTAGCCAACCAGTACCAACGGGACGAACAACCGGCGTACCAGCTCCTGCCGACCCCATCGTGCCGATCGGCATTGGCATCAACTCCCAGCGAGTCTTCGGCGTCCCACTAGTGCAACTGCGGAAGCACACAGTCGCCTTCGCCGGTTCCGGCTCAGGAAAGACCGTCCTGCTCCGACGCCTGATCGAGGAATGCGCCCTGCACGGCGTCTCCTCGATCGTGCTCGACCCAAACAACGACCTCGCCAGGCTCGGCGACGCCTGGCCGACCCCACCCACCGGCTGGCTCCCAGGCGACGAAGCCCGCTCCGACGCGTATCTACGCAGTACCGAGGTAGTCGTCTGGACCCCGCGCCGCGCGAAGGGCCGCCCACTCTCCTTCCGCCCACTGCCCGACTTCGCCGATGTCCTCGACGACGCCGACGAATTCGGCGACGCGGTGGAGGCAGCCGTCGCGGGCCTCCTGCCCCGGGCACAGCTCACCGGCCGCAAGATGAAGACCGGCCAAGCGGTCCTACGGGAGGCTCTCGAGTACTTCGCCCTGGACGGCGGCACCGAACTGACCGCGTTCATCGACCTGCTGACCGACCTCCCCGACGGCGTCAGCCGCTTGCGGAGCGCACACCGGGTCGCCGCCGACATCGCCGAAGCACTCAACGCCGAGACAGTGAACGATCCTCTGTTCGGCGGAACCGGCGAGGCGCTGGACCCCGGGGTCCTCCTCACTCCGGCGAACGGCTACCGAGCCAGAGTCTCGGTGATCAGCTTCGTCGGTCTGCCGGCCGAGGAGCAGCGGCAGAGCTTCGTCAACCAGTTGCAGATGGCGTTGTTCGCCTGGATCAAACGCAATCCCGCGGGCGACCGGCCACTGGGCGGGCTGCTGGTGATGGACGAAGCCCAGACCTACGCGCCGTCGGGCGCGGCGACCGCCTGCACAGCCAGCACTCTGGCGCTCGCCGCGCAGGCCCGGAAGTACGGGCTCGGCCTGGTCTTCGCCACTCAGGCACCGAAGGGCCTGCACAACCGGATCCCCGGCAACGCCACCACGCAGTTCTTCGGTCTGCTGAACGCAGGCGCCCAGATCAGCGCGGCCACCGACCTGGCCAAAGCGAAGGGCGGGCGAGTGGACGACATCGCCCGGCTCCGATCCGGACACTTCTACGCGACCAGCGAAGGACTGGGCTTCGAGAAGCTGCAGGTACCGATGTGTCTGAGCCACCATCCGCAGAGCGCGCTCACCGCCGACGAGGTGGTCAGCCGCGCCCAGCAGAGCCGGCGGTGATCGTCAGCCGGCGGTACCGCGCGACGGCGGAACGGCGGAACGGCGCCAGGTGAGCCGCGCGGCACGGGCCGCACGGCACGGGGGGCGCAGCACGGCGGCACGGCGGCACGGCGCCAGGTGAGCCGCACGGCACGGCACACGCTGCGCGGCACTGGCAGGCACGGGCGGCGCAGCACGGGCGGCGCGGAGCAGGCTTTCGCGCTGGGCGTCAGACGGGCTGGACGGCGGTGAGCGAACGGCGGTGGTAGGTGGGCGCCTCGTCGGCGTACAAGTCGCCGCGGTACACGCCGTGCAGGATCTCGGCTTCGTAGCCGTTGAGCTCGGGCATCCGCAGCGCCCGGGCAACCTCCAGTTCGGCGCGGGCGTCGTACGGAACGCGGACGAACTGGATCGAGAAGGAGGCGTCGTCGAGCGAGTCCGGGACGCCTTCGAGAATCACGTAGACGGGGGTCGGGTCGGACATGCTGTTGCCGACACTGCCGGTGTTGAAGAGAGTGCGTCCCAGATCGACCTCGTAGAAGGCATCGTGGGTGTCGCCGTACCCGACCACGGTCGGTACCGGACCATCACCGGTCGCCTCGGTGTTCTCGAACAACCCGAGAAACTCCTGCTCGTCATGATCGAACCGAACCCGCCGATGAACGCTGCTCGCCGAAGCATGAAAAAGCCTGACCCGCCGCCCACTGAGCAAGAAGTCGTAGCTGAACGGCAACGCCCGCAACCAGGCCCACTGGTCCTCGCGAAGCTCGTTCTTCCACCACTGCAACCCCTCGCTGTCGAACGTGCGCTCCGGATCCGGCAGGAAGTCGTCCCAGTTCCCGAGGATGTTCACCTCACAACGCTCCCGGCACAGATCCACCACCGCACTCCCCCGAGGCCCCTTCCCGACGTAGTCACCAAGATTGAAGATCCGCTCGATCCCCCGCTGCCCGATATCCGCCAGCACCGCCTCCAACGCGGAGAGATTCCCGTGCACGTCAGAGATGAGAGCAATCCGCTGCAGAGCCATAACCCCATCCTCCGTCCCACCAAGGGTCGCCGACCCGGCGGGCGGAGTACCGGTGGGTGAAGCGGCTGCCAGGTCACCTGACAAGTGTTCGACGTCGTACGCGGTGACTTCGGCCGGGCGAGACGAATTGCCGTACCCCCGCTGGTTCGGGAATCCCGAGGAGCTGCGTGCCGTCGCGGTCGGCGTACGAGGTGGGTGGAGGGGTGCAGGGGAGGCGAGGCGGTTGGAGGCGGTGAGGCGAAGAGCATGCGGGCGGGTTGGGGGCGTGCGGGCCGTTCGCGGAGGTACGAGGGGAACGAGGCGGCGTGCGGGCGTTTTCGGGGTACGGGTGAGGCGAGGCGGCACGCGCGTGAGTCGGCGAGGCATCCGTCGGCAGGCAGGATCGCGGCGACCCGGGCAGCGGTCGGCTCGGTGCGCTGCGGCGACCCGGCGGCAGCGGTAAGCACGGTCTTTTGGCCGTCGGAGACGCTGACTCCGACCAGCCCCACGGTAGTCCGGGCCTGTCGGGGTGCCGGTGAGGCGGAGCGGGGTGCCGGTGGTCGGTGATGCCTGTGCGGGTGACTGGTGAGGTGAGACGGAGTGCAGGGGGCGGGGCGGCTTACCAGTTGCCGGTGGGGCCGGTGTGGGAGTCGTGGAAGGAGGTTGGGGATGGAGGCGGGGGCGGGGGCTTAGGGGTGGGGTTGGAGCTGCCTCGGGGAGTCGGCGGGCTTGGGGACCAGCCACCTCCGCCTCCACCGCCCCCGCCATTTCCACCGCCTCCTCCACCTCCACCGCCGTCTCCGCCACCCCCACCCCCGCCGCCACCGCTGCGGCCGCCGCCTTTGGCGGACCTGCTTGAGCGGGAGGAACCTGAGCGGGAACTGCCGGACGGGGAGGAACCGCCGCCGCCGGATTCGCCGGCTGAGTGGGAGGTGGCTCCGGACAGGGCTCCAGCGGCCTTCTTGGATGCGTTCAGGGCGGATCCGGCGGCACCTGCGGCCACGCCGATCGCGCCTGTGGCGCTGCCTCCACCACCGCCTCCACCGCCACCGCCACCGCTGTCAGAACCGCCACCTCCACCGCCTCCACCACCGCGGCTGGTGGAGCGGCGGCCGATGTTGATGGCGCCGGACGCCAGCCCGCCCGGGTCGGCGAGGGCCGCGCCGGAGGCTGAGCCGCCGCCGGCGACGGCTGCGGTGAGGGGTACGGCGAAACGCAGGAGGGCGGGGAGCGCGATGACCGCCATCGCCAGCATCATCAGGCCGGTGAGGACCTGGACCAGACCGTCGCCGGTCCGGTTCATCATGCCGTCGTGGCTCATCCTGATCGCGGCGGCGTAGATCAGCGCCGCGGCAGGTTTGTAGGCGATGAAGGCGAGCGCCCAGCCGCAGAACTTCTTGAACCACGCCTTGCCGACCTCGGTGTTCGTCGCCGCGGCCGCGAGCGGGAAGAGGCCGGCCAGCAGTACCAGCATCGCGGACCGGATCAGTAGCAGGACGATCTGGATCAGCGACGACACCAGCGCCATCGCGCCGGCGAACATCGCGATCAGGATCGGCAGTTTCTGGCCGATCTGCCCACCGTTGGTCACCAGGCCGCTGAGGGCGCTGTCGAAGGACTGGCCGGCCGGCAGCGCGGTGGTGACCACGTGTTTGGAGAACTCGTCCGACCACATCGTCAGCAGTTGCAGGGCGGCCGATCCGGCACCTGCCACCGCAGCGAACAACATCATTGCCTTGAGCAACCGTCGGAGCGGCTCGGCGCGCTGCTCCCAGGCGATCCGCAGCCCGGCCAGCATGATCGCGAGGGTGAAGATCAGTCCGGTCAGCCAGAAAGTGTTGTCCTGCAGGAAAGCGACCGGCCCGCTGTCGGCCCAGCGCTGACCGCTGCCGGTGGCCAGGGTCGGGCTCGGGATGTTGATCCAGAAGGTCGACAGCGAGTGCAGGGTCTCCAGGACGGCCTTGTTCAGGTCTTCCAGCAAGGAGTTGAACTGGTTGCTGATCACCGACTGGAAGCCTTCTTTGACGTGGCAACCGAGATCCATCTTGCTGCACATCAGACACCGCTCCAGGCGACGAAACCGTCGAGGTCACGGTGCTGCGAGTACGGCGCGCCGACCGGGTCGTCGCCCACTGGTGGCACCAGGCGCCAGTCACCGGCGTACCAGGTGAGGGTGATGGTGGCGCTCATGTACTCCGACTCGACCGGCAGGGCGAGCATGATCGTGGCCCGGTCGCGGTCGGCGTCCAGCACTCGGTACCCCGCGAGCTGGGTCGGGGCGGAGGCGCTGTCGGCGGATTCGCGCTTCAGTTGCTCAAGGAGGGCGTCGGTGTCGCGACCGGGCCGCATGAGTTTGCGGGCGGTCGGGACGGATTTGGTTTGATCGGCGAGGGCGGCCAGCACGTTGTACGCCGCGTAGACCGCGCCGGTCGGTGAGTGGGCGAAACAGCGGCGGAAGCCGTCGGGGTCGGTCTTCGCGGGGCCGTAGGTCGCTGAGCGGGGGACGACGACTCGACGGCTGACCTCCCAGCCGTCGCTGGTGGGTGGGTGTTGGGCGGGGATGGTTTGGTCGCCGTCGGGTGGTCCGCAGCGGGTCGCCGTACCGGCCGCTGTGTTTGCGTTGGGCTGGGTGGCGGTGGTCGGGGTTGCGGGTGAGGTCTCGGGCTGCTGAGGGTTTTGTGCGGCGGCGGAGTTGTTGGGGTCGGCAGTTGTGGGTGTGGTGGGTTGGGCGGAGGTCTCGCCCGGCTCTCCGGACACTGCGGGCTGGTCGGAAGTGAGGGCTGTGGTGAGAACGATGCCACCGCAGGCGAGAATCGCTACGATGACGATGGTGGCGGCGATGAACCCGCGTCCGAACGGCGACTGGTCTTCGGTCTCACTCATCGGTTCCCCACTTTCCCCGGGCGGCGTGCTGACCAGGGAAAGCCTGGCAAAGATCGGCCGGACGCCGCGAAAGTTATCCACAGGTAGCGCCGAAACGGGCCTGAGTCACGCTCGATCGGCCATCGATCGGGTCTCGACCTGTAGCCGAAAGGTCACCCCGTGTAGCGAAGTAACCGGGTCAGCTAATAGAGTCCGCGCATGACCATCGCGCCTTCGCTTTGCTCGCCCCTAGCGCTCGCCGATGCAGAACCCACTCACGCCGCGGAACCCTGGGAAAGCGACGTGATCACCGCGTACGGCCTGTTGCGAGAAGCAGCAGCCGAACTCGATCACCTGATGCGCCATTCCCTGAAGCGCAGTGGTCTGCAAATGGCAATGTTCGAACTGTTGCTGCGGCTTGCCCGCAGTCACGGGGAGAAGCAGCGTCTCACCTCACTCGCCCGGGAGCTGACCGTCACCACCGGTGGCATCACCCGGCTGGTCGACCGCGCCGAGAACCTCGGTCTGGTGCGCCGGGAGCCCTGTCCCGATGACGCCCGCGGCTCGTACGCCGTTCTCACGGAGGAGGGAAAGCGGCGGCTGCGCGAAGCGCTGCCGGACCACCTCCTGGAGATCGACAGCCTGTGGATGTCCCAGCTGGCGGACGAGCGTGAACTCGTCCTCGGCAAGCTCCGTCGCGTTCGCGACAACGCCCGTCGCTGGCCCAACGGCCGGCCCAACCTCGGTCCGCTCCCCGCGGCAGACCGAATCTGACCAGTCACCGCATTACCCGCTACTAACGGATGCGGCGCCCGGCTGGTGCCGAGCGCCGCACCGAGCGATTGTTGAGACGTGAACCAACCTCTGGTCCGGTCTCCCCACGAGCTCAGCACCCCCGACGGCAGCGCCCCCGCGCGACCCGGCCGGAGCGGACTCATCCTCAGATCGGCCCTCGGCGGAGTACTTGCCGCCCTCGCGGGCCTGGCAGCCGGTTCGGTGGCCGCCGCCCTGCTCGGCACCCGCCAGACCCCGGTCGTGGCGATCGGTTCGGCCTTCATCGACCAGGTCCCGCCGTGGCTGAAGGACCTCGCGATCTCCCTCTTCGGGACCCACGACAAGACCGCGCTCAAAACCGGCATCCTGATCGTCTTGCTGGCTCTCGCCGCTGTCGGCGGCATTCTCGCCGTACGCCGGTACTGGGCGGGCGCTGCGGTCGTCATCGTCCTCGCCGGTCTGGCCGTCCTCGCCGCCTCGACGCGTCCCGATGCCGGCCAGACCGGCTTCGCCCCGTCGTTCGTCGCCGGAATCGTCGCGCTCCTCATTCTGCGCTTGTTCGCCACCCGGCTGGCGGGCCTGGCCCACGATCCGCAGGACGGCGTCAGCCGCCGCGGCTTCCTGCAACTGTCGGCCGGAGTCACGCTCGGCACGGTTGCGATCGGAGCTCTCGGCCGCGTGGTCGGCGGACGGCGAGCAGCGGTGTCCGACGCTCGCGAGGCGCTGCAGTTGCCGCTACCGCCGAGCCTCGACCCGCCGGCCGGAGTACAGGCCGCTGGAGCTGTTCCATGGGCCACGCCCAACGACAAGTTCTACCGGATCGACACGGCGCTATCGGTGCCGCTGATCATGCCGAGCGACTGGAAGCTGCGGATCCACGGCATGGTCGACCGCGAGCTCGAACTGAGCTTCGAGGACCTGTTGAAGCGCAAGGTGGTGCACAAGTGGGTCACGTTGACCTGCGTGAGCAACGAGGTCGGCGGTGACCTGATCGGGAACGCTCTCTGGTCCGGCGTACTGCTGAAGGACCTGCTCGCCGAGGCCGGACCCGCCGCTGACGCCGACGCGATCAAGTCGACCTCGAAGGACGGCTTCACCGCCGGTACGCCGCTGGGCACGCTGACCGACGACCGCGAGGCGATGCTCGCGTTCGCGATGAACGGGCAGCCGTTGCCGGTCGAGCACGGGTTCCCGGTGCGCATCGTCGTACCGGGGCTGTACGGGTACGTCTCGGCGACGAAGTGGCTGACCGAGATCGAGGTGAGCCGGTTCGACCGGTTCGAGGGGTACTGGACGCCGCGCGGCTGGTCGGCGCTCGGGCCGATCAAGTTGTCGTCGCGGATCGACGTACCGCGGTCGAAGGCCGAGACCGGTCAGGTCACTGTGGCGGGTGTCGCCTGGGACCAGCAGGTCGGCGTCTCGAAGGTCGAGGTCCGCGTCGATGGTGGCCCTTGGCAACAGGCCGAGCTGGCGAGTGACGCGTCGGTGGACACTTGGCGGCAGTGGCACTGGACCTGGGACGCGCCGCGCGGGAACCACGTACTGCAGGTTCGCGCGTTCGATGCCAAGGGCAACCCTCAGATCGAGGCGCAGGCGCCGCCCGCGCCCGACGGTTCGACCGGGTTGCACAGCGTCGACATCAAGGTCGGCTAGCCGCCCGCGATCGTACGGACGGGGCGCCGCGTCGCGGTCAGGCGCGACTGGACACCGCGTCCAGAACCAGCGGCAGGAACGTGTGCTCGAGAGAGCCGGCCGGTACGAGGTCCGGCTCGAGCAGACTCTGCGCACGGGCACCCTCGTGCAGAGCGATCACCAGCCGGACGAACTGCTGCGGCGGCACAGTCAGCCGCAGCCCGCTCGCCTTCGTGATTTCCTCCACCAATTGGGTCAGTTGGTCGCGGAACATCGCGCGCTGCTGGTTCAGCGCCTCAGCAGCCTCGGGATGCCGCAGCGCGTGCAGGGTGAACTCGGTCGAGATCAGGTGCCACTGCCGCTGATCCGGCGCGGTCTCGTCGAGCAGGCCCAGTACTGCGTCCAGCAGGGTTCCTGGCTGATTCGCAAGGTCCGGCAGCAGCGCGGCGATCTGCTCCAGCAGGCGATCCGTGGTCGCCTGGAACAAGGCGAGCACCAACTCGTCCTTGGATCCGAAGTTCGAGTAGAACGCGCCCCGGGTGAATCCGGCTCGGTCGCAGATGTCCTCGACCGAGGCGCCGTGGAAGCCACGCTCGGCGAACACTGCGAGGGCACCTTCGAGCAGCCGGGCCCGGGTGGCTGAGCGACGTCGCTTGGGCGGTTCCATGGCAGTAGGATACAGTTCTGTATTGGATACACAACCGTATTGAACGGGGTTGCTCACGATGGAGCTCAGGGCACACGCGATCAGCGTGCAGGGTCCGCACGCGCCGATGCTGTTGGCGACGTCGGTCAGCGTCAGTGACCATCAGCTGGTCCTGCTCGCGGGCTACCCCGGGCCTGGTCACGTCGCTCTCGCGCTCGGGCTCTCCGGACGGCTCAAGCCGAACGGCGGTGACGTACAGCTGGACGGGTCGACGAACGGGCGAGTACTGCGGCAGCGGGTTGCCGTGGTCGACGCGCCGGGGATCACGGAGCCTGACGACGCGCTGCCGGTGCAGACGGTGGTTGGCGAGGAGTTGGCGATCGCTGGGCTCAAGGCGGGGCGCAAGGCGGTTGCCGAGTGGCTGAGCTCGCATGACTGGGCCGAATACGCCGACCGGCGGTGGGAGCATCTGCCGGTCGCGGTACGGACCAGGATGCTGGCTGAGCTGACGGTGGCGCGGCCGGACGTCAAGGTGGTGATTCTGACGATGCCGGATCGGCTCGGCGGGGACCCGCACGACTGGTACGGCGTGGGGCGGGAGCTGGCGTCTCGTGGGTACGGCGTGATCGTCACGTGTGCCGAAGCGTCGGCGCGGCTGCTGGGTGTCGAGGCGGCGCAGTTTGGGTCGGTGAATCAGCCCGACCCGGTGCAGGTCGAGGCGGCGCAGGTCGAGGCGGTGCAGTCAGAACCGGTGCAGTCAGAGGAGCCAGCGGGGGTCGAGGAACCGGCGGAATCGGCGGAGGCCGAGGAACCCGCGGAACCCGCGGAACCGGCGGACACCGAAGAACCCGCGGAATCGGCGGAGTCGGCGGAATCGGCGGAGGCCGAGGAACCTGCGAAACCCACGGCGAAGGACAGCGAAGTACCGGAAAAGGCCGCAACCGAACCTGCGCCGGCCAGCGAAGCTGACGAGAAGAAGGGCGACGCATGACCTCGATCCGGATGGCGATGAGCGAGCTGCGGCGGCTGACCGCGGGGCGGTTGCCCAAGCTGGCCGTGATCGCGATGATTCTCGTCCCGACGCTCTACGGCGGCCTCTACCTCTACGCCAACCACGACCCGTACGGCCGGCTCGGCGAGGTGCCGACCGCCGTCGTCGTCGAGGACGCCGGTACGACGTTGTCCACCGGCGAGAAGCTGTCGGTCGGTCCCCAGGTCGCCGACGAACTGGTCGACTCGAAGAGTTTCGACTGGCACCGGGTGACGCGCGCCGAGGCGACGACGGGGGTGCAGAACGGGAAGTACGAGTTCGCGCTGGTCCTGCCGAAGACGTTCTCGGCCGATCTCGCGTCGAGCGCCGAGTTCACACCGCGGCAGGCGAATCTCGAACTGCTGACCAACGACGCCAACAACTACCTCGCCCACACGATCGCGAACCAGGTCGTCGCGCAGGTGACCAAGTCGGTCGCTGCGCAGGTGAGCGAGACGGCGGCGAGCAAGCTGCTGGCCGGGTTCAGCACCATTCACGGCCAGATCACCAAGGCGGCCGGTGGCGCCGGGCAGCTGCAGAGCGGACTCACCTCGGCGGCCACCGGAGTCGGCAAGCTGCAGAGCGGCGCGGGTCAGCTCAACACCGCGCAGCAACAACTGGCCGCGGGCGCGACGAAGCTGAACGGCGGGCTCACCCAGGCTTCGAAGGGCGCCGGCGATCTCGCGAACGGCGCCGGCCAGCTGAGCACCGGCCTGACGACGTTGAAGAACAAGACGGCCACCCTGCCGGCCGATACCAGGAAGCTTGCCAGCGGCGCCGATCAAGTTGCTGATGGCAATGAGAAGATCGCCGGCGTCGGTCAGCAGGTCGCCACCGCGTCGAGCACGCTGGTCAGCGACCTGACCACCTTGGATCAGGGCCTGGCGGCAAGGCTCAAGGCGCGCGGCTTCACCCAGACCCAGATCAATCAGGTCCTCACCGAGACGGCGAAGCTACGCACCCCGGTACTGACCGCGAACACCAAGATCCAGTCGACCTCCAAGCAGCTCACCCAGCTGGCGTCGGGAGCGCGGCAGGTCGCGACCGGCGCACAGAAGCTGGCCGACGCCACCCCGGCACTGACCGGCGGCATCAAGAGCGCCGCGACGGGCGCGAGCCAACTCAAGACCGGCGCGACGCAGCTGAAGACCGGTATCGGCACGCTGCAGTCAGGTGCCTCGCAGCTCGCGACCGGAGAGCAGGAGGCGGTCGCTGGCCAAGGTCAGTTGCTGACCGGCGTCAACAGCCTCGCGACCGGTGTCGTCAAGCTCAAGACCGGCGCGACCGACCTGAACACTGCCCTGACCAACGGCGCCAAGCAGATCCCGGACCCGTCCCCCGAAGCCCGCAAGGCGGTCGCCGAGACCCTCGGCGCCCCGGTCGGCCTCAAGAACGACTCGCAAGCCACCGCCGACAGCTACGGCGCCGGCCTGGCTCCGTTCTTCCTCAGCCTCTCCTGCTGGATCGGCGCCTACGTACTGTTCCTCCTGGTCCGTCCGCTGTCGCCCCGCGCTCTGGCCGGGTTGCAGGCGCCGGCCCGCGTCGCTCTCGGCGGCTGGCTCCCCCCGGCGATCTTCGGCGCCGTCCAGGCAGCTCTGGTCTTCACAGCAGTCATCTTCGGTCTGGGCATCGACACCGCCCAACCCTGGCTGACCGTCGGCTATCTGATGCTCACCTCGATCACCTTCGTAGCCATCCTGCACGCCCTGTCGGCCTGGTTCGGCGCGGTCGGCAAGTTCCTCGGCCTGGTGCTGATGGTGATCCAGCTGGTCAGCGCCGGCGGAACCTTCCCCTGGCAGACGATCCCCGCCCCGCTCTACTTCTTCCACCACGTCCTGCCGATGAGCTACGCGATCGACGGCGTACGGCACCTCATGTACGGCGGTCCTGGCAACAGCCTCCCCAAGGATCTGCTGGTACTGATCGCCTGGCTGGCAGCCGGCCTGGTCGCGTCCTCGCTGGCCGCCCGCAAGCAACGTGTCTGGCCGGCAAAGAAGCTTCAGCCGGAACTCGCGCTCTGACCGCTGGTTCCAGCGGATCGAGATGGGTACTGCGGCAGCTCATCTCGATCCGGAGCTGAGGCTTTCATGGACAGCATCACCTTCATCGGAACCGCCACGACGCTGATCAGGCTGGGAAGCTTCACCCTGCTGACCGATCCGAACTTCCTGCACCGTGGCCAGCGGGCCTATCTGGGCAAGGGTCTGTGGAGCCGTCGCCTCACCGAACCCGCGATGCAACCGGCAGACCTGCCGCAGCTCGACGCCATCGTGCTCTCACATCTGCACGGCGACCACTTCGACCGAATCGCGCGGCGGGAGCTCGACCGCGCCGTACCGCTGGTGACCACGGAACCCGCCGCCGACCGGTTGGCCAAGTACGGCTTCGCCACCCGAGGCCTGCAGGTGTGGGAGTCGCACGAGCTGACCCAAGGCACTGAGACGCTGACGGTCGAGGCGCTGCCCGGCACTCACGGGCGCGGCATCTTCGGCAAACTGCTGCCCCCGGTGATGGGCTCGCTCCTGGTCCACCGCGTGGACGGCGAGGTACGCCGCCGCATCTACCTGACCGGCGACACACTCACCGGCGACCACCTCGACGAGATCCACGACCGCCACCCCCACCTCGATGCCGCGATCGTCCACCTGGGCGGAACCAAGATCCTGTTCGCCACCGTCACCATGGACGCCCCCAAGGCCTCGACTTCCTCCGCCGAATCCGCCCGCAACTCGCCGTACCGGTGCACTACGACGACTACCGCATCATGAAGTCCCCCCTGTCCGACTTCCTTACACTGGCCGAGCAAGACCACGAAACCTGGCGAATCGAAGCCCCCGCCCGCGGCGAAACCGTCGAACTCCCGCCCAGCTCGCCGGACCAGAATCCGCGAAGCTCGACCCCTCAGCCAGGCAGCCAGCACCGGTCGCGCTAGGTCGCCTCGATGGGTCGCCCAGTGCCCACTCGCGCTAGGTCGTCTCTATCAGTCGGCCAGTGCCCACTCGCGCTAGCTCGCCTCGATCAGTCGGCCAATGCCTACTCGCGCTAGCTCGTCTGCCGACAAGCAACTGGCAGCCACCAGCGCTGCTTGCATAGATCGCCAGTCGGCAACTGTGTCCCTCGCCGTGCTCGCACCACTTCAGACACCGGTACCCGCCACGCTGCTCGCCTGGATCGCACGAGTCGTACAAAGCGCTCGTTGCACCAGATCACTCCGGCCACACGCCTGCCGTCGGTTGCCTATAAGTAGCAGCACCCGACCAGTTCCCCCGTCGCCTCGGCCAGCCGGGACGCCATCACTGGGCCTTCCCTGACGACGGTGGGGCCAGCGCGCCAACCCGTCGCCGCTGCTCGGCTGGATCACGCGAGTCACACCCAGCGCCCGCCGCGCTGCCCTCTCCAGTCACACGTCAGCACCCGTCGCGCTGCCGACCTAAATCGCACCAACCGGCAGGTCGTAGGCGCCGCCACCCCTTGCGGGCGATCAGCCGACGAGGTCCGCATCGGCGCCGAGCAGGTTCTGCGCGGTCTGCTTAACCGGACACCACGCACCAGGCGCGACGCCCGAGCTGTTAGCCCGCCGGAAGCACCTGATGCTCAACACGCTGCCTGCCCGGACCGCGCACCAGCCAGCGGCGGAGTACTCGCCGCGCCGCCCACGGCAGTCAGATACGTGGCATGCGGCACCCAAACTCGGTCGTGGGAGTGGTGGAAAGCTGACAGCGGCCGTACGAGTGCACTCCGCGCACCAGACATCGAAGGTCGTCAGCTGGCAGCCCGACCAGCCAGGCGCGGGAGTGGCGGGCAGCCGAGGCAACGCTCCTGCGAGCGCAGTTCGCCGTACCGAGCGTCGAAGGTTGCGTCGAGTGCGTTCAGCTCGCGAACGTTGTCGTCGGCCGGCAGCCCGACCAGCTAGTCGCCGGAGTCGCCCCAGCCTCGCTTCGGCGATCTTCGCGTACTGCGCTTCGGCGATCTCTGCGTACTGCCCCGTGCGGGAGTCGCGGAGTCGCGGAGTCGCGGAGTCGCGGAGTCGCGGAGTCGCGGAGTCGCGGAGTCGCGGAGTCGCGGAGTCGCGGAGTCGCGGAGTCGCGGAGTCGCGGAGTCGCGGAGTCGCGGAGTCGCGGAGTCGCGGAGTCGCGGAGTCGCGGAGTCGCGGAGTCGCGGAGTCGCGGAGTCGCGGAGTCGCGGAGTCGCGGAGTCGCGGAGTCGCGGAGTCGCGGAGTCGCGGAGTCGCGGAGTCGCGGAGTCGCGGAGTCGCGGAGTCGCGGAGTCGCGGAGTCGCGGAGTCGCGGAGTCGCGGAAGGCTACCCGATGTTGATGCCGGCTGCGGCGGATCCTGACGGTTTCACGGACTCACGGGCGGTCGGGCAGGCGGGCAGGCGGGCAGGCGGGCAGGCGGGCAGGCGGGCAGGCGGGCAGGCGGGCAGGCGGGCAATCATCAGGCGCTGTCTGCCCATGGGTCGAACTGAGGCGCCTGCTGGGGCTTGAGCGGAGGATGACCGGTGGTTTCGGGGTCATCGCCCCATGGGTTGAGGGCGGCTGTTTCCTCGGGAGTGATCCAGGAGGTATCGCCCGTGAACGGCCAGACCCGGGCGACTGAAGACGGAGCATTGGTTCCTTCGCCCGTCACGGTGGTGCCTTTGCCCATCGCGCTGGTGCCGTCGACCTCCGAGCCGGCACTTTCATCCACTGCGGTGGCGCCTTTGCTCGTCACGCCGGTGCCTGCGTCGGCCGAGTTGATGCCTTCGGCGATCGCGCTGGTGTCCTCGACTGCTGCGGCGGCACCTCCGTCCATCGCGCTGGCGACGTCGGTTGTCACGTTGGCAGCTTCGGCAATCGCGGTGGTGTCTCCGACAGCTGCACCAGCGTGACCGAGCAGCGCGCCGAAGGTCTCCGCTGCGACGGTGTGCCCGTCCGCCGCGGTGGTGTCTGCGGGCACCTCGACCGTTTCGCCGAGCGCCGCCGGGATGCCTTCAGACGTCGCAGTGTTTTCGTCGAGCGCCGCCGGGGTGGCTCCAGGCATCGCGGGGGTGGCTTCGGGCGTCGTGGGGGTGCCTCCGAGCGTCGCCGAGGTGGCTCCAGGCATCGCGGGGGTGGCTTCGGGCGTCGTGGGGGTGCCTCCGAGCGTCGCCGAGGTGGCTTCGGACGTCGCGGGGGTGTCTCCGGGCGCCTCCGAGGTGGCTCCCGGCGTCGCGGGGGTGGCTCCGGGTTTTGGCCGTGGGGCAGTGGCCGTCGTCGCGGCGTGCGCGGAGGCGGGGGTGGTGGGTGGTGCTGGGCTTCTGTGTCTGGCGGGTGGGCGGGTGGCCCAGGTGGGGCGGGAGACGTGGACCTGGTTGTTGTGGATGGTGATGGTCCAGTGGCCGTTGTGTAGGGCGGTGTGGTGGACGCGGCACAGGAGTACCAGGTTGGTGAGGCTGGTGGTGCCTCCGTCCAGCCAGCTGGTGAGGTGGTGGGCGTCGCAGTAGAGCGGTGGGGCGTTGCAGACTACGCAGCCTCGGTCTCGGAGGTTGAGGGCGTTGCGGAGGCCGGTGGTGACGAAGCGGTGTTCGCGGCCGACGTCGAGGAGGTCGCTGTCGGAGCCGAGGATGACGGGGATGATTCCGGCGTCGCAGGCCAGGCGGCGTACGGCACTGGCGGAGAGGCCGTCGCCGAAGGTCAGGTCGCCGGTGGCGTTCTGGCCGGCTTCGATCAGGTCTTTGAGGTCGATGGTGACGGTGAGGTGGGGCTTGATTCCGCCGTGGCCTGGCAAGGCGCCGGAGCCGAGCGCGATCGAGAGGGCGTCGGACAGTGCGTCGGCCTGGCGTTTGCCTCGCGATCGCGGGTCTCGCTCGCCCTGCTCGGTTTTGTGGGGCTTTGCGCCGGACTGGAGGACGGTTTCCAGGCGTTCGGCATTCTCGCCGGCCAGGTAGCCGCCGAACTTGATGCCGCCGTCGGCTCGCTTGACCCACACTTCTTCGCGCCGGCGGGCGGCTTCCTCGCGGGGTTCGGGGCCGTCGGTGTCGAGTACGTCGCGGACCTGCGCGCCCAACTTGCGCAGACCGGCTGGTGGCAGGTGCTCGGCGGCCTCCACCATCCGGAGCTCGGCTTCGGACAGGTCTTCGACCGGCACGTTCGCCTTCGCGGGGATCTTCTCCAATGCCGCGACGATCGCCTCCGCCTGGTCCAGGTGCAGCACCACTCCGTCAGTAGCAAGCACAGCACCAGGAACGGGGAGCGCAGCGGCGACCGCGGGGTACTTGTGCAGCTGGGTCGCAAACCGGACGCGGCGATGAGCCTCAGCGGCGTCGAGCCGGTATCGCTTCGACAGCAGCCGGGCGGTGTCGTGGGCACCGATCTCTTTCGCGTGACCCATTTCGTCCAGCCTGGCGACGATCTGGGCCTGCCGAGCCTGTCGTTCACAGACCTCTTCGTGCAGGACGTCATAGGCGGACAGCAACTCGCTGCCGCTCATCAACACCACCGCACGATCGTCCATACCCGAACACTAGTCGTCAGCGCCGGCACTTTCTGACGGGAAATCCTTTACACACAAGGAGAGAACATCACATTCAGAAAGGCGTGAAAACGGGTAGGCAGCTACGGCAGGGCCGGTACCTCCTCATCGGTGGAGTCGTTGACCGACTGATGAAACTCGAACGCCTCCGCGGACTCGGTGAACTCCAGCAGATCACCGGCAACCTCGGCCAGCAGGTCACGGACCTCCGTCGGCGTCGCATAGAAGAACTCCCTGCGCAGGTTCACCCGATTGACTCGCCGATCCGCCAGCCTGCGGTGCATCTCGGCCTCGACGCCGACCGCGTCGTTGGAGAAGTGGATCGCGTGGACGTCGAAGTTGAAGGGAACCGAAGCGTCGGACAATTCACGTACGCGATCCAGCGGTTCGAGGCGTCGCGTCATCCCTACCTTCACCATCCGGCCGCCGAACGCTCCCAAGTTGGAGATGACGTAGACATAGCCGGCCCTGATGTTGGCGGCCCGGTAGTCGACGTCCTCGATGGCCTTCTCGATCTCGCCCATCTCAGCGCGCATCCGGTCCGCCGCCTCGAGATCGCCCTTCGCCTCCAGGGCCGCCAGCGCGTTGAGGTAGTGCGTGCGCTCGCGCTCCAACTTGTCCCGCTGACGTTGAAATTCCTGCTGGGCTTGACGTTCCTCTCGAAGCCGGGCCCGCTCCTCCCGTTCGTTCTCCTTCTCGCGAGCGACCTTCTCGAGGTAGTCCGCGGTCAGCTCCATCTCCTGGAGACGGAGCGCATGGTAGTGGCCGCCGATCTGGATGCTCATGCTCTGGCCGAGCTTCTCGATGGTCGCCTTGGCCTTCGTCAGCCGATCGGTCGAGGTCGACAGCTTGTACGGGCGCATCCCACGAACGAGGTTGTCGGCCTCGTTGTTGTAGGCCCTGAGCAACAACTTGGAGAACTCGCGAACCATCTTCTGGCCCTGCGGCAGTGAGTCGTTCATGGTCATCTGGGTCGAGCCCGAGACCGCGCCGCCGTCCTTCCGGCTCATCGCCTTGATCTGATCCTGGAGTTTCGCGAGTTCGGCCTTGTAGGCCACGGAGTGGTCCAACGGATGCGTGTACTCGTAGATGCCAACTTCCTGCAGGATCAGCTGGTCCTCGGTCACGATCACCTGATTCTGCAGGGCTTTCAGCCGGTCGGCAACCGCCGCCTCCTCTGCGGCGAGTGCGCTCACGACCGCGGTACGCCGTGCCTGCTCTGCCTCCAGTTCGTGCGTGAGCCTGAGCTTCTGGCTCTCGAGATCGGCGGTCAGCTCAGCTTTCCGCTCCTCGATCTCCACCAGCGAGAGCGCTCCGTGGCGCTCCAACTGGTCCCTCAACCGTTCGTTCTGCGCCGCGAGGTGTTGTACCTCAACTGCGAGTTTTCTGGCCTTTCCCCGAGCGCCGAACAATCCGATGGAAAGCTCAGCGGAGCCCTTGCCTCGCGGAGCAGCAACTGGCTCGGGCGGCGCGAACTGAGGCGCCGCAGCCGGTACTTCGGCCTGCGGGGTCGCCGGGGCAGGTGCAGCCGCGACCGGCGCGGCCAGCCCGGTCTGCCGTGGTAGCCAGAAGGTCCAGTTGGCCGGCGGCGGGCCCCATGCCGGATCGGGGCGCCAGTCCGGTGGCGGTACCCAGCCGGATGGTGGCTGCGGCCAGTTCGGTGGCGAGTTGTACTGCCAGTTCACGATCCAGTCAGGCGGCTTCGCCATACCTGCGCCGGTCTGCTGTTCGTTGCGGCCATGCTTCATGGCGTCCCTCCCCAGATGCCGTCTACTACGACATCCCCCGCGGGGAACGTAACACTCTGCGTAACCGGCGAACAGACCTCGTTGCGGGCGACCTCGGCAGGCGCCTACCTGGTCAGGAGGGCTGTTGCGGCGGTGAGGAGTTGGGTGGTGGTTGGTTGGTCGAAGTAGGTGATGAGGGCTTCGTAAGTGCCGCGGTGGGCGGCGTCGGGATCTACTACGTAGCCGAAATAGCCATCGGTGTAGCCGATCACTCGGGTGATGGGGTGCGGGCTTTCGGTTTGGAGTTGGCGGCCGTGAGTGGCGAAGAGTTCTACCGGGAGGTGGACCCAGGTGACGTCGCCTAGTCTTGCGACGCTGATGGGGAGGTCGAGGGCTGCTGGGAGCCGGGCGGCTGCCATCAGGGATTGGCCGCGGGCGCCGTCCAGGCGGGTTTGGGCTATTCGGTGGGCGGGGTCGTCGAGGCTGCCGTGGAGGCCGGCTTCGGCGGTGTTGATGACGGCTGCCAGCTCTGCGGGGGTAGGGAGGTCGCGGACCTTCAGGCTGACAGTTGCGCGGTGGATGGTCGGGGCGACGGACGGTAGGTCGAGGCCTGGGGCGGTGAGGGCTTCGGCTACTCGGGCGGCCAGGAGGCTACCTAGGCGCTCGACCTCGGGTGCGCCTCGGCCTTGGCGGGTGAAGCGAGGGCTGACGTCGCCTGCGGCTCCTTGGAGATAGCCGACGACCGGTTCGGACCTCGTGCCGGCCGCAGCGAGGTGGGCGAGCGCCGTACGGGTGGCTCCGGGCCAGTCGGCGGAGTAGAGCAGGTTCTCCGGCCCGTACGTCGTGGGGTGGCAGGCAAAGTCGAGCAGGACCGCGCGGAGGGTGTCGTCGATGGCGGAGCGCAACGCCAGTACTCCCGCGGTGTTGTCGTGTGGGCCGTCGCGGTGGTGGCGGTTGGTACCGACGCCGATCACCTCGATCGATCGCCAGGACGCGCGCACCGGGTGGCGGTCCAGAGGGGTCGCGGCGACGGCGGCGATGAGCGGCTCGTACAGCGAGGGCTCTCGCAACGAGGGGATGACGGGATGGATCTGGCCGGTCCAGCCCGACGGCGCCGAATGGGTGTGGGAGGCGCAGACGAGCACGCATTCCGGCGGAATGCCGGCTGCGGCTCCGGCTGCGGCAGCCAGTTCGGCGGTCAGCGCCGTACCGGCCGCGATGGCGTCAAGGCTCAGCCAGAGCACTCCCGGCGAGCCTTCGGTGCTGAGCCAGATCAGGGTCGCGCGCAGCGGGTCGGCGGTCCCGGTTGCCAGGCCTTCGCGGGCCGAGTAGCCGTCGAGACGATGACCTGGCGGAGGTGTCACGTCCAGCGAGGCAGCCGCCAGCAGTAGCTCACTCATCTCGATGCTCCAGCAATCGGCCGGGCGGAGAACCCGGAGAAGTTCCTGTCCCAACACTGCGTCACAACGATGCTTACCAAACCTCCGGTGCCGGAGTACGCCACGCCAGCGCGGCGGGCGAGAAGATCGGGTTGCCGGGGTCGGTCGGGCAAGGCACCACTTGGATGGCTGCTGGTCACCGATCGGCGCCGCGGTGGATGACGAGCAGATCGGCGTACGGGCCGGGGGGTTCGGTGGCCAGGCGTTCGGCGCCGTCAAGGCAGTTTCCGGCCGCCTCCGTGAGGTTGGCGCGTCGAGGCAGGGCCGCCTGCAGCGGCTCGGTGAGTTGCTCGCCGGCGCCCGCGAACAGGCCGCCCACGCAAGCGACCGGGACCTGCCCGTCGCCGGTCAGCCGCTCGACGGCGGTGGTGATCGTCTCCGCGATGTCGGCTACGGCAGCAGAGAAGATGCTTTGAGCAACTAGATCGCCGTCGGCGGCAGCTCGCAGTACTGCGGGTGCGAAGCGGGCGACGTCGTCCACCACGGTCGGGGACGAGTACAAGTTGATCGGATCGAGAGCGGTGTCGGCGAGGGAGGTCGACGGGCCGCGGCCGTCCCGGGCGCGCTGTACGGCGACGTACCCGGCGCGGCCGATCGCGAAGGCGCTGCCGGCATCACCGAAGAGGTAGCCGTGCCCGTCGAGCTTGTGCCAGGAACCGTCCCGATCGACCGCCAGGCAGACCAATCCGGTGCCTGCGGCAACCACTACGCCGTACCCGTCGGGGAGCGCTCCCGCATGCGCGGTCACCATGTCCTGGGTGAGCCGGACCTCGGCGGCCTGGAGGATCTCGGCGATTCCCGCGGCCAGCGTTCGTGCGGTCGGCGGGTGCTGAGGGAAGCCGGTGAGGCCGAGCGCGGCAACGTCGACCGGCCCGCCGGTACCTGCGGAGAGGCCGGCCCTCTCCGCAGTCAGGCGTACGGCGTCCAAGGTCGCCTGCGGGCTGTTGCTGCCGTGGGTGTGGCCCGGGCCTTGCACGACCGCTCCCGAGGCAACCACTCGCAGACGCAGGGCTGATTGGCCGCCGTCGAAGGCCAGGTGGGTCATCGGGTTGGACACCTCTGCCTTCCGCGGACCGGTGATGGACCTACTGTGGACGCTCGGCCGCGCTGAGGTAAAGCGAACCGGGCAGACCACTCGCGGATTCCATCGCGGGGACCCCGCCGATCAGACCTCGATGTTCGACATCACGTGCTTGATCCGGGTGTAGTCCTCCAGGCCGTACATCGAGAGGTCCTTGCCGTGACCGGAGTTCTTGAACCCGCCGTGCGGCATCTCGGCGACGATCGGGATGTGGGTGTTGATCCAGACGCAGCCGAAGTCGAGGCGGCGGGCCATCCGCATCGCGCGGCCGTGGTCGCGGGTGAAGACCGAGGAGGCGAGGCCGTACTCGACGCCGTTGGCCCAGCGAAGGGCCTCGTCCTCGTCGGAGAAGCGCTGCACGGTGATGACCGGGCCGAAGATCTCCTGCTGGATCGCCTCGTCGTCCTGGCGCAGGCCCGAGACGACGGTCGGTTCGTAGAAGTAGCCCCGGTCGCCGACGGCATGGCCACCGGTCTGCAGCGACGCGTGGTCGGGCAGCCGGTCGACGAAGCCGCTGACCCGGTGCAGTTGGCCGGCGTTGTTCAGGGCGCCGTACGCGACGTCGTCCTCGGGGCGTCCGGTCCTGGTGGCCCGCGCCTGCTCGGTGAGGGCCGCGACGAAGTCGTCGTGGATGCGGGGCCCGGCGAGAACGCGGGTGGCCGCGGTGCAGTCCTGGCCGGCGTTGAAGTAGCCCGCCTCGGCGATCGCCTCCGCGGCGGCTTCCAGGTCGGCGTCGTCGAAGACGACCACCGGAGCCTTCCCGCCCAGCTCCAGGTGGGTGCGCTTCAGCTGACGAGCAGCAGCGCTCGCCACCTCCATCCCCGCGCGCACCGAACCGGTGATCGCGACCAACTGCGGAATCTCGTGGTCCACCAGCGCGCGACCGGTGTCGCGATCCCCACACACGACGTTGAACACCCCCGGCGGCAGGAACTCGTTGCACAGCTCGGCCAGCAGCACCGTCGAGGCAGGCGTGGTGTCGCTCGGCTTCAGCACGATCGTGTTGCCGGCGGCCAGCGCGGGCGCGATCTTCCAGATCGCCATCATCAGCGGGTAGTTCCACGGCGTCACCTGACCGACGACACCGATCGGCTCGCGGCGGACCCACGACGTGTGGCCGGGCATGTACTCCCCGGCCGACCGACCCTCCAGCACCCGCGCCGCGCCGGCGAAGAACCGCAACTGGTCCACACAGGGAGGCAGCTCCTCGGACGCGGTCAGCGCGAGCGGCTTGCCGGTGTTCTCGCTCTCCACCCGGGTGAACTCGTCCGCCCGCGTCTCCAGCGCGTCCGCGATCTTCAGCAGCATCCGCTGCCGCTCGGCCGGGGTGGTGTCGCGCCAACTCTCGAAGGCGCGAGCCGCCGCCTTCATCGCCTGGTCGACGTCCTCGGCCCCGGACTTCGGCGCCTGCGCGTAGACCTCACCGGTGGACGGATCGATCAGGTCGTACGTCGCACCGCCGAGCGCGCCGGCCGGCTTGCCATCCACAAGGTTCGTGAGCGTCTGCATGCCGGGGAGCCTAACCGCATCGACAACGGATTCGGTAGGCCTTCCGCCGATCCGGCAACTGATTCACGTGCCATAGACACATTCGCCTTCGACAAAGGTTGCTACGACCCGCGCTGAACCGATCTCCTCCATCGGCCCGGCGAACGGATCGCGATCGAGCACGGCCAGATCGGCCAGCAGGCCCGGCGCGATGCGGCCGGTCTCGTCCGCATGGTTCACCCACGCACTCCCCGCCGTGTACGCCGCGAGCGCCGTCGCCAGGTCGAGCGCCTGCTCCGGCAGGAACGCCTCGTACTCTCCGTCACCCGTATGCCGATTCACAGCGACCTGTACCGCGGCCAGCGGGTCCGGGCTCGACACCGGCCAGTCGGAGCCGGCCGCGAGCCGCGCACCCGACCGCGCGAGAGCGCCGAACGGGTACTGCCAACGGGTTCGCTCAGGACCGAGGAACGGGATGGTCAGCTCGTCCATCTGCGGCTCGTGCACCGCCCACAGCGCTTGCAGGTTGGCGGCCACACCGAGCGCCGCGAACCGGCCGAGGTCCTCGGGATGGACGACTTGGAGATGGGCGATGTGGTGGCGTAGATCGCTGTCACCGTTCGCGGATCGGGCCGCCTCGAAGGCGTCCAGCGCCTCGCGGACAGCACGGTCACCGATGGCGTGGACGTGCACCTGGAAGCCGGCGGCGTCGAGGGCGGTGACGTGGTCGCGGAGAGCGAGCGGATCGACGAAGGACAGGCCCACGTTGGCACTGCCACTGCCACTGCCACAGCCGCAACCGGCTCCTGGCCGGGGCGCTGCGGTGGGGTCAGAGCTCGTCCAGTACGGGTCGAGCAGTCCGGCGGTGAAGTTCTCGACGACACCGTCCTGCATGATCTTGACGCTGCCGGCTCTGAGGCGTGGGAAGCGAAGTGCGTCCCGGCGCTCGATCAGCTCGGGAATCTGCTCGGCGCCCCGGTCCCGTCGCCACCAGAGCGCACCGTTGACGCGGGCGGTGAGGCGGCCCGCGCGAGCCAGTTCGACGTACGCCGGGGTGGAGTCGGAGAGGTTCGCGTAGTCGCCGAGGATCGCGTCCTGCCAGCCGGTGACGCCCATCGAGTGGAGGTAGGCCTGGGCTTCGACCAGCGCCGCGACCTGCTCCTCATGAGTGGTCGGCGGGACGAGCCGGCCGACGAGATCCATGGCGCCTTCGTGCAGGGTGCCGGTGGGATTGCCGTCGTGGTCGCGCTCGATGCGACCGTCGGCCGGGTCCGGCGTACGGGCGTCGAGACCGGCCAAGGCGAGCGCGCGGGAGTTCGCCCAGGCGCCGTGGTGGTCGGCGTTGACGAGGAAGGCCGGCCGGTCGCCGGTGACGAGATCGAGGTCCGCGGCGGTCGGGGTGCCGCCGGGGTAGTCGGGCTGATGCCAGCCACCGCCCAGAATCCACTCGACGTCAGGGTGAGCCTCGACGTACGCCGCGATGGTGGCGAGCGTCGCTTCGCGGCCAGAGACCGGAGAGAGGTCGCAGCGGGCTCGCTCCAGACCGCCCTGGACGGGGTGGACATGGGCGTCGACGAAGCCCGGGAGCAACAGACCGCCCCGGAGATCGATCACTTCGGTCGCGGGACCGCGAAGGTCGGCGAAGAGCCGGCCGTCACCAGCGGGGCCGGCGGCGGTGATCCGGCCGCCCTGGACCGCCACGGACCAGTCGGGGTGCTGCGTCCGGCCGTCGAAGACCGTGCCGTTGGTGAAGAGAGTGGTGATCACCTGAGAGCGCTCCTTGAGGTACGGAATCCGAAGGTGTAAAGCCTGTCAACGGATGAGATCAGCAGGATATTGGCAGACCACAAACGTAATCACTTGCCAGCCCTCAACCCGGACAGGCAGGATGGCGGGCACCGGTCAGTTCGAGATGAGGAATACGATGATGCCGTCCGACGCCCTTGACGACGCCGACTTCGCCCGTCTGCAGCAGTCTTCGCGCGACCACCTCTGGATGCATTTCACCAGGATGGGCAGCTACCAGACGTCCGAGGTCCCGATCATCGTCCGCGGCGACGGGGCCTACATCTACGACGCCCGCGGCAAGCGCTACCTGGACGGCCTGGCCGGGCTGTTCGTCAGCCAACTGGGCCACGGCCGCACCGAGCTCGCCGAGGCGGCGGCCAAGCAGGCTTCGGAGCTCGCCTTCATGCCGCTGTGGTCCTACGCGCACCCGAAGGCGATCGAACTGGCGGAACGACTGGCCGGCTACGCGCCGGGCGACCTGAACCGGATCTTCTTCACCAGCGGTGGCGGCGAGGCGGTCGAGACCGCCTGGAAGCTGGCGAAGAACTACTTCCGGCTGACCGGCAAGCCGATGAAGCACAAGGTGATCAGCCGCGCGATCGCCTACCACGGCACCACCCACGGCGCGCTCTCGATCACCGGCCTGCCGGAGCTCAAGCAGCAGTTCGAGCCGCTGGTGCCGAGCACCTTCCGGGTGCCGAACACGAACCTCTACCGCGCCCCGATCCACGCCGACGACTCGATCGCGTTCGGTCGCTGGGCCGCCGACCAGATCGCCGTCGCGATCGAGAACGAGGGCCCCGACACCGTCGCCGCCGTCTTCCTGGAGCCGGTGCAGAACGCGGGCGGCTGCTTCCCGCCGCCGCCCGGCTACTTCGAGCGGGTCCGTGAGATCTGCGACCAGTACGACGTCCTGCTGGTCAGCGACGAGGTGATCTGCGCCTTCGGCCGGCTCGGCCACATGTTCGGCGCCGAGCGGTACGGCTACCAGCCGGACATGATCACCTGCGCGAAGGGCCTCACCTCGGGCTACTCGCCGCTGGGCGCGATGATCGCCTCGGACCGGCTGATGGAGCCGTTCCTGCGGGAGAACGCGTCGTTCGCGCACGGCTACACCTTCGGCGGCCATCCGGTCTCCGCGGCCGTCGCGCTCACCAACCTCGACATCTTCGAGCGGGAGAACATCAACGAGCACGTCCGGGACACCGAGGGGGAGTTCCGCGCGACGCTCGAGAAGCTGCTCGACCTGCCGCTGGTCGGCGACGTCCGGGGTGACGGGTACTTCTACGGGATCGAACTGGTCAAGGACAAGGCGACCAAGGAGACCTTCGACAACGAGGAGTCCGAGCGGCTGCTGCGCGGCTTCCTCTCCAAGGCGCTGCTCGACGCCGGTCTGTACTGCCGCGCCGACGACCGCGGCGATCCCGTCATCCAGCTGTCGCCGCCGCTGATCTGCGACCAGACCCACTTCGACGAGATGGAGCAGATCCTCCGCGCGGTGCTCACCGAGGCGGAGTCCAAGCTCTGACACGTTGCATCAGAAGTCGAAGCCGAGGCCCAGGCGGTCGAGGGTTCTGAGCCAGAGGTTGCGATGGCCCGCGTGGGAGTCCGCGTGGGCCATCGACCAGCGGGTCAGGTGGATACCGGCGGAACGGACCGGCTCCGGCGGGAAGGGCAGCGGGCGCTCGCGAACCATCCTGAGTTCGGTGCGCTCGGTCTTCTCGCCGTACAGGAGGTCGAGCATCACGTCGGCGCCGAAGCGGGTGGCGGCCACACCGAGGCCGGTGTACCCGAGCGCGTAGGCGATCCGCCCTTCGGACGCAGTACCGAAGAAGGCGCAGAAACGTGTACTGGTGTCGATCACGCCACCCCAGCGGTGGGTGAAGCGCAGTCCTTCCAGCTGCGGGAAGGTCGCGAAGAAGTGCCGGGCGAGCAGTTCGTGGATGCCGTCGCGCTGCTCCAGAGCCGGGTCGATCCGGCTGCCGAAGTAGTAGAGCGGGGTGTAGCCGCCCCACAGGATGCGGTTGTCGCGGGTGAGCCGGTAGTAGTGGAAGAGATTCGACGCGTCGCCCACGCCCTGCCTTCCCTGCCAGCCGATCGATCTCAATTGGTCAGCCGACAGCGGCTCGGTCATCAGCACCAGGTCGTAGACCGGCACCGTGTAGAGGCGTAGTCGCCGCAGCAAGGACGGGAAGGCGTTGGTGGCCAGGGCAATCCGGTCGGCCCGGATCGATCCTGTTGCCGTGCGCAACAAATCTCCGCGCAGTCCGGTGACTGGCGAGTGCTCGAAGATCCGTACGCCGAGGTCGAGACAGGCCTGTCGCAGTCCCCAGACGAGTCGGGCCGGCTCGACCAGCGCCGTACCGGAATGGTCGGCCAGGGCTCCTAGGTAGGTGGGGGAATCGACCTCTGCGCGGACCTCGACCGCGTCGAGGAGCTTGACGTGATGACCGAGAGCCTGGCGAGCTTCAGCCTCTTCGGCGAGGTCTGCCAACTCGTGCGGCGCCGTCGCGACCGTCAGCTCACCGGTGCGCTCCCAGCCACAGTCGATCCCGTACTGCGCGATCGTGGCGCCGATCGCGTCCAGGTTCTCCTCGCCGAGGCGCTCCAAGGTCGGCAGCTCCTCCGGCCAACGCGCCTGGCCGTTGCGAAAGCCGTGCGTCAGGCTGGAGTCGCAGAAGCCACCGTTGCGTCCGCTCGCTGCGTGTCCGCAGGTCGACGCTTCCAGGACCACGATGTCCAGACCGGGGTACCGCTCCTTGGCCCGAAGCGCCGTCCACAGGCCGGTGTAGCCGCCACCGACGACGGCGAGATCGGCGCGCTGGTCGTCGACCAGCGGTTCCGCGGCCGCGGGTGCGAACGGGTCGTCCAGCCAGAAGGCGCGCGGCTGAGCGTCGCGTAGGGCGGACGAGGGGAGCACGGGCGCTCCGCTCACCGGGCGCGGGCGTTCCGCCTGCGGCGGGCGAGTTCGCCGCCGAGCACGAGCACCAGGGAGAGCAGGAACATCGCCGTACCGATCACGTTGATCTGTGGCGGGATGTCGCGCTGCGCCGATCCCCAGACGAACATCGGGAACGTCACCGTGGTGCCGGCGTTCAGGTTGGTGATGATGAAGTCGTCGAAGGACAGCGAGAAGCTGAGCAGCGCCGCGGCCAGGATGCCGGGGAAGACCAGCGGGAAGGTGATCCGCCAGAACGTCTGCCACTCGTTGGCGTACAGGTCCATCGCCGCCTGTTCGAGCCGCGAGTCCATCCCCGTCAGCCGCGCCTTCACCGTGACGACGACGAACGACAGGCAGAACATCACGTGCGCGATCAGGATCGTCCAGAAGCCGAGCCGGCCACCGAAGCCGGCGGAGACGAACAACGCGAGCAGCGAAGAGCCGAGCACGATCTCCGGTGAGGCCATCGGCAGGAAGATGAACAGGTTGGTCCCGGACCGGCCGCGGAACCGGCGGCGGACCATCGCGAACGCCATCAGCGTGCCCAGCCCCGTCGCCACCACGGTCGAGGCCAGTCCGATCTGCAGGCTGACGCCGACCGCGTCGCAGAGTCCGGACGGACGGCACGGATGCTGCCAGTTGTCCCAGGTGAAGCCGTCGAAGGTGTAGGAGAGCTTGCTCTTCGGCGCGTTGAACGACATCAGGATGACGACGAAGATCGGCGCGAAGAGGTACAGCAGCACGAGCAGTCCGAGGAAGAGGATCAGGTGCCGGCCGATCCAGCGGCCCAGCCCGGTCAGACTCGGCCTGGTCATACCAGGTCCTCCGTTCCGGCGCGGCGTACGTAGAAGAGGACGAGGACGACGATGGCCGCCATCAGCGTGACCGAGAGGGCGGCTGCCGTCGGGTAGGCACCGGCCGCGAAGAGACGCTGGATGTCGTTGCCGATCATCCGTTGTCTCGGCGTACCGAGGAGCTGGGCGTTGATGTAGTCGCCGGCCGCAGGGATGAAGGTCAGCAGGGTGCCGGCCACCACCCCGGGCATCGACAGCGGCAGCGTCACCGTGCGGAAGGTGGTGACCGGCCCGGCGAAGAGGTCACCGCCCGCCTCGATCAGCCGATGGTCGATCTTCTCCAGGCTGGCGTAGAGCGGCAGGATCATGAACGGCAGGAAGTTGTAGGTCAGCCCGGTCACCACCGCCGCCGTCGTGGCCAGCAGGCGACCGTCCGAGCCGAGGATGCGCACTGCCTTCAGGGCGTCCACGACGAAGCCGTTGTCGCTGAGCAGCAGCTTCCACGACAGCGTGCGGATCAGGAAGCTGGTGAAGAACGGCGCGATCACCAACGCCAGCAGGAAGTTCTTCCAGCGGCCGGCCTTGAACGCGATCGCGTAGGCGAGGGGATAGCCGAGCAGCAGGCAGAAGGCCGTGGTGAGCAAGGCATACCAGAGCGACCGGCCGAAGGGTCTGGCATAGTCGGCCAGCGCGTCCACGTAGTTGTGGAAGCTCCACGTCATCGAGAAGCCGGCCTCGATCGAGCCGTCGGGGTCGTAGAGACTGGCCGCGAGCAGCGTCACGATCGGTACGACGAAGAACAGCAACAGCCAAAGCCCACCCGGAAGCAGCAGCAGGTACGCCGTGAACCGGCGCCCCTGGCGTTGCGGCTTCTCGGCCGTGGCCGCCGGAAGCTGGGTCAGCGCGCTCATCCCGCGTCCGCGATGTCCTCGACACCGGCCTTCGCGTCCTGGGCGGCGTCGAGCACGAACGTGTGGGCGGGCTGCCAGTGCAGATCCACCCGGTCGCCGACCTTCAGCGCGGCTCGCGCGCCGGTGTTCTGCTCGAACACGGTCAGCTCCGCTCCCCATGGCAGCTTCGCCAGGTACTGCGTACTGACGCCGATGTAGCTGACATCGGTCACCACCGCGGCCCGCAGTACGTTGGAGCCGGCATCCTCCTCGGTGCCGGCCGGGGCGAGGAAGACCTTCTCCGGTCTGATCCCCAGCCACACCTCGCCCTCGGTCACCCGGCAGCGCGGTACCGGCACGAGCACCTTGCTGCCCTGGATGTCGACCACGAGGTGGTCGTCGGCCTGCCCGACGATGGCCGCGCGGACCAGGTTGGACTGGCCGAGGAAGTTGGCGACGAAGGTGGTGGCCGGCAGGTCGTACAGCTCGGCCGGCGACCCCTGCTGCTCGATCACGCCGCCGTTCATCACCGCGATCGTGTCGGCCATCGTCATCGCTTCTTCCTGGTCGTGCGTGACGTGCACGAAGGTGATCCCGACCTCGGTCTGGATCCGCTTCAGCTCGAGCTGCATCTGCCTTCTGAGCTTGAGATCCAGCGCGCCGAGCGGCTCGTCGAGCAGTAGCACCTGCGGGCGGTTGATCAGCGCGCGGGCCAGCGCGACCCGTTGCTGCTGGCCACCGGACAGCTGGCTGGGCTTTCGCTTGCCGTAGGCCCCCAGTTCGACCAGGGCGAGCATCTCTTCGACCTTCGGCCCGACTTCCTTGACCTTGCGGCGACGCAGGCCGAAGGCGACGTTCTCGAAGATGTCCAGGTGCGGGAAGAGCGCGTAGTTCTGGAAGACCGTGTTGACCGGACGCTGGTACGGGCGCAGCCGGGTGATGTTCTGCTCGCCCAGGCTGATCGTCCCGCTGGTCGGCTCCTCCAGTCCGGCGACCATCCGCAGCGTCGTGGTCTTGCCGCAGCCGGACGGGCCGAGCAGTGCGAAGAACTCACCCTGCGGCACGGTCAGGTCCAGTTCGTGCACGGCACGATGGCCGGCGAACTGTTTGCTGATGCCACGGAGTACCAGATCGCTGGTCCCGGCAGTGGTCATTGGCGGTCAGCCCCCGATCGCGAGGTTGAAGTCGGTTTCGTAGAGCTTCGCCTTGGCCGTGTCCAGCGGCATGAACGCGAAGGTCCGGTCCAGCACGGTCCGGTCGGGGAAGATCAGCGGGCTGTCGACCAGCTCGGGATCGACCTTCTCCATCGCCTCCCGGGCGCCCTCGACCGGACAGATGTAGTTCACCCAGGCGGCCAGCGTGGCGGCCACCTCGGGGTCGTAGTAGTAGTTCATCAGCGCCTCGGCGTTGGCCTTGTGCGTCGCCTTGTTGGGCACCAGCATGTTGTCCGACCAGAGCCCCAGACCTTCTTCGGGCACGACGAACTTGATGTCGGGGTTGTCGGCCTGCAACGCGAGCACGTCACCGGACCAGGCTTCGCAGGCGACGATGTTGCCGGCGTTCAGGTCCTGCACGTAGTCGTTGCCGGTGAAGCGGCGGATCTGCCCGGAGGCGACGTACCCGCTGAGCCGGTCGAGCGCCTTGCTCCAGGCGGCGTCGTCGAACTTGCCCGGGTCGGCGCCGTCCAGCCGGAGCATGAACGACATCGTGTCGGGCATCTCGGACAGCAGCGTGATCTTGCCCTTGAGATCGCCGCGGCTGAGCAGGTCGGCGTAACTGCCGACCTCCTTGGTGTACTTCGCGTTGTAGGCGATTCCGGTCAGGCCGGTCTGCCACGGCACGCTGTAGTCGCGGTCGGGATCCCAGCGCGGCGCCTTCAGTTGCGCGAGCAGGTTCTTGTCGACGTTGGGGATCTTGCTGTGGTCGAGCTGCTGGATCCAGCCGAGCCCGACCGTGCGGGCGGCCATCCAGTCGGTCAGCACGAAGATGTCGCGGCCACAGGGCTGGCAGGAGCCGAGCTGGTCGCGCACCTTCGCGTAGAACTCGGAGTTGTCGTTGACGTCGGCGGTGTAGGTGACCTTCACGCCGGACTGCTGCTCGAAGTCGGCCAGGGTCGGCAGCACGGTCCGGCCGTTGACCTGCTCCTCCGACTCGTCCATGTAGCTGGGCCAGTTGGAGAAGATCAGTGTCTTCTCGGTCCCCGACCTGTCGGTGCTCAGGCAACTGCCGGCGCTCTGCTTGGCCGCCGGAATGCCGCAGGCGGAGAGCAGCCCGCCCATCCCCAGGCCGAGCGCGGCGCCCCGGAGGACGGTCCGGCGCCCGACGGCGGGCTGCGGACGAGGGCTCATCGAACCTCCCTGGCAGGTAGCGTTGGGGGTCTTTCCTGAGGGTCTGTCGCGGGCGATACTGTCAAAGGCTCTCCGCCAAGACAAGGGATTCCGCAGTTGAATGGTGATTCCGCAACTGATTCCGGTATCCGTGCTTGCCTACGCCTGGTAGCGCTGACAGGATCTGCAGGTGACCGCACGCACGGGGAACCCCGACAAGAACGCAGTACTGCTCGACGACACCGCCAAGGCGATCATCCGCGAGCTGCAGCTGGACGGGCGCAAGTCGTACGCCGCGATCGGCAAAGCGGTCGGGTTGTCCGAGGCCGCGGTCCGGCAGCGCGTCCAGCGGCTGACCGAGGCGGGGATCATGCAGGTGGTCGCGGTCACCGATCCGCTGGAGATGGGGTTCGCCCGGCAGGCGATGATCGGGATCAAGTCCGAGGGGGCGCTGGAGCCGATCGCCGAAGCGCTGGCCGCGATGGACGAGATCGAGTACGTGGTGATCACGGCCGGCTCGTTCGACCTGCTGGCCGAGGTGCTCTGTGAGAGCGACGAACAGTTGCTGCGGGTGCTGTCGGAGCGGGTGCGGTCGATCCCCGGGGTCAAGGGAACCGAGACTTTCGTTTACCTGAAGCTGGTCAAGCAGACGTACTCGTGGGGTGTGCGCTGATTCTGTGGAGCGCCGCGTCCGCCGTCGACCGGCCGGCGCTGGCGGGTGACCGGGATGCCGACGTCGCGATCGTCGGCGCGGGGTACACGGGGTTGTGGACGGCCTACTACCTGGCCAAGGCCGATCCTTCGTTGCGGATCGTGGTGCTCGAGGCCGAGACCGTCGGGTTCGGCGCGTCGGGTCGCAACGGGGGCTGGTGTTCGGCGCTGTTTCCGGTGTCGTCGCAGCGGCTGGCCGCGATGCCGGGAGGCGGACGTGACGGCGCGATCGCGATGCACCGGGCGATGCAGGCGTCGGTGAACGAGGTTGGGCTGGTGAGCGCGGCGGAGGGGATCGACTGCGACTACCACAAGGGCGGAACGATCGTGCTGGCCCGGAGCGCTGCGCAGTTGGCCCGCGCGCGAGCTGAGGTTGCCGAAGCTGCTGAGTGGGGGCCGGGGGATCTGCGGTTCCTGGAGCCGGACGAGGTGGCCACCAAGGTGCGCGCAACGAAGGTGCTGGGGGCAACGTTCACCCCGCACTGCGCGGCGATCCATCCCGGCAAGCTGGTGCGTGGGCTCGCGGCTGTCGTCGAGGGGCTCGGGGTGACGATCTACGAACGTACGCCGGTGGTCTCGATCTCCGCTGGACAGGCGGTGACGCAGTACGGCGTACTGCGGGCCGAGGTTGTCGTCCGGGCGACGGAGGGGTTCACGCCTTCGCTGGCTGGGGAATCGCGGACCTTGGCGCCGGTGTACTCGTTGATGGTGGCGACGGAGCCGTTGCCTGAGGCAACTTGGCGGCGGATCGGGCTGGCTGATCGGCCGACGTTCAGCGATCATCGGCATCTGGTGATCTACGGGCAGCGGACGGCGGACGGGCGGCTGGCCTTCGGTGGACGCGGTGCGCCGTACCACTTCGGGTCGCGAGTCAAGCCCTCCTTCGACTCCGAGCCGCGCGTTTTCGCTGCACTGAAGGCGACGTTGCGGGAGCTGTTCGACGGATTGGAGGACGTTGCCTTCACGCACGCGTGGGGCGGAGCGCTCGGCGTACCGCGGGACTGGTGCGCGTCGGTCGGGATCGACCACCAGACGGGGTTGGCTTGGGCCGGGGGTTATGTCGGTGACGGTGTGAGTACGACGAACCTCGCCGGCCGCACGCTGACGGACCTGATCCTCCGCCGCGACACCCGGCTGATCCATCTCCCGTGGGTGGACCACCGTTCCCCGCGGTGGGAGCCGGAACCGCTGCGCTGGCTGGGGATCAACGCGGGATTGCGCGCGATGACGGCGGCTGACGCGGAGGAGCGGGTGACGCGCCGGGACAGCCGGATCGCGCGATTGATGGGTCCGTTGCTGGGTGGTTGACGGTTGGGCGCGGAAACGGGTGATTGCCGTCGCGCTTCCACCACAACGCCGTGTGGTGCCGGCTAGTTGGTAGGGGTGCTTGTGAGGGCCGGCAGAGCTGGAAAGTTGGCGAGGTTGGGGAGGGACGGCAGGTTGGCGAGGGTCGGGCGTTCGATGCTGGCCCGGGTTGCCAGGAGGGCTTGGAGGCGGGGGCCGTGCAGGATGGTGGGCTGATCGAGCCACTCGTCCAGGACGGGGACGGCGGCGCGGTGGTGGTTGGTGAGGTCCCGAAGGGTGAGCTCGTCGACGTCGACCGGGTTGCCGGTGAGCTCGACGATGTCGCTCATCAGGGCGCTGACCTGTTCCACCCAGAGCAGGTTGTCGCTGGCAACTTCGTCGGAGCGGATCAGCAGGAGGGTGACGTCGCTCTGGTGATCGCCCTCGCCGCGGGCGGCAGCGCCGTACAGGCTGGCGTGGAGGGGTGGGATGCGCCAGGACGCGATGTTGGCCGCGAGGGTGTCGGCGAAGGTGGCACGCAGGTTGGCGAGGATCTCGACCGCTTGGGCCGCGAGGTGTGAGCGGTTGAGGCGGTAGAGGAGCGCGCTGCCGGCCTCGTCGACGTGAACCAGGCCGGTGGAGGCCAGGCGCTGGAGGACCAGCCGGACGCCCGCGACGCTGCCTGTGCCCGCGCGGGCATGCACCTGGCGACCGGAGAGCAGGCGGTCGGCGCGGGCGAGCACTTGGAGGACAGGGCCGTCGAGAGACGGGATGACGGTGCTGATCGGCGTACTGAAGTCCACCGGCTACCGTGCCCACAATTCTGCGTACGTGATCACTATTGTGAGCATAGTGACCGAATGATCACAGGGGGTCAGCAGGGTCTCAAGGGAGCTGACGGTCGTTCCGGTCAGGAGAGCGATGGGAACGGGGTGGGGGGTGGAGTGGAGGCCAGGAGTGTTTTGGTGATCTCCAGGGCCCAGCCGTCGAGGGACTGGAGTTTGTCCGAGGTGGTGCGGAGACCACCGTGATGGGTGATCGTTTCGGCCCAGTCGGCTCGGCGTTCTACAGAGGGGTGGGCGATCAGGGAGTCGGGGTCGTTGACCCAGAAGCGGTCGTGTTGCCAGGCTCGGCCGGTGGTGGTGAGGGTGGCGGACTGCTGGGACGCGGCGGAGAGGTCGTCGGTCAGGGGCGCGTAGTGCGGTGCGATGTCGGGGCCGACACGCATCGCGTCGACCAGGCCGACCGTCGGGAGGATCGGTGCGCGGGAGCCGACCAGGTAGGCGTCGCCGACGGCCGCGCGGAGCTGGGCGAGGGTCTCGCGGTAGAGCGGCAGGCCGGAGAGGGCGCCGGCGAAGAGGTGGTCGAGTGTGAAGTGGTCGAAATAGCGCGCCAGTTCGGTGAACACCTCGACCAGATGGGACCGGACGTCATCGTTGGTCAGGTCGAGCGCGTGGATCTCCTGGTTCCGGCCGGTACCGATCGACTGGCCGGCCCAGTCGGGATGCCGGCGGAGCATCTGGCTGTCAGAGCCGGCAACGAACGGCGCGACCCAGACGCCCGGCCGGTGGCCCGACGTACGGATGAAGTCGGTGAGCCCGGTCAGACCTTCCAGCGACGACCTGATCAGCCGGTGACCGTGGAGCTGGAAAGTACTGAAGTGATCGAATCGCGGGACGGCCGGAGCCAGTCGCCGAGGCCCGACTGCCAGCCGTCGCCGAGCTGGATCACGTCGACGGGCAGCTCGTACTTCGCGATCGCCTCGACGTTGTCCCGGACATCGGCGTCGGTGACCGCCGCGGCGTACGCGTGCCAGGAGGACCAGCCGGTCGGTGCGGGACGGATGACGGCGGGCCTCGGCGCGAACGACTCCGCCCAGGCGCCGAGAGCGGCGTACAAGGGCAGCTCGATGACCCTGTGCTCGACCGGACCGTCTGCCTCGACGACGAGAGTCGTGCCGGTGAGGGTCGCGCGGATGGACGGTACGACATCAGGTGTCGTGGTCGCGAAGACATGCGTCGCACCCCCACCCGGTACGACGGCCAGCAACCCCTCACCCTGGAAGCCACCGGGGGACGACTCGACCCCAGCGCAATAACCGCTCACCCGCGACTCCGGCGAATTCGGTCGATGACCCCGGCCCGTCACCGGATGGTCGGTGCTCGGGCTCCAGCTCTGCCACCCGTGCTCGTAGACGCGACCGAGCTCCAGGTCGACCTCGACCACCGCGATCCGCTCCATGCCGAACGCTAACCGGTACGGGCTGCACAGGAACAGAGTTTGGACCGGGCCAATCGAGTGACGAGGCAACTACTTTTGGTGGGTGACAGTCAAGACTCGTGACTATCAAGGTCTGGACCGCTGACGGCCCGCGCGGAACGCCGCTAGATGCCCTTCGCGTTCGCCCGCACGGTCGGCGCCGTCCGGAGCTCGGCGGTGAACGCGTAGCGGTCGCCGCGGAAGACGGCGGAGGTGTACTCGAAGACGCGCTCGCGGCGGTCGAAGCTGACGCCGTGCAACGCGAGGCATGGCTGCGTGCCAGGGATGCCGAGCCAGCCGGCGGTCTTGGCGTCGGGCATCACCGGCTCGAGTTTCGACGTACCGCTGCCCAGCTCGATGCCGTAGCGGCTGGTCAGCAGGTCGTACAGCGAACCGTTCAGGTCTTCGGCTTCGAGTCCCGGCACGTAGCTGCCCGGCAGCGTCGTACGCTCGACTGCCATCGGCGTCTCGTCGGCGAGCCGGAGCCGGGTGAACGTGACCACCGGGTCGCCGACCGGGATCCGCAACCGCCGAGCCGCCGGCCGCTCGGCCTTCGTCCGGCGGAACTCCAGCATCCGGCTCCCCGGCCGCATGCCGCGCCGCCGGAGGTCCTCGGAGAACCCCATCATCCCGAGCCACTTGGTCACCTTCGGCCGGGCGGTGTAGGTGCCACTGCCGTGCCGCCGGACCAGCAGTTCCTCGATCACCAACTCGTCGACCGCCCGCCGCAGCGTCATCCGCGCGACGTTCCACCGCACCGACAGCTCCCGCTCCGGCGGCAGCGCGGCACCTTCCGGCAGGGTGTCGATCAGACTGAGCAACAGCGCCCGGATCTCAGCGGCCTTGCCGGGCAGCGAACTGTTCATCCCTTTGCCTAACACCCGCCGAGGGTCCCCGGTAAGCCTTTCGAATCCGGTGCAACTGTCGCCGGACAAAAACAAGCACGCGTGCTTGATTCTTCCCGGTGGGAGTGGGAGGGTCGGTGCACCGAGTTGAGGCTGGAGGGCCGCGTGCTTGATGAGCTGCTGGCTGAACTGAGTGCCGAGAGTGTCGAGCTGGATCTGCTGGTGGGCGGGTTGACCGCGGAGGGGTGGGCCACGCCGACACCTGCCGACGGATGGACCGTCGCGCATCAGATCGCTCACCTCGCGTGGACGGACGAGGCCGCGCGGTTGGCCGCGGCCGAGCCGGAGGAGTTCCAGGAGGAACTGCGGAAGGCTGTGGAGAACCCGAGCCGGTTTGTGGATGACGGGGCCGCGGAGGGGGTCGCGCTGGGGCCTGGGGAGTTGCTGACGTACTGGCGGCAGGCTCGAGGTGAGCTGCAGGAGGCGCTGCGGGCAGTGCCGCGTGGGCAGCAGGTCGCGTGGTTCGGGCCGCCGATGAGTCCGGCCTCGATGGCCACTGCCCGGTTGATGGAGACGTGGGCCCATGGGCAGGACGTGGCCGATGCGCTGGGCGTGAAGCGGACGCCGTCCAACCGGTTGAAGCACGTCGCGCATCTCGCCGTACGGACGAGGGACTTCGCCTACCTGCTGAACGACCGCCAACCGCCGGCTGCTCCGTTCCACGTGGAACTGACGGGTCCGGAGGGCGACCAGTGGAGCTGGGGCCCGGAGGATGCTGAGCAGCGGGTCACCGGCAGTGCGCTCGACTTCTGTCTGCTCGCGACGCAGCGACGGCATCGTGACGACCTCGACGTACGGGCGGTGGGTACCGAGGCCGACGAGTGGCTGGGGATCATCCAGACGTTCGCCGGGATGCCGGGGAAGGGTCGCGAGCGGGGGCAGTTCGCGTGACGGAGGGCAGCAGCGAGCGGGCGCCGATCCGGATCGGGAACGCGTCGGGGTTCTACGGGGACCGGTTCAGCGCGTTCCAGGAGATGGTGACCGGCGGGCCGCTGGACGTGGTGACCGGTGACTACCTGGCCGAGCTGACGATGCTGATCCTCGGCCGCGACCGGCTGAAGGATCCGTCCCTGGGTTATGCGAAGACCTTCCTCAAGCAGCTCGAAGCAGGGCTCGGTGAGGCGCTGGACCGGCAGATCAAGGTGGTCAGCAACGCGGGCGGACTCAACCCCGCGGGACTCGCGCGGGCGATCGAGGCACTGGCCGGCAAGCTCGGACTGCATCCCAAGATCGCGTACGTCGAAGGCGACGACCTGCTGCCGCGCGCCGGTGAGCTCGACCTCGGCCGACCACTGACGGCCAACGCCTACCTCGGAGCCTGGGGAATCACCGAGGCCCTCCAGGCCGGAGCGGAGGTGGTCGTCACCGGCCGGGTCACCGACGCCTCGGTGATCGTCGGGCCGGCCGCCGCCCATCACGGCTGGCGGCGCGACCAGTACGACGAACTCGCGGGCGCCGTCGTCGCCGGGCACGTGATCGAGTGCGGTTGCCAGGCGACCGGCGGCAACTACGCCTTCTTCCACGAGCTCCGCAACCTCGACCGGCCCGGCTTCCCGATCGCGGAGATCCACGCCGACGGCAGCAGCGTGATCACCAAGCACGACGGCACCGGCGGCGCGGTCACGATCGACACGGTCAAGGCGCAACTCCTCTACGAGATCACCGGCGCCCGGTACGCCGGTCCGGACGTGACCGCCCGGATGGACACCATCGAGCTGTCCCAGGACGGCCCTGACCGGATCCGGATCACCGGCGTCGAGGGCGAGCCGCCACCGCCGACGTACAAGGTGTCGCTGAACAGCGTCGGCGGGTTCCGCAACGAGGTGGCTTTCGTGCTGACCGGCCTCGAACTGGAAGCGAAGGCCGAGCTGGTCAAACGGCAGCTCGAACAGGAGCTGCCGACCGAGCCGGCCGAGCTGAAGTGGTCGCTGGTCTGGACGGAACAGCCGAACGCGGACACCGAGGAGCTCGCGAGCGTGCTGCTCAGGTGCATCGTCAGGGACCCTGACCCGAAGGTGGTCGGCCGCGCGTTCTCCGGTGTGGCGATCGAGCTGGCGCTGGCCAGCTACCCGGGATTCCACGTGACGGCGCCGCCCGGAGAGGCTTCGCCGTACGGCGTGTTCACGGCCGGGTACGTCGACGCGCACGAGGTCGAGCACGTGGTGGTGCTGCCCGACGGCGCGCTCCGCACGATCCGGCCGGCGGAAGAGACGCAGGAGCTGGAGCCGGCCGAAGGCGGTGCGCTGCCGATGCCGTTGCCACAACTCGTGGCAGCGGGGCGGCCGGCCAGGTCGCTCACGCGGGAGGTGCCGCTCGGGCGAGTCATGGGAGCACGCAGCGGCGACAAGGGTGGTGACGCGAACGTCGGGGTGTGGGTGCGGAACGAGACCGCCTGGCGCTGGTTCGCGCACACGTTGACGGTGGAGAAGTTCCAGGAACTGCTGCCGGAGACCGCCGGCCTGCCCGTGACCAGGCACGTGCTGCCGAATCTGTGGGCACTCAACTTCGTCGTCGGCGGGTTGCTGGGCGAGGGCGTCGCTTCGCAGGCACGTTTCGATCCGCAGGCGAAGGCGGTCGGCGAGTGGCTGCGGTCGCGGTACGTCGACGTACCGGAGGTGCTGTTGTGAGCGACTTCCGGCAGAGCGTGCGGCGCTTCATGGCGGCGGAGGTGCTGCCGAATCTGGCGCAGTGGGAGCGGGACGGCGAGCTGCCGCGTGAGCTGCACAAGAAGGCTGGTCAGCTCGGACTGCTCGGGGTCGCGTTCCCCGAGCAGTCCGGCGGTGGCGGCGGGTCGCTCCTCGACGCGATCGGCGTGGTCGAGGAGATGCACTACGCGGGCGGATCCGGCGGCCTGGTCGCCTCGTTGCTGACCTGCGGTATCGCCCTTCCGCATATCGTTGCTGCTGGCAATGAAGATCAGATCGCCCAGTGGGTGCGGCCGACGCTCGAGGGTGAACTGATCGGATCGCTGGCGATCACCGAGCCGGACGGTGGCTCCGACGTCGCCTCGCTCCGGACCACGGCGCGACGCGACGGGGACGACTTCGTCGTCAACGGGGCCAAGACGTACATCACCTCGGGTTGCCGCGCGGACTTCGTGACCACGGCGGTCCGGACCGGCGGACCGGGCGCGCACGGCATCAGCCTGCTGGTGATCGAGCGCGGAACGCCCGGCTTCCAGGTCTCCCGCAAGCTGGAGAAGATGGGCTGGCTGTGCTCGGACACGGCCGAGTTGTCGTTCACCGATGTCCGGGTGCCGGCGGCCAACCTGGTCGGCGAGGAGGGGAGCGGGTTCGTCCAGCTCGCGGTGAACTTCGTCGCGGAGCGGCTGACCCTCGCCGTACAGGCGTACGCCGGGGCACAACGGGCGCTGGATCTCACCGTCGAGTGGTGCAGGACTCGGGAGACCTTCGGCAGGCCACTGATCTCCCGGCAGAGCGTGCAGCACACGCTGACCGAGATGGCTCGGAAGGTCGAGGTCGCTCGGACTTATGTGCACGCGACAGCCGCGCGGGCGGACGCCGGCGAAGAAGTGATCGCCGAGACGTGCTTCGCCAAGAACACCGCGGTCGAGGCGGGTCAGTGGGTGTGTGACCAGGCGCTGCAACTGCACGGTGGGCTCGGCTATCTGCGCGAGGCCGAGGTGGAGCGCCAGTACCGCGACCAGAAGATCCTCGCGATCGGCGGCGGCAGCACCGAGATCATGACGGGTTTGGCAGCCAAACGACTGGGGTTCACCGCATGACTGTCACTGACAACCGCTCCGCGATGCTGACCAAGCTCGCGGAGCTGGAGACCGAGCACCAGAAGGCGCTGGCGGGTGGCGGCGAGAAGTACGTCGCCCGTCACCACCAGCGCGGCAAGCTGCTCGCGCGGGATCGGATCGAGCTGCTGCTCGACCCGGACACCGCGTTCCTGGAGCTGTCACCGCTCGCGGGCTGGGGCAGCGACTTCACGGTCGGCGCGAGCCTGGTCACCGGGATCGGCGTGGTGGAGGGCGTCGAGTGCCTGATCACCGCGAACGATCCGACCGTCAAGGGCGGCGCGAGCAACCCGTGGACGCTGCGCAAGGCGCTGCGGTCGGACGAGATCGCCCGGGCGAACCGGCTGCCGGTGATCAGCCTGGTCGAGTCGGGCGGCGCGGATCTGCCGACGCAGAAGGAGATCTTCATCCCGGGCGGCGCGATGTTCCGCAACCTGACCCGGTTGTCGTCGGAAGGGATCCCGACGATCGCGCTGGTGTTCGGCAACTCCACCGCGGGCGGCGCGTACATCCCCGGCATGAGCGACTACGTGGTGATGGTCGACGGTGGCGCGAAGGTGTTCCTGGCCGGGCCGCCACTGGTGAAGATGGCGACCGGTGAGGACGCCGACGACGAGTCGCTGGGCGGTGCCGGGATGCACGCCCGCAAGTCGGGGCTGGCCGACTACTTCGCGGTGGACGAGCGGGACGCGATCCGGCTCGGGCGGCAGATCGTGTCGCGGCTGAACTGGAAGAAGCTCGGTCCCGCCCCGGCAGCGGAGTACCGGGAGCCGTTGTTCGACGCCGACGAGCTGCTCGGGATCGTGCCGGGGGATCTGAAGATCCCGTTCGACCCGCGGGACGTGATCTCCCGGGTGGTGGACGGGTCGGTCTTCGACGAGTTCAAACCGCTCTACGGGTCGTCGCTGGCGACCGGCTGGGCGACGCTGCACGGGTATCCGGTGGGAATCCTGGCGAACGCGCGGGGCGTGCTGTTCAGCGAGGAGTCACAGAAGGCCGCGCAGTTCATCCAGTTGGCGAACCGGGCAGGCACTCCGCTGATCTTCCTGCACAACACCACCGGCTACATGGTCGGCCAGGAGTACGAGCAGGGCGGGATCATCAAGCACGGCGCGCAGATGATCAACGCGGTCTCCAACTCCAAGGTGCCGCACCTCTCGGTGCTGATGGGGGCGTCGTACGGCGCCGGCCACTACGGCATGTGCGGGCGGGCTTTCGATCCACGGTTCCTGTTCGCCTGGCCGTCGGCGAAGTCGGCGGTGATGGGTCCGCAGCAGCTGGCCGGCGTGCTGTCGATCGTGGCGCGGGCCGCCGCGACCGCGAAGGGACAGCCGTACGACGAGGACGGTGACGCCGCGATGCGGGCCTACGTGGAAGGCCAGATCGAGGCCGAGTCGCTGCCGATGTTCCTGTCGGGACGGCTCTACGACGACGGCGTGATCGACCCGCGCGACACCCGGACCGTGCTCGGGCTGTGCTTGTCGGCGATCCACTCCGGCCCGGTCGAGGGCACTCGTTTCGATGGCGCCAACTTCGGCGTCTTCAGGATGTGATGGCGATGTTCAGGTCGGTACTGGTCGCCAATCGTGGCGAGATCGCGCGGCGGGTGTTCCGGACCGCCCGGGCACTGGGGCTGGAGTGTGTGGCGGTGCACTCGACGGCGGACGCCTCCGCGCCGTACGTCGCGGAGGCAGATGCGGCGGTGCACCTGCCCGGTACGGCGCCCGCGGACACCTACCTGCGCGGCGAACTGGTGATCGAGGCGGCGCTGAAGGCAGGCGCGGACGCCGTGCACCCCGGGTACGGGTTCCTCTCGGAGAACGCCGAGTTCGCGGCGGCGGTGATCGAGGCGGGGCTGACCTGGATCGGGCCGCCGGTCGAGGCGATCGCGTCGATGGGGTCGAAGATCGAGGCCAAGAAGCTGATGGACGCGGCGGGGGTGCCGGTACTGCGGCAGCTCTCGGCTGGTGATGTCACCGATGCGGACCTGCCGGTGCTGGTGAAAGCCTCGGCGGGTGGCGGCGGGCGGGGTATGCGGGTAGTCGGGTCCTTGGCGGAGCTCACTTCGGAGATCGCGTCCGCCGAGGCCGAGGCCTTGTCCGCCTTCGGCGACGGGACCGTCTTCTGCGAGCCGTATCTGGCGACCGGGCGGCACATCGAGGTCCAGGTGCTGGCCGACCGGCACGGGACCGTCTGGGCGGTCGGTGAACGGGAGTGCTCGATCCAGCGGCGGCATCAGAAGGTCGTCGAGGAGGCACCTTCGCCTTTGGTGGAACGCATTCCGGCGATGCGCGAGCGGTTGTTCGACGCGGCGCGGAAGGCTGCCGAGGCGATCGGGTACGTCGGCGCCGGGACGGTGGAGTTCCTGGCCGACGAGGACGGCGAGTTCTACTTCCTCGAGATGAACACGCGGTTGCAGGTCGAGCATCCGGTGACGGAGTCGGTCACCGGGCTGGATCTGGTGGCGCTGCAGCTGTCGATCGCCGCTGGTGAGGCGCTCCCGGCCGAGCCACCTGCTGCTGTTGGGCATTCGATCGAGGTGCGGTTGTACGCCGAGGATCCGCAGGCCGATTGGCAACCTCAAACCGGCACCCTCCACCGCTTCGCGGTGGAGGGTGCCGGGGAGGGAAGGCGGAGTGCCGCGCCAGCCCGAGCGGCGGGCGTGGCGGAGTTTGCTGCCGGTGGGCCACGGGAGGGCGCGCCGTGGATTCGGCTTGACGCTGGGGTGGTGAGTGGGAGCGAGGTTTCGCCGTACTACGACGCGATGCTGGCGAAGGTCATCGTGTGGGGTGCGACCCGGGCGCAGGCGGCGGCGCGGTTGGCTGCTGAGCTACAGCGGGCTGAGATTCACGGTGTGCGGACCAACCGCGACCTGCTGGTGTGGATTCTCCGGCATCCCGCGTTCCTGGCCGGCGATACCGATACCGCTTTCTTCGCGAAGCACGGCGTGGGTGTGCCTGTGGATGAGGCTGCTGAGCGAGTGGCTGCAATTGCCGCGGCGCTTGCGGATGCAGCGGCGCGGCGGGTGACGGCGGGGGTGCAACGCGGATTGCCTGGCGGGTGGCGGAACCTGGCCTCGCAGGCGCAGCGGAAGAGCTACCTGGTTGGCGATCGGCAGTACGACGTCGACTACCGCGCGACCCGGGACGGCACTGTCGTCGAAGGCGTCACCGTGGTCGAGGCGAGCGCCGAGCGGGTGGTGCTGGAGGTCGATGGCGTGCGGCGGGCGCACCAGGTGGCGGCGTACCCGGGACTGGTCTGTGTCGGGTCGATCGCGCTGACGCCGGTCGCGCGGTTCCCGGATCCGTCGCGGCAGTTGGTGGCCGGGTCGTTGGTGGCGCCGATGCCGGGGACCGTGGTCCGGGTCGGGGTCGAGGTCGGTGACAAGGTCACCGCCGGACAGGGACTGGTCTGGCTGGAGGCGATGAAGATGGAGCACACCATCTCCGCGCCGGCCGACGGGATCTTGGTGGAACTTGCTGTCGCCGCCGGCCAGCAGGTCGAGGTGGGCGCCGTACTGGCCGTCGTACGAGTGGAGGAGGACGTATGAGTTTCGTCGAGTCCGAGGAACGCCGCGCATTGCGGGCGGCCGTGGGTGAGCTGGGCAAGAAGTACGGCTACACGTACTTCAACCAGCGGGCGCGCTCGGGAGGGCAGACCACGGAGCTCTGGGAGGAAGCCGGCAAGCTCGGCTATCTGGGCGTCAACCTGCCCGAGCAGTACGGCGGTGGCGGCGGCGGGATGGGCGACCTGTCGATCGTGCTGGAGGAGCTCGGCGCGGCCGGCTGCCCGTTGCTGATGATGGTGGTCTCGCCCGCCATCTGCGGCACGGTGATCGCTCGGTTCGGCACCGACGGGCAGCAGGAGCAGTGGCTGCCGTCGCTGGCCGACGGGACGACCACGATGGCGTTCGCGATCACCGAGCCGGACGCCGGCTCCAACTCGCACGGGATCACCACGACGGCCCGGCGTACCGAGGGTGGCTGGTCGTTGTCGGGGCGGAAGGTCTACATCTCCGGCCTCGACGTCGCGCGCGCCGTGCTGGTGGTGGGACGCACCGAGGACGCCCGGACCGGCAAGCTCAAGCCCGCGCTGTTCATCGTGCCGACCGATGCTCCCGGCGTCGAGTTCCGGCAGATCGAGATGGACCTGATCAGCCCGGACAAGCAGTTCTCGCTCTTTCTCGACGACGTGCGACTGCCGGCCGAGTCACTGGTCGGCAGCGAGGACGCCGGGCTGATGCAGCTCTTCGCCGGGCTGAACCCGGAGCGGATCATGGCGTCGGCGTTCGCGATCGGGATCGGCCGGCACGCGCTCGGCAAAGCCGTTGCCTACGTCAAGGAACGCCAGGTCTGGAAGACCCCGATCGGCGCTCACCAGGGGATCGCGCACCCGCTCGCGCAGAACAAGATCGAGCTCGAACTGGCCCGCTTGATGATGCAGAAGGCCGCCGCCCTGTACGACGCGGGCGACGACCTCGGCGCGGGCGAAGCGGCGAACATGGCCAAGTACGCCGCCGGTGAGGCGACCGTGCGGGCCACCGACCAGGCCGTCCAGTCCCTCGGCGGCAACGGCATGACCGTCGAGTACGGCGTCGCGTCGCTGGTCGCGGCCGCCCGGGCCGGCCGGATCGCGCCGGTCAGCCGGGAGATGATCCTCAACTTCGTGGCGCAACACAGTCTGGGCCTACCGAAGTCGTACTGATTGCGCCATCGTTCTGCTCCACACCAGTCGCACAGAGAGGGCCCGCCCGTGGTCATCCAGAGTCAGTACCCAGCAGTCGACGTTCTCGATGTGCCGATCCACGACGCGGTGCTCGGCCGCGCCCAGGAGTACGGCGACCGGATCGCGCTGGTCGACGGAGTCAGCGGGCGGGAGATCAGCTACGCCCAGCTGGACGGGATGAGCCGGCGGATCGCGGCCGGCTTCGCCGAGCTGGGCATCGTGCACGGTGACACGATCGCGCTGCACAGCCCGAACACGATCATCTACCCGGCCGTCTTCTACGGCGCGACCCGGGCGGGCGCGACGGTGACCACGGTCAACGCGCTCTACACGGCGGGTGAGCTGCACAAGCAGCTGGTGGACTCCAAGGCGAAACTGCTGGTGACGATCTCGCTCTTCCTGCCGATCGCGACGGCGGCGGTGGAGGGCACCGACGTCCAGGAGATCCTCGTCTGCGACCAGGCGGAGGGCTACCGATCGGTGCAGGAACTGCTGGCCTCGACCGGGCCGGAGCCGGTGATCGAGTTCGATCCGGTGAACGACGTCGCCGTGCTGCCCTACTCGAGCGGTACGACGGGCGCGGCCAAGGGCGTGATGCTGACCCATCGCAACATCGGCACCAACATCGCCCAGGCCGAGCCGATGATCGAGCTCGGCGAGCAGGAGCGGATCATCGCGATCCTGCCCTTCTTCCACATCTACGGGCTGACCGTGCTCATGAACCTGCCGCTACGGCTCGGCGCGACCGTGGTGGTGCTGCCGAAGTTCGACCTGCAGCAGTTCCTGACCGTCCTGGACGAACAGAAGATCACCCGGGCCTTCGTCGCGCCGCCGATCGTGCTGGCGCTGGCGAAACACCCGGCGGTCGACGGGGTGGACCTGTCTGCGCTGAAGTACGTGACGTCGGCTGCGGCTCCGCTGGACGGCGACCTGGCCGAGGCCTGCGCCAAGCGACTCGGGCTGCACGCCGTACTGCAGGCGTACGGGATGACCGAGTTGTCGCCGGGTACGCACTCGGTGCCGCAGACCGACGTCGATCCGCCGGCCGGAGCGGTCGGCAAGCTCTTCCCGTCGACCGAGATGCGGCTGGTAGGTGCCGATGGCAACGATGTGGCCGAGGGTGAGATCGGCGAGGTCTGGATCCGCGGACCGCAGGTGATGAAGGGCTACCTGGGCCGGCCGGAGGAGACCGCCGCGACCATCGACCCGGACGGCTGGCTGCACACCGGCGACCTTGGGCGCGAGGACGAGCGTGGCTACCTGTACATCGTGGATCGGGTCAAGGAGCTGATCAAGTACCACGGCTACCAGGTGCCGCCGGCCGAACTGGAGGCCGTGCTGCTGACCGACGACCGGATCGCGGATGCCGCCGTGATCGGCGTACAGGCTGACGGGAACGAGGTGCCGAAGGCGTTCGTGGTTCCGATGCCCGGGGTGCAGCTGACCGAGGACGACGTGATCGCGTACGTCGCGGAGCGGGTCGCGCCGTACAAGAAGATCCGGCAGGTGGAGTTCATCGAGGCCGTCCCGAAGGCCGCGTCGGGCAAGATCCTGCGGCGCGAACTGCGGGCGCGGGAGGCGACCCGTGAGTGAGACGCCGACCGGCCGGACCTTGATCAGGTCCGGCGGCATTGGTCTGAGGCCAGACATCTTCCGGGATTCGCTGTGAGCGAAGCACTGCGTGAGCCGCAGCAGGACCGCAGCAGGGCGACCCGGCAGAAGCTCTTGGAGGCGTCACTCGAGTCACTGGCCCAGGTCGGCTACGCGGCGACCACTGTCGCGGTAGTGGCCGCCCGGGCCGGGGTCTCGCGCGGTGCGGCGCAGCACCACTTCCCGACGCGGGCGGATCTGTTCGCGGCGGCCGTGGAGTACATGACCGAGGTGCGGCTGGCTGAGATCCGGCAGCAGGCGTCTGGGCTTCCGGTTGGCGAGGGGCGGACCGAGGCGATCGTCGGGATGCTTGCCGACGTCTACACCGGTCCGCTGTTCCGTGCGGCGCTGCATCTGTGGGTTGCAGCGTCCACTGAGGAGCCGCTGCGGCAGCAGCTCGTCCGGCTGGAGGCGCATGTCGGGCGGCAGGCCCACCGGGCGCTGCTGGAGGTGCTCAAGGTCGAGGAGCGCACGCCGGGAGTGCGGGAGACCGTACAAGGTGTGCTCGACATGGCTCGGGGTCTGGGACTGGCGGATCTGCTGACCGACGATGCGGTACGCCGCCGCGGCATCGTGCGGCAGTGGTCGTTGATTCTCGATCAGGTGTTAGCGGCGGCGCGCTAGATTGCTGCGCTGGGCGCGGGCGGCGATGCGTTGGTCCACCTTGGCTGCCAGAGCGTCCGGGTCGCACTCGGCCAGGTGATCGCGCACCAGGAGATGGATGAAGGCGTACTCGCCAGGACCGGTCTTGGCGAGTACGAAGCGCTCGGCGGCGTACCGGAGGAAGGCGCCGCGACGCCAGGGCAGGTAGCCGCTCCAGCGGAGCAGGAAGCCGTGCAGGCCACGGGAAAGACCGCCTGCGAAGAAGGGTGCGCGGCGGCGCCACGCCTTCGCCGCGACCGTGCCGGCGACGATGCCCAGGACTGCCTCGGGACCGTTCGACCACCAGAGGTCGGCACCGAGAGCTGCCGCGACGGTGAGACCGGCCAGGGCGCCGGCGACGGTCCACTTGTCCATCAGCCGGCTGTCGCCGGGGCGTTCCTCCTTGACCAGATGATCCATCGGCAGCGCCTTGACGAAACGGATGCCCTGGGCAACTATCAGGCCGATGGCGGCGCCCGCGACGAAGTCCTGTGGATGGTCGACGACCGTGAAGACGGCCCAGCTCGCCGCGGTGACGCCGAGCAGCCGGACAGTGAGCCAGAGGCGGCGGCGGTTGTTACCGGAGAGGACGGACTCCAGGCCGTACGACACCAGGACAATCCCGCCTTGGATTGCCAGTCCTAGTGCCGCCGGCAGGTTCTCTGCCAGTGCAGTGACGAAGAGGACCGAGGCCAAGCCCGCAGTGGCGCCTGTGCAGATCATGACGGCCAGCAACTGCTTGCGAGGCTGGTCACTGCCTTGCTGGAGGTTCCACCACGTGTGCGGTCGCACGTGGACCAGTACCAGGGCGATGGCACCGACTGCCAGGCCAGCCGCTACGCCGTACAGGGCTGTGGCGCCGACTGCGGCTCCCGCTGCCAGACCGGCGAAGAGGCCTGGGAGGCAAACCATGTGAGCCAGGTAGCCGACTGCGGGCAGTACCAGGCCGTACCAGCCGTTGGGCGTCAAGCGACGCGGTACTTCGATACGGTCGCCCGCTCTGGTGCGTGTCCACCAGGCGAGGCACCAGAGCGAGCGGACAGCCGCGCGTGAGTCGAACTGCGGGCTGCTGGGGCGGTAGCGGGCCAGTACCTCGGAGAGGAACGTGTCGAAGAGCTCCCGCCGGTGGTCGGCCAGTACGCCGGAAGCGATGTCCCGGGCATCCCGGCCTTGATAGGCCAGAGCCATGACGTTGAGCATCAGCGGCGAGTTGACCAGATCCCACAGGTCGTCGTCCCGCTCCATCGCGGCCAGCGCACCGGCCAACTCCTCACCACCGGAGGCGAAGTAGTCGATCACCTGCTGCCGGCTGAGCGGCCGAATGCGAACCGCGCCGTACAACTTGAGCCGATGCTGCAGCTGCTCGTACTCGTGAATACGGCACGTAACAGCGACCTGACCGACCAGATAACGCTGCCCCAACTCGGCCAGCACCGGCGCGAGCTTCTCCTGGTGGGCCAGAGCGACCTCGTCCAGTCCATCGAGAAACAGCCCCAAGCGCCCCTTGCTCAGCCAGACCCGGCCGACAGCCTCAGGGATCTGGTAGCGAGCCGCCAACTCTGCCAGCAACCAACGAATGAAGCCGGCCAGCAGCGGACTGTCGCCTGGGGCGTCATCTTCCTCCCGAGCCGTCGGGGCGTTCCAGGAGGCCAGGTCGACGACCACCGGAATCGGACCACGAGGATCCTCGTGAGCCTTCGCCGCCAGGGTCCGCGCAAGCTCCAGCAACAAGGTCGTCTTGCCCGCACCGGGCGCTCCGAGGATCAGCATCGAGTCCTGGAGATCATCGAACGCGGCGCCGATATCAGCATCCTCCCGAACCTCGGCAACCTCACTGTTGAGCGGCTGAACCAGCAGGTCGTACGGCCGGATGACGGCCTCAGGGCTGACATCGAGCGCGAGAGCCAGCCGGGTTTGCGAGGCGAGTGAGCCGGTGAAGCGATCGGCGAGGTAACGATCGATCCGCGCGAGGGCGTTGGGGCGGTTGCGAGGCTGGTCGGCTGACCGGGCGGTGTGGCTGATTGTGCGGCGGCTTCGGTACTCGAGGAGGCCGGTGATGATGGCGATCAGCCAGAGGACGCCGATGAGTGGCCAGGTCCAGGTGACGTAGGGCTGGAGGAAGGTGGGCGCGGTGCCGCCGGTGCCGACGTTGATGGCGATGGGGAGGAGGACGAGGGTGAGGGAGATGGTGGCGATCAGCACGATTGCGCGCAGCAGTCCGTGCATCCTCACCCACGGAGAGTACCTAGGTGAGGGGTTGGGCGGGTGGGTGGCGGGGTGTTGGGGGCGGGTGGTTGGGAGGGGTGTTGGGGCGGGAGGTTGGTGGGGGGTGGTGAGACCGGGCGTGGATGCTGATGAGGTCTGGTTGGTTGGTGGGGCGAGGTTGGGTGTCGGCGGGGTGGGTGTGGGGTGCGGGTGGGGAGGTGGGTGTGTGGTGAGCCGGGGAGTGGATTCCAACGCGGTTCGGTTGGTTGGTGCGGCGGGGTTGAGGTCAGCGAGGTAGGCGTGAGGGGTGCAGGCGGAGCAGGCGGCGGAGAGCGCAGCGGAGCAGTTGGCGGGAGCCCTAGCGCGTGAGCCGCCTACTCGAACGCGGCTATGCCCCGGCAACCACACTCATCAGCGATGCAGGCGGCGTAGCGCAGCGCAGCAGCCGTCGCGAGCCCGACCGCGCGGAGGCTTACCCGCGACGGGTCCAGCGTCACCCATCAGTGTTCGTTTGCGATGCAGGCGGCGTAGCGCAGCGGAGCAGCCGCCGCGAGCCGAGTTCGCCGACTCACCCGCAACGGGCTACATGCGTCGCGCCAGCACTCGTGTGCGATGCAGGTAGCGCAGCGGCCGCCGCGAGCCGACGGAGGTCATGCGCAGCTGCACTCACCAGCGATGCAGGCTGCGTAGCGCAGCGGAGCAGCCGTCGCGAGCCCGAACGAGCCGAGCCAGATTCCACAGTCTGACCCACAGTTCGGCAACCGGTGTCTCGTCACGTAAGTTCGGTTTGTCATGACTACTGAGCGGATCGACCGAGCCAGCGTGGGGCTGCGGTCCGAGCGTGGGCCGATTCTGCTGGCAGTGATGCTCAGCGTCGGGCTGGTGGCGATCGACGCGACCATCCTGGCAACCGCGGTCCCCTCGGTGGTTGCGGATCTCGGTGGGTTCACGCAGTTCCCGTGGCTGTTCTCCATCTACCTGCTGGCGCAGGCCGTCTCGGTGCCGATCTACGCCAAGCTCGCCGACCTGCGTGGGCGCAAGCCGATGATGCTGCTCGGCATCGTGTTGTTCGTGCTCGGCTCGGTGCTCTGCGGGTTCGCCTGGAGCATGCCGGCGCTGATCGCCTCCCGGTTGATCCAGGGGCTCGGCGCGGGAGCGATTCAGCCGATCGCGATGACCATCGTCGGTGACATCTACTCGGTTGCCGAGCGTGCCAAGGTGCAGGGCTATCTGGCCAGCGTCTGGGGGATCGCCTCGTTCGTGGGTCCGGCGCTCGGTGGGGTCTTCTCCGACTACATCTCGTGGCGCTGGATCTTCTTCGTCAACATCCCGCTCGGCCTGGCCGCGGGGGTGGTGTTCTACCGCAAGTTCCAGGAGAAGGTCGTCCGTACCGCGAAGCCGCAGATCGACTACGCCGGTACGGTGCTGCTCGCGGTCGGCGGCTCGCTGCTCCTGCTCGGGCTGCTCGAAGGCGGCGTGATGTGGTCCTGGGACTCGGTCACCAGTATCGCGATCCTCGCCGTCGCCGTCGTACTGCTGGTCGCCTTCGCGTTCGTCGAGCGCCGGGCGCCCGAGCCGATCCTGCCGCTGTGGGTGCTCGGCAAACGTGTCCTCAACTCCGCCAACTCGACCGCGTTGCTGGTCGGTGTGCTGATGATCGGCCTGACGACGTACGTGCCGCTCTACGCCCAAGGCGTGCTCGGTACGTCGGCCCTGGTGGCCGGCTTCGCGCTCGCCGCGATGACGCTGGGCTGGCCGATCGCCGCGTCGCTCGCGGGCCGGATCTACCTGCGGTTCGGTTTCCGGACCACGATGGTGATCGGCTCGGTCTTCGTCGGGATCGGCGTCGGCCTGCTGCTGACGGTCAAGCCGTCCAGTTCGGTGCTCTACCTCGCGTTCGCCTGTTTCGTGATCGGCATCGGTCTCGGCTTCTCCGCGTCACCCGGGGTGGTGGCGGCCCAGTCGTCGGTCGACTGGAAGAGCCGCGGCGTGGTGACCGGCGCCAACATGTTCGCCCGCTCGGTCGGCAGCGCGGTCGGCGTCGCCATCTTCGGCGCGATCGCGAACGCCGTGGTGGCCTCTCGTCTGGGCGACAACCACGACGACCTCGAACACCTGCCCGGCGAGATCCTCGCGCCGGCTATCCACGACGTGTACTACGGCGCAGCGGTGGCCGCGGTGCTCCTGGTGGTCGCAGTGATGTTCATGCCCAACCGGGTCACCGAAGTTCCTCACGAGCAGTGAGCTAGGCGCCTCGGGACTCGGCGGAGCCAGCAGCGGAACCAGCCGGGCCGTGCGCGCTCGCCAGTCTGCCAGCGGTCAGTTCCATCGCCGATCCACAGTGCGAGAACGCGTGCGACCACTGGCTGGACGGGGGCTCAACTTTCTCGAGAGAAGCTGGTTGGACAGCGCGGCCGGTTTAGGTTGTTGGGTCATGCGAGCAGTGGACTGTGTCGGGGCGCTGATCCGGGATGAGCGACAGCGGGTGTACGTGCATCGCCGTACTGCGGAGCGGCGGTTGCTGCCGGGGATCTGGGACATCGTCGGCGGGCATCTGGAGGACGGGGAGACGCCGGAGCAGGCGCTGGTGCGGGAGGTCGAGGAAGAGACCGGCTGGCGGGTGCGGGAGGTCGTCATGGCCGTCACCGACTGGGAGTGGGAGTACGAGGGCCGGGTACGGCGGGAGCTCGACTACCTGGTCACTGTCGACGGCGATCTGAGTCGGCCGCGGCTGGAAGCCGGCAAGCATGATGCGGGTGCGTGGGTCGGGCCGGAGGAACTGGAGCTGCTGATGGTCGGTCGCACCGACGGGGATCGGCGGTTGCGGGACATCGTCGCGTACGCCGTACGGATGGTGCTGAGCGACCGGTTGACGCTGATGCCGATCGCTGGACCGGGTGAGGTCCTGACCGGACATGCGGCGGACCTGGAGCGGCTGCACGCCGATCCGTGGGTGGCGGAGTGGTACGGCGGAGCGTGGTCGGCCGAGGAGTCGATGCGGCGGGCCGGTGGGTTCCAGGCGCGGTGGGAAGCGAACGGGGTGAGCAAGTGGATGGCTTTTCGCCGGTCGGACGGTTCGCTGGTCGGGCGCGGTGGGCTGGAGCGATGGGCGCCGGATGGTGCGCTGGTGGGAAAGGTTGCCGCGTTGCTCGACGACGGAGGCGCGTGGCTGGCTGACCGGCTGGAGCTCGGGTGGGCACTGCTCCGCTCGGCTCGCGGTCAGGGCTTCGCCACCGAACTCGGGCGGGCCGCGCTCGACCATGCCTTCGGGGTGCTGGGAGCCCGGTCGGTGGTCGCGGTGACCGAGCGGCACAACACGGCGTCCCGGGCGGTGATGGAGCGGCTGGCGATGAGGTACGCCGGGCAGATTCGCGCCGAGGGGCTGGTGGAGGGCCGGCCCGGCGTACATCCGGGCGCGCCGTTCGCTGTGTACGTCGCCGAATCGCACTCCTGCTCATCCAGCAACATCAGGGAGAGACGCTGACGTACAAATGGCTCCGCTGTGTGACCGCCCAGGCGCGGCGGTCACACAGCGGAGTCGCCACCTCGGTGGGTGGCTGGTGGTGAGGTGTCACCAGCCACCCACCGCCTGGCCCGAGGTGTCGGCCAGGAGGTGGTTGGAACGGCTGGGCGGCGGCGATGCAGGGATTCAGCCGCCTGCCCAGCCGGGCTTCGGGCGGTGCGGTCCGGAGCTGAGGAGGCCCCGGACCGCACCTCGGTTCTGTCCGGGACTGAGGAGTGCCCCGGACCTTCGATCGCTACTCCTGGACGTGAGGAGACCCCAGGAGCAACTCCGGGTCTGAGGAGGACCCGGAAGCATTCGTTTTAACTGTCCGCTTCCTGCTGCGGGCCGAGCAGGTCGTTGGTGACCCGGAGACCGGCGAAACGCCGCCGCATCGCTTGCTCGTACCGCGCGGCGAGCGGAGCCTCCGCGACGTACTGGGCGATCACGTGTTCGCCGAACCAGACCCGCACTCGACGGCGGTGTTGCCTCGACGTCATCTCTGCAACAGTCACTGCTTGCTCACCCCGTAACTCTCAGCCCTTGCAACCAGTTGGACTTACTGGTTGTCATGGCAGTAATGGTGCACAGACCGACCGTGACCGCTCTAGGACCTGGAGAGGACCTTTGCCGGACCTCTTCCGGACCTCTGGCGGACATCATGGGGACTGCACCTTGTCGTGGGGCATGAGTCGAGACAACGTCTACCTGACGTGAACGGGAGGAACGATGGCGGGTAGGTATACGCCGAGAACGGTCCTGGCGCACCTGATCCAGCGCCGGAACCAGACCTACTCCGAGATCGTCGCCGAGTTCGTCGAGCTGGGTGGAACCATCACCGAGCGGCACCTGCGGCGCCTCGCATCGGGCGAGCGCGCAGGAACCACGCCTCAGACTCGGCGCACCCTGCAACGCATGTTCGGCAAGCCGGTCGAGGAACTCCTCGCTCCGTACGTCCCCGAGCCGGCCGCCCAGGTGGTGCCGGCGGCTGCCAGTGGACGGATCACGACAGGTAATGAGATGGAGGTACTCGACATGGCTGCCAGCCGTGCGCGGGCTTTCGCCCTCGCGGCCCAGACAGGTCTCGGAAGCGAGGCCATGGAACAGGTGTACGACGACGTGAGACACGTCGCGAAGGCCTACCCGCAGCGCCCGCTGCCGGAGATCCTCGGCCAGCTGGTCGAGACGCAGGACCTGGTCTTCGCGCTGTTGGAGAGCCGGCAGCGTCCGGAACACCTGCGGCAGCTGTACTTCCTCGGCGGCGTGACCGGTGGTCTGCTGGCCAAGGCTTCCCACGACCTCGGCAACCCCCACGCCGCGCTGACCCAGGCCAGGACCGCGTTCCTGTGCGCCGACAACGCCGACCACCACGGCCTGCGCGCGTGGGTGCGCGGACTGCAGTCGCTGGTCTCGTACTGGGCCGGCAACCCGCACGACTCCGTCCGGTACGCCCAACTGGGCGCCGGATACGCCGAGCAGGCCAACAGCACCACCGGCGTCTGGCTTCCGGTGAGCGAGGCCCGGGCCTGGGCCGCCCTGGGCAACGCCGACGCCGCCCGGGCCGCCCTGGTCCGCGCGGAGAACGCGTGGGGCTCGGTGCAGGCCGACGAGCTCGACGAGATGGGCGGTCTCTGCACCTTCGGCCGCAATCGGCAGCTGTACTACGCGGCCGACGCGCTCGCCTGGCTTCCGGGTGAGGTCGAGACCGCGGAGCAGTATTCTCGGCAGGCAGTGGACGCCTACACCGACCAGTCGCACCCCGAGTGGGCCTTCGGCGACGCCGCCGGCAGCCACGCCGCCATGGCCATCACCCGGATCGCGAACGGTGAGCTGGAGGGCGCGGCCGACGCGCTCGCGCCGGTCCTCGGGCTGCCCGCCGAGCGCCGGATCAACGGGGTCGTGCACTCGGCCCGCCGGGTGCACCAGGCGCTGCGGCAGTCCGGCCACGGCGACGACGCGCGCGAACTCCAGGAAGAGATCGAAATGTTCACCCGTACGCCGATGCAGACCTTCCCGCAGTAGCAGGCGGGATGGATCCCCTCACCGGCGACGGCATCAGGTTGCGCGAGTTCAGGCTCGACGACCTGGACGACTACCTGGCCGTCGTCGGTGATGACCGGGTCACCAGTTGGCTGTCCTTCGACAGCCGCGACCGCGCCGCCGCCGAGAAGCAACTCGGGGGCATGGTGGAGCGCGCGGCGCTCGCCGATCGGCCGGACTACACCCTCGCCGTCACCCGCCTCGACGACGACCGGCTGATCGGTTTCGCCCGTCTCGGGCCCACCGGCGTCCAGGCGGCCCACCTCGGTTACGCGATCGCCGCCGGCCACTGGGGTCACGGCTACGCCACCGCCGCGGCCCGGACGCTGGTGAATTTCGCCTTCGGGCCGCTCGCACTGCACCGCGTCAGCGCCGCCATCGGCCCGGAGAACCTGGCCTCGGTCGCCGTGGTCAAACGCCTCGGGTTCAGCTACGAAGGACGCATCCGCCACCACGTCTTCACCAACGGCGACTGGCGTGATTCCCTGCTCTACTCGCTGCTGGCGACCGAGTTCCGGGCTGACTGAGACCGGCGGCTGACGGTGATCGCAACGATCCCGATCAACGTCGCGGCCCCGATGACAGCAACCAGCACAATGACCACACCGAGCGGCAGGACAGTGTCGTAGCCCCGGAGCGAGTCGAAGTAGAACAGCAGCAGCCAGGGCATCGAGTTCACCGCGAGTGCCGTTGCCCAAGCCCGGCTGCCGCCGCTCAGCAGGACGGTGACGGCGATCGCCAGCAGGCCGATGCCCAGCAGGATCCCGGCACTGAACCACAGCAGGAGCTGATCGGGCGATCGGTAGAAGAACCACGAATCGGTGTTCAACGCGGAGGCGCCGATGGGCAGGGCGCCGATGGTGGGGAGTGCCCCGAGGAAGATGACCAGACCGCGAGATCTGGCGCGGCCGGGGTCGCCGGAGTGGCCGGCGGGCTCGCGGGCGCCGTCGATCGCCGAGTCCGCACTCCAGGCGTTCGGCCACCGCGGTTCGCCGAGGGCGGCGAGCGCAGCGATCAGCGCTGTGAAGCCGAGAATTCCTCCGGGAGGCCGGGTGAAGCCGAAGCCGGAGGCGAGTTGCTCGATCGGCGGCAGCATGATCGCCAGGGCACTGATACCGCTGAAGGCCGCTAGCCACCGGGCCGCGGTTGCTCGGCCTAGAGCTGCGGCAAGAGCAGCGAGCAGGCCGGCCAGGAAGCAGATCGATCCGGTGGTCAGATTGCCGATCGGCGAGGGCACCATGCTGGTCTGCGGGTCCCAGGGGGCCCATTCGCCGAAGATCAGGAATGTACTGCTGATCGCGGCGAGCAGCGGCGCGGCGATTACCGACACTCGGTTGCGGATCCCCTGGATCAGGGTCGGCGGGCCCGCCTGGGTGAAGCGGACCCGGGCGGCGTGGGCTGCCAGGTTGAGCAGGTCTCTTGGGTCGGTGCGACCGCTGGCCCCGGCGGAGTCGAGCAGCAGACCGAGCGCTTCCTCGCCGTGCTGCTCGCGCCACCAGCGCGGATAACACCGGAGTACTGCGCGGTGCAGGGCGCTCACGCGACACCACCCCCGGTCGCCGGACGCAACCGGAGGCGGCGGACAGCCTGGTCGGCGTTGGACTGGAGACGGGCGGCCTCGGTGGCGAGCGACTCGGCGCCGGCGTCCGTGAGTTCGTAGTACCGGCGGAGTCGGCCGTCGACGACCTCCTCGCCCGCCGGCCGGACCAGGCCTTCGTCGCGCAGGCGGTCGAGGGCGGCGTACAGCGTGCCTGGGCGGAGGGTGACGCGGCCACTGGACAGGCCGGACACCTCGGTGATCACCGCGTAGCCGTGTTTCCGGCCGTCGGCGAGCGCTGCCAGGACGAGAAACGTCGGCTCGCGCATCTCGGAGGAAGACATGAGATGAACAATAGTCAGACCATCGGTATATGACAATGATCGACCCATAAGGCCCTCTATGCTTTTGCCATGACAAAGCAGCAGGTGCCTGCCTGGGCCGATCCTGAGGTTCCGGAAGAGACACTGGATCCGCAGGGGGTCTCGCGGCGCGGGTTGATCCGGGGCGCCGGGATGCTGGGGGTCGGTTTCGCTGCTGCAGGAGTGGGCGCGGCTGAGGCGGCGGCCGGCGGCGGTACGGCGTATGGGGATCCTGAGCTGGTTTATCTGGTCGGCGATCACCACGTTCACAGCCGCTACAGCCACGACGCGAAGTACGACTTCACCCAGCTCGCGCAGCGGGGGGCGCAGTTCGGGCTGGACTGGATGGCGTTCACCGAGCACAGCAACTTCGGGCACGCCGACCGCGGCGCGCAGGCGGAGAACGCGGAGGTGCTGAAGGCGCGGGCGGAGAACCCGCGGATGCTGATCTTCCAGGGCCTCGAGTGGTACATCCCGGCCGCTGAGCACGGCACCATCCTGGTCGCACCCGGACCGAACAACGTCGCGTTGCTCCAGCAGTTCGAGCGCGAGTACGACGGCAAGCTGACCGGCCGCGCCGCCGACACGGCCGAGAACGAGCTGCACGCGCTCAAAGCGCTGCACTGGCTGGCCGCGCAGAAGAAGAGCGGGTTCGTCGACGACGTGCTCGCGCTGGCGAACCACCCACTGCGACTGGGGATCGACGCTCCGCACGAGCTGCGAGGCTGGCGCGACACCGGAGTACTGATCGGCATGGAGGGTGCGCCCGGATCCCAGGGTGACGCCGAACCGGCCTGGGTCGCCTTCCGCGGCGCGACGAACTCGCAGCGCGGTGAGTATGTGAACAACCCCGGCACCGGGAGCTTCCCGGGGTACCCGAACGACGCCTACCGGACGTACGGCGGCTTCGACTGGGCGACGGCGACAGTGGGCGGGCTGTGGGACGCCATGCTCGCCGAGGGGAAGCTGTTCTCGATCACCTCCAACAGTGACAACCACCGAACCATCTGGGACACCTGGAAGGACGGCGTGTTCCCGGAGGGACAGAACTTCGACTCGCTCGGGTGGAAGCCGTCCCCGACCGACGCTGGTACGCCGCAAGCGGGCAGCGACTTCTGGCCCGGTCAGTTCAGCCGGACGCACGTGGGGGTCACCAAGTACGGCTACCTGGACGTGATGGCCGGCCTGCGAGCCGGGCGGGTCTGGGTGGATCACGGTCAACTGGTGGACGGCATCGACGTCCGGGTGGCGCCGGCCGGGTCGTCGCGGCGTGGAGTCACGCTGGGCGGGCGGTTGAAGGTACGGCGTACCGAGCGGCTGGAACTGCGGGTCACGGTGACCAGTGCGACTCGACCTAACTTCCACGGTCTACTGCCACGACTGGCTCACCTGGACGTCATCCGCGGCGTAGTGACCGGCAGTGCGCCCGATAAGGACAGCTGGCGCGCTCCGGACACCCGCGTGGTCGAACAGGTCGACGTACGCCGGAAGACGGGAACCTACACGCTGCGCATCCCGCTCGGCCGGGCCGAGCGGTCCCACTACCTGCGCCTACGTGGCAGTGACGGCCGACGGAACGGTCCTGGCTACCTGGGCCGCCAGATCGACCCGGCCGGACCGATTCGGCATCCGAACGGTGACGGCGACCCGTGGCTCGACACCTGGCTCTACACGAACCCGGTGTTCGTGGAGGTGAGCCGGTGACGATGGTCGAGGGTTTGGAGTGGTGGGGAGACTGGACGTATGTCCGTCACCCCGCAGGAGAAGGTGCTCAACCCGTTGAGAGACGGGCTCGCACGGATGATCATGACCAAGGTGGCCGGCCCGGATCCTCGGGCCGAGCGGGACCGCGTTCACAACACCCCAGGGCCTAGGTGGTTCGCGCCGGACCGGCCGATCCGGCGGGTGCACGGCGACGCCTCCATGTTCGCCGGCGGACTGCGGGCGCTGCTGCTGCAGTCGCTGCATCCATCGGCGATGGCTGCGGTGTCGGCGCATTCGGGCTACCGCGGAGATCCATGGGGGCGACTGCAGCGGACCAGCTACTTCCTGGCGATCACCACGTACGGCGCTGACGCCGATGCGAGTGAGGCGGTTGCCCGGGTCCGGGCGGTGCACGAGCGAGTGCGCGGGACCAGCCCGGACGGTGTTCGCTACAGGGCCTCCGACCCGCACCTGCTGAAGTGGGTGCACCTGGCTGAGGTGGACAGCTTCCTCGCAGCACACCAGCAGTACGGCGCTGCGCCGCTCGACGCTGCCGAGCAGGACGGGTATGTCGAGGACACTGCGCGAGTGGCCCGGGCACTGGGCGTTGTAGACCCGCCGAGCACTCAGGTGGAGCTGCGACAGATGCTCGACGAGTACAGGCCAGAGCTACGCGGTACGACGGAAGCTCGGCAGGCGGCGCGCTTCATCCTCGTGCACCCGCCGGTGCCGCTCGCCGCGAGACCCGCGTACGCCGTACTGACGGCTGCGGCGGTCGGCCTGTTGCCTTGGTGGACGCGGTGGCCGCTGCGGCTGCCACTCCTGCCGCTGGCCGAGGGCACGGTGGTGCGGGCTGCGGGCGACGGCTTGACCAGAACGATTCGCTGGGCGTTGACCTCGCCGACACTGGGCTCGATCGAGCCGGGCCGCTGACCGAGCGCCGGATCGCGGACGGTTCCCTCGCATTGTTTGCGGCGAGAAGTGCGCCCGGAGGGATGATTGGCTCCGGACGCCGGTAGCTTGGTCCTGTGCCGAAGCGCTCGAACCGCCCGCTGCCGCTCGCTACTCCGGCGGGGGTCGAGGTGCTGACCAGGATTCTGACCCAGGGACCGATCCCGCGGGTCGAGATCGCCCGCCGGACGGGCCTGTCGCAGGCGGCCGTCACCAAGGCCGTCGCGCCGTTGATCGAGGCGGGATTCGTGACCGACCAGCCGGTCGCCGGACCGGTCGACGAGAGTACGCCGAGCCGGGCCGAGCTGGGGATCGGGCGGCCGGTCAGCCCGTTGACCGTCGTACCGGACAGCATCTCGGTGATCGGGCTGAAGGTGACGCCGACCGAGCTGATCGGGGTGACGACCGACTTCCGGGCCGGGATCCGCACCGTCCGGCATCAGCAGCTGACCGATCTGTCGCCCGAGGCGGTGATCAAACGGCTGGCCGAGCTGGCGAAGGAGCTGCTCGAGACCCTGGACGATTCGGCCGGACCACTGATCGGGATCGGCGTCGCGGTGTCGGGTGATGTCGACGCGCGGCACGGGGTGGTGCGGGACTCGCCGTTCATGGGCTGGCGCGACATCCCGCTGGCGACGCTGCTGACCGACCAGGTCAAGGTCCCGGTGGTGGTGTCGAACGACGTGCGGGCGCTGACGGTGGCCGAGCACTGGTTCGGGGTCGGGGTGGATGCCGACTCGTTCGCGGTGGTGACGATCGGGTCGGGGGTCGGCTGCGGGCTCTACATCAACGGCGAGGTGGTGTCGGGAGCGCACGGGGTGTCGGGCGAGCTGGGGCATCTGCCGCTCGCGCCCGGTGACCTGGTGTGCACGTGCGGACGACGGGGGTGCGTCGAGACGGTGGCTTCGTCGGACGCGATCCTGGCGCGGGTGCGCGAAACGACCGGCCGGCCGGAGCTGGACCTGTCCGGGGCGATCGAATTGGCCCACAGCGGCGATCCGCAGGCACGGGAGGCGTTCGACCGGGCCGGTGAGGTGATCGGATCGGCCCTGGCCGCGATGGTGAATCTGGTCGGGCCCGAGCTGGTGGTGATCGCCGGTGAGGGGGTCGCCGACTACGACCTGTACGACCAGCGGATGCGGCAGACCTTCGGTGAGCACGCGTTCGGTGCGGCCGGGGACTGCCGGCTGATGCTTCGCTCACACACGTTCGACGACTGGGCGCGGGGTGCCGCGACCACGGTCATCCGCTCCTACGTGCGGGGCGAACCGCCGCTCAGCAGGCAACCACACGGCTCTTGATCCGGAGGCGACTGCCACCGCCCGTGAAGGGACCTGCCGAAGTGCCCCTCCCGGCTGGGAAGGGCACTTCGCGCGCCGGTCAACTGCGGGCGGCGGCCAGGATCTTTCGCCAGACCTTGCGGTAGGACTCGAGGCCGTCCTCGGCCAGCGGGCCGGTGGGGCCCGCGGTGATCGAGACTCGCTCGGGGATGGTGCCCCAGACAGGGATGTTCTCCTCGGCGTAAAGCTGCATGGCTTCCTGGTAGCTGCGGGTGTACGTGCGGGCCGAGCAGATCACCAGGCCGACCGGGATGTCCTTCGGGACCAGCTCCAGGACCGCCCGCACGCGAGGGGTCTCGACGCCGCCGACGCGGGTCGGGATGACCACCATCCGGGCCCGGTCGAGGGCTTTGTTGAGCAGGCGCTCGTGCGAGGGCGGCATGTCCACCACCCCGATGCCCTCGGGTGGCACCCGGTCCAGGGCCTTGGTCAGGAGTCGCTCGGTCGGCGCCTCGGCGATCTCGATCCTGGCCAGGTGGTCGTCGTCGGAGTCGGCGATCCAGTCGGCCGCGCTTCCCTGCGGATCGGCGTCGATGAGGGTGGCTGTACGACGGTTGGAAGATGCCAGCGCGGCCAAGTACACCGACGTGGTTGTCTTGCCGACCCCGCCCTTCAGTGCAGCTGTCACGATGATCATGGGACCGACGCTACCCGCTCGGACCCGATTTCCGGCGTGTCGTCGGCGTTGCTCGCGCGCCGCGTGATAATTGCCGACAGCCCCCGTACAAGCTCAACCACCCTTCAACCTGTCCGGCCGCCGCGGCCGGTACCGGTCAGCGGGCCGGTTTCCGGATCGTCTCGATCATCGAGCTGAAGCCCTCGAGCCCGTGCCCGTCGGCGTCCGTCCGCGCGAACAGGGCGGCCAGCGCGGCCGGCATCGTGGTGTCCAGGCCCGCCTGGGCGAAGGCCTGCACGATGTGTTCGCTGCCGACCGCCATCATGTGCAGGTTGTTCTCCTCACCGGGATAGCTGCCGGAGTCGATCTCGGCGGCGAGGATCTTGAGGAAGCCCATCGGGCCGTCGTCGGTGAGGTCTGCCAGCAGCGCCGCGGCGTACGGCCGGGACTGTTCCGCGCTGATTCCGGCCGCGCCCAGCAGTGCCGCCGAGTAGAAGTAGCTGACCAGCGTCGTGCAGAACAGGTTGATCATGGCCTGGTAGTAGATCATCGACAGACCTGGATCGGTTCCGACGTGGTCCACCCGGCCCAGTGCCTCCAGCACGGGCTTGTGGGTCTCCAGTGCCTCCCGCGGCCCGCTGTAGAAGGAGTAGGCACCCGGCTGGCCGATACCCGGCGGCGGAACCATGATTCCGGCCGTGATGAGAGTGGCACCGCGCTCTGTCGCCCGACGGCTGCTCTGGCGAAGACGGTCGGGGCTGTCAGAGCTCAGGTTGACCAGTACTCGGCCGGAGATGTCCACGCCCTGCAGTGAGTCGTCCATGGCGGCGTAGTCGAGCTGGCTGATGACTATGAGGTTGCTGGCGGCGACGGCCTCCGCTGCCGTTGCGGCCTCGCTGGCTCCGGCTGCGATCAGGTGGGTGGCGCGGCCCGGCGTACGGTTCCAGACGGTGGTCGGGTGACCGGCGGCGAGGAAGGTCTCGGCCATCTTGGCGCCCATCGCGCCGAGGCCGATGACGGTGACTGCTGCGTGGTTGTTGGTCATGCCCCGATCCTCGAAAAGGCCGCTACGGATTCACTACGGGTGTCGGTGGCGGTGGCTACTGTTGCGGCGTGTACTTCGAGGTGCTGGGGCCGCTGGTCGTCCGGACGGATGCGGGCGATCCGGTCGTGGTGCCTGACACCAAGGTCCGCACGTTGCTGCTCGATCTGCTGATCAACCTCGGCCGGCCGGTGTCGGCGGACCGTTTGATCGACGACCTGTGGGGTGACCACCCGCCGCGCAACGCGTCCGGCACGTTGCAGGCCCGCGTCTCCCAGCTCCGTACGGCGCTCGCGCGGGCTGAGCCGGGCGGGCGAGCGCTGATCACCCACGGGCCGGGCGGCTATCGGCTCGACGTGCCGCAAGAGGTTGTCGATAGCAACGAGTTTGAGCGGTTGACAGCGCCGGGGTCACGGCGGGCCGAGGTGCTGCAGCAGGCGCTCGGGCTGTGGCGGGGCCCGGCGTACGCGGAGGTGGCGGATCGCGAGTTCGCGCGGGCGGCGCGGGATCGGTTGGAAGAGCTGCGCCTGGCCGCTACGGAGGAGTTGCTGGAGATCCAGCTCGATCGAGGGTCGGAGCTTCAGCGGGTGCTGGCTGGGGTGGCCGAGCTGGTGGCACGGCATCCGTTGCGGGAGCGGGCGCGGGGAACGCAACTGCGGGCGCTGTATCGGGCGGGGCGGCAACACGAGGCGTTGAAGGCGTTCGCCGACTATCGGGAGTTGCTGGCTGAGGAGTTGGGGGCTGATCCGGGGCCTGAGCTGGCGGCGTTGCACCAGGCGATCCTGCGGCATGATCCAGCGCTGACCGCGGCGGGCGGGAGCAGACTGCCGGTGCCGCTGAACGAGCTGATCGGCCGGGAAGCAGTGGCGGCGGAGGCGATGGAGCTGCTGGGAAAGACCCGGCTGCTGACGCTGATCGGTCCCGGAGGAGTCGGAAAGACCCGGCTGGCGCTGGAGCTGGCCCGAGAAGCCGCTGCGCCGAATGAGGCTGCCGTGGTGGAACAAGTGATGTTGGTGGAGCTGGCTGCTCTCCAAGGCGTAGACGTGCTGGATGCCGTGGCGGCTGGAGTGGGACTGCGGGATGACGTGATGGGAATGCCCGCGCCGGTTGTGGGCCGGGAGCTGGGCAAGCGGCTGGTCGGGGCGTTGGAGGCTCGGCCGACTCTACTGGTGCTGGACAACTGTGAGCATCTGGTGGAGGCCGCAGCAGATCTCGTGGGGATGCTGCTGGTCGAAGCGCCGGGCCTGCGAGTGCTGGCGACCAGTCGTGAGCCGCTGGGCCTGGCAGGTGAGCACCTGCTGGAAGTGGGCCCGCTGGAACCAGCAGCTGCGGCGCAGTTGTTTCGGGAGCGAGCAGCCGCGGCCGGCGCGGGCGACTCCCTCCGCACGGAGGATGCTGCTGTCGATGGCATCTGCCAGCGGTTGGACGGGATTCCGTTGGCGCTGGAGTTGGCGGCGACCCGGGTGCGTGCGCTGGGTGTGCAGGGACTCGCGGCGAAGCTTGACGACCGATTCCGGCTGCTGGCGGGAGGGCGTGGGGTTCCGGAGCGGCAGCGGACACTGCGGGCGACCATCGACTGGAGTTGGGAGCTGCTGAGCGACGAGGAGCAGGTCCTGCTCAGACGGCTCGCAGTGCATGCCGACAGCTTCAGCCTGCAGGCGGCAGAGGAGGTCGGGGAGCTACCGGCCGAGGTGCTCGCTCGCCTCGTCGACAGATCACTCGTGGTGTCCAGCGAAGGCAGGTACCGACTGCTGGAGTCTGTCGCCGCCTACAGCCTCGAGCGACTCGTCGAGTCGGGCGAGGAGCCGCGGCTGCGGCGCCGCCATACGGCGTACTACGTGTCGCTGGCTGAGCAGGCGGAGCCTCACCTGCGCGGCGCCGAGCAAGTGCTCTGGTTGCGTCAGCTCGACCTCGAAAGCGCGAACCTCCGGTTGGCTCTGCAGTACGCATCGCCGGAGTCCGCGCTGCGGCTGGTGAATGCCATGGCCTGGTACTGGTACCTCCGCGGCCGGCTGAGCGAGGGAAGACGAGCGCTCGCCACAGCTCTCGCAGTACCGGGTCCGGCGAACGCCGCACGCGCTGCGGCCACCGTCTGGAGTGTGGGCTTCGCCGCGACAGCCGCAGACGGAAGCAACCTCACTGCGGCCAGCGCAGAGGCGCTGACCGCCTACGACTCTCTTGACGACCCACTCGGTCAGGCCAGAGCCGAGTGGTTCCTGACGGCAACACAATGGGCGTACGGCGGTCGGCAGGTGCTGCTGGAACGGATCGAGCGAGCGACTGCGACGTTCACGCGGCTGGATGACCAGTGGGGATTGGCCGCTGCGCTGAGCACTCGGGCCGAGTTGTCGTTGACGCACGTGGATCTGGCAGCACTGCGGCGAGACGGGCTGCGCAGCCTGGAGTTGTTCGACAAGCTCGGTGACAGATGGGGACAGCTGCAGGCCAGCTACTCGCTCATCGTGGCCGCGGAGATCGCCGGGGAGTACGCCGTCGCTACGCGCCTGCTGCAAGAGGCGCTGCGAGTGGCGGAAGAGCTGGGCATGTGGACAGAAGTCTCCTTCCGTACTGCGGGACTGGGCCGGATCGCGTTGCTCACCGGGGAGTACGACCAGGCCGACGAGCTGCACGAGCGGGCGCGCCGTTTGGCGATCGAGCAGTCCAACAAGTCGGCCGAGGAGTACGCCGAGGTCGGCCTCGGCCTGGTCGCCCGGCGCCGGGGCGAACTCGACAAAGCCGAGGAGCACCTCGCCAACTGGCTGCCGTGGTTGCGACAGGTCGGCGGCGACTCGGGGGTTGCCTTCATCCTCACCCAGCTCGGTTTCATCGCCGACCAGCGCGGGGACTACGTGGCAGCCCTCCAGCTGCAGCAAGAGGCCCATGCCCTCGCGGTGGCCACCGGCGACGAGCGTGCGATCGCGCTGACGCTGGAGGGCTTGGCCGGGGCCAAGGCCGGCGCCGGTCAGGCAGATGAGGCAGCAGAGCTCTTGGACCGGGCCGAGAAGCTACGGCAGGCGGTGGGCGCACCGTTGCCGGAGGGCGAGAGAGCTGACGTGGAGCGGATCAGACGGCGACTGGATGAGGTGCAGCGTGGATAAGTTCAGCGACGGCTCCGCGGGCGAAGTGGACTGGAACGAGCTGACGGCGGAGCTGGACGGCGAGTTGGCGCTCGACGCTGAGAGCCGGGCGGAGGTCTCGCGAGACGCCGGACGGTACCGGGTCCAGCTGCCGTACGCCGTACTGCGGCCGGCGTCCGTCGCGGATATCCAGGCGGTGGTCAGGTTCTGCCACCGGCACGGCATCCCGGTCGCGGCTCGGGGCCTGGCCAACACCACCGACGGGCAGGGACTGGTCGGCGGGGTGCTGATCGACATGCGCTCGCTGGACACCATTCACGAGATCGGCCTCGATCGAGCGGTCGCCGACGCGGGCGCGGACTGGCTGCGGCTGACCAACGCGGCGCACGCCCACCACCTGACGCCACCCGCGCTGACCGGATTTCTCGGGCTCAGTCTCGGCGGCACCTTGTCGCTGGGCGGCATCCCGCCTGCGATCCAGTCCGGCGGGCAGGTGGACAGCGTGATCGAGCTGGAGGTGGTCACCGGAACCGGTGAGCTGAAGCGCTGCTCGGCCGAAGAGAATGGCGAGCTGTTCGAGGCGGTGCTCGGCGGGCTGGGACAGTTCGGCATCATCACCAAGGCGACCGTCGCGCTGGGAGCGGCACCGGCGCGGGTGAGAGGGCACGAGCTCACCTATCCCGACCTCAGCGACTTCTTCGAGGACTTCCGCACGCTGCTGGAGCGGGCCGAGATCAGCGAGCTCTACGGCGACTGGTGGCGGCCGGGTGAGCACGGCGAGGTGCAGCACCTCAACGCCTTCACCTTCCACTCCGAAGCCGAGCCACCCGACGACGCGCACGTACTCCGGGGCCTGACGCCGCGCGAGATCGAGGTCAGCGAGGCCGGCTTCCTCCCGCACGTGACCCGGATCGACGTCGCGGTCGACGAGCTGAACACCGTCCTCGACTGGGGCAACCTGGCCAAGCCGTGGCTCACCCTCTGGCTGCCCGAAGCGACCGTCGAGCAGTACGTCACCGAGGTGGTCCGGCAGCTGACCCCGAAGGACGTCGGCGACGGCGGCTTCGTGCTGCTCTACGCCCACCGCCGATCCGAGCTGACCAGACCGTCACTGCGCCTGCCTGCGGACGACGGCGAATGGGTCTACCTGTTCACGCTGATGACGGCCGGCCCGCCGAGCGCCGAGTTCACCGACGAGATGCTGGCCAGGAACCGCCGGCTGTACGACCGGGCCCGCGCGCTCGGCGGCACGCGGTACCCGATCGAGTCGATCGCCTTCACACCGGACGACTGGGCGGACCACTACGGCGATCGCTGGCCGCAGCTCCAGGCCCTGAAACAGAAGATCGACCCGGGCGGAATCCTCACCCCCGGGCCGAACGTCTTCTAGCGGTTACTTGGCCAGCCAGGCGTCGACCTTGGACTGGTTGTCCTTGACCCACTTCTCGGCCGCGGCGTCCGGCGTCAGCTTGTCCTCGGCGATGTACTTGGCGACCACGTTCTGGTCGTCGTTGGTCCAGTTGAACTTCTTCACCAGCTCGTACGCCGGGCTGCCGGAGTCGGCGAACTTCTTCGAGACCACCTTGTCCAGGTCGTAGGCCGGGTAGTCGCAGGCGATCTTCTCCGGCACCGCGTCACAACCGGCCGTGTACGCCGGCAGGTCGACCTTGACCAGCTTCAGCTCGTTGAAGAACCACTGCGGCTCGTAGAAGTACCCGATCACCGGCTTCTTGTTCTTCTCCGCGTCCCGGAACGCCTGGATCAGGGCCGTCTCGGAGCCCGCGTAGACGACCTTGTAGTCCAGCTTCAGGTTCTTCACCAGCGCCTCGTCGTTGGTGACGAACGACGGGTCGCCGTCCAGCAACTGTCCCTTGCCGCCGGACTCCGACGTCTTGAACAGCGCCGCGTTCTTGTTCAGGTTCTTCCAGTCCTTCAGCTCCGGCTTCTCGGCCGCGAGCCACGGCGGCAGGTACCAGCCGATGACGCCCTTGTTCCCCGACGGACCGACCACCACGGCGACCTTCTGGTCGGTGACGTACTTCTTCTTCAGGTCCTCGTGACCCCAGTTCTCCAGCACCGCGTCGACCTCGCCGGTGCCGAAGCCCTGCCAGGAGATCTCCTCCTTGAGGTTCTTCTTCACCACCTTGCAGCCGAGCTCCTTGGTCGCGACGTACGCGACCACGGCCGCGTTCGCCTCGTACCCGACCCACGGGCTGACGGCCAGGTTGAAGGTGCCGCACTCCTTGCCACCGCTCGCGGCCGGCTTCTCGGCCTCGCCGACCTTCGCGCCACCACAGGCGGTCAGGGCCAGCGCCACAGCGGTCAGCACTCCAGCGGTCCGGAGCTTCTTGGTCACCACAGGTTGTCTCCTCTAGATCCTTTGAACTTCCGGGTCCGCCGGGCCGCGGCCTGGGTGATCCGGTCGAGCATCACGCCGAGCAGCACGATGGCCAGCCCGGCGGCAAGTCCCTTGCCGTACAGCTCACTCTGCGCGAAGCCCGCGGCGACGTCGTACCCGAGCGCGCCGGCCCCGACGAGTCCACCGACCACGACCATCGACAGCACGTAGATCAGGCCCTGGTTGATCGCCAGCGTGATCGCCCGCCGGGCCACCGGGAGCTGCACCTTGCTGATCACCTGCCAGGTGCTGGAGCCGACCGAGTTGGCCGCCTCGACGGTCGCGACCGGTACCGCTCTGATGCCGTCGGCAACGATCTTCGTGGTCACCGGTACGGCGAACACCACCGCCGCCGCGATCGCGGTGAAGCGGCTGGTACCGAAGAGCGCCAGGAACGGTACGAGGTACACGAACGGCGGCATCGTCTGGCCGGCGTCGAGCACCGGCCGCAGCCAGCTGTCGGCGCGCTGGTTACGCCCGGTCCAGACGCCGAGCACCAGCCCGACGGCCACCACCACGACCGTGGCGAGCAGGGTCGAGGCCAGCGTCACCATGCTGTCGTGCCAGACGCCGGTGGCGACCAGCAGACCAAGGCAAACAGCAGCCGGTACGGCGCCCCGCCAGCTCCCCAGCAACCCGGCCAGCGCCACGACGACCACCGCCACCAGCCACCACGGCGACTCGGTGAGCAGCGCTTCGAGCGGGTTGAGAACGCCCTTGGTGACCACGTCGCGGAGGCCGTACGTGAAGCCGCCGAAGACGTCCTGCACCCAGTTCGTCACCTCGGTCGCCGCGACGGCGATCTTCGAGCCGATGTTGGCTCCGGTGGGGAACTCCGCCGCCCACACATAGGTCCGCGAGAACCAGATCGCGACCAGCGCGGCCACGGCACCGGCGCCGAGCAGCACCTTGCGGCGCAGGCTCGCAGTACGCCAAGGACGGTCGCCGGCCGCGGTGGTCACCCGGTCGAGCACGATCGCCAGCACGACGATCGCCAGCCCCGCGTTGAAGGCGACCCCGACATCCAGCGTCTGGAGCGCCTTCAGGACGGTCTGACCGAGGCCGGGCGCGTCGATCAGCGCCGCGACGGTCACCATCGACAGCGCGGCCATGATGGTCTGGTTGATCCCGACCACGACCGTGCTGCGCGACATCGGCAGCAGCACCTTGACCAGCGTCTGGCCGCCGGACGAGCCGAGCGAGCGGGCCGCCTCGACGCTCTCCCGCGGGACCGAGCGGATCGCGTGCGCGGTCAGGCGGATCACCGGCGGCGCGGCGTAGATCAGGGTGGCGATCGTGGCCGCGGCCGGGCCGATCGCGAAGAAGAGGGTGAGCGGCGCGAGGTACACGAAGGTCGGCAGCGTCTGCATCAGGTCGAGCAGCAGCGTCGCCACCTTGAAGACGCGATCCGACAGCCCCGCCCAGATGCCGAGCGGGATGCCGGCCAGCAGCGCGAGCAGGACGGCCGCGATGGTCAGCGAGAGCGTGTCCATGCTCTCCTGCCACAACCCCTGCAGCCCCAGGAAGGTCAGGCCGGCCGCGGTCAGCACGGCCACCTTCCAGTTCCCGAAGGCCCAGGCCAGGTACGCCGCGACGGCGACCACGCCGAGCCAGCCGACCACCGGCACCGGCCGCCCGTACGACGGTTGCGCGATGACCGCCTGCAGCAGCACGACGAGCTGGTCGACCGCGACCCGGATCGCGTCGAGGAAGGCGTTGCCGCCGCCCAGGAAGTCGCGCTGGTCGGTCAGCCAGCGATGCAGCCCGGTGGTCTCCTGCCCGCCGAGCGCGAGGGTGTTGATGCCCTTCAGCACGAACCAGGCCGCGACCCAGGCGACCAGCAGGACGCCGACGATCACGCCACGGTGTGGTTTGCGGACCCGGATCTCGACGTTGCCGGTGATGGAGGCCATCTCAGTGCCGCGCAGCGGGCACGACGGCAGAGGTCTCCCGGTCCGCGACCACGGCGAGGATCTCCTCGTCGCCGATCACGCCGAGCAGCTGGCCGTCCGCGACGACCTTGACCGGGTGCGGCGACTCCAGCACCTGCCGGGTCGCCTCCCGGACCAGCACGTCGGGGCCGAGCTCGAGATTGGCCAGCTCCTCGCCGTCCCGCGGCTGCCGGACGATCCAGCGCAGGGTGAGGACGTCGGCGCGCGGGATGTCGCGGACGAAGTCGCGCACGTAGTCGTCGGCCGGGGCGCCGACCAGTTCGTCGCCGGTGCCGAGCTGGACGGCCTCGCCGTCGCGCATCAGCAGGATCCGGTCACCGAGCTTGAGCGCCTCGTTCAGGTCGTGGGTGATGAAGACCATCGTCTTGCCGACCTCCTGGTGCAGCCGGACCACCTCGGTCTGCATCTCGCGGCGGATCAGCGGGTCCAGCGCGGAGAACGGCTCGTCGAAGAGCAGCACGTCGGGGTCGTTGGCGAGTGCGCGGGCCAGGCCGACCCGCTGCTGCATTCCGCCGGAGAGCTGCTCGGGGTACAGGTTCTCATTGCCGCGCAGACCGACCAGGTCGATCACTTCCTGGGCCCGGCGCTTGCGGTCGGGCTTGCTCTCGCCGCGGACCTCCAGGCCGTAGGAGACGTTGTCGATCACCTTGCGGTGCGGGAGCAGGCCGAAGTGCTGGAAGACCATCGAGAACTTGCTCCGGCGCAGGGTCCGCAGCCGCTTCTCGTCGGCGGCGCGCAGGTCCTCACCCTCGAAGATGATGCTGCCGGCGGTCGGCTCGATCAGCCGGGTCAGGCAGCGGACCAGGGTCGACTTGCCCGATCCCGACAGGCCCATCACCACGAAGACCTCGCCCGGAGCGACGTCGAAGCTCAGGTCACGGACGGCCGCGGTACAGCCGGTCCGGTCCAGCAACTGGGCACGGCTCATCGCCGCCAGCTCCGGCCGGCGGGGCACCCGGGCGGCCTTCGGCCCGAAGACCTTCCACAGACCCTGGATCGACAGCAGCGCCTCGCTGTCCTGCAAGTCGGGGTACTCGAGCTGAGCGGTCACAATGGTTCACCCTCGCATCCCGGCCACCGGGTTCGTCGTGAACCGCCGACAATATCGAAACGCTGGGTCCCGAGTTCCCCCGCGGGCCTCTGATACAGCAACCTTTACCAGGTCTTACCCCGCTCCGGCCGCGGCGAAAGCCCGTCATCGCATCGGTTACGTCACAGCGTGGCGACCGGCGCGGGGTGGGCAGGCTCACACGATGGCCCGGGCGATCTCCAGGTGGTCGGGATCGATCGCGTCGTCCTGCGCGCCCGCCAGGTCCCACAGCACGTTCTGCAGGATCCGGACCATGGTCCAGCCGACCGCCCGGTCCCGCTCCAGACCGGTCACCTCGACCATCAGGTCGAACCGCCGCCGGATGGCGCCCCGCAGGTCCCCGGTCGCGACCAGGTCGTCCCAGCGGTTGTGCAGCACCTGGAACACCTCGAAAGCCGGATCGCCGGCCAGCGGCTTGGGGTCGATCACCAGCCAGGGCGCGCGGCGGCCGGCCAGCACGTTGCCGTAGTGCAGGTCCCAGTGCAGCAGGCGGTCACCGGGCTCCTGGACCAACTCGGCGGCTTGCGCGGCGTACCGGCGTACGAGGGACTGCTGGGCGGGGTCCGACAGGAGGGGGATCAGCGCCGGCGCACCGTCCAGCATCTCGGCCACGACCTCGGACAGCCGCCGTACCCCAGCAGGAGCCGGTACGCCGTTGAGCCGGACGAGCAACTCGGCCAGGATGCGAGTCGCCTCCGTGTCGTCGGCGACCTCGCTGAGCGACCGGGGCTCGAGCCGCTCCAGCAGGATCGTCGCGCTCGACGGGTCGTCCTCCAGGACCTGCACGACCGCGTCCCGGGGCCAGCTGCGCAGCGCGAGGGCCTCGTCCGCGTTCTCCTCGTCGAAGGGCTGGAGCTTCAGCATCGCCGGGGTGCCGTCGCGGCGGACGACCGGCAGCACCACCGAAGCCATCCCGTGCAGCGGCCGGCCGTCGAGGGTCAGCTGCCAGCGATCGAGGTACGCCGCCGCCAGCGTGGGCACGGCTTCGAGCCAGGGCAACCGGTCGGAGAGGGTTTCGAAGAGCGGGGGCGGTACTGCGAACAGCGCGGTCATCGGCGGCAACATTAGTTGCCGGCCGGCCGATGTGCTTGGGTTTTCCGGTGAGCTCACTGGAGGCAAGGCACCGGCAGGCCCAGCTCGTCGTGTCGTTCGTCTATCTGGGGATCCCGTTGGTGTTCCTCGGACTGACGTTGTGGATCGTCTCGGCCGCGAAAGAACCCGACTGGCTGGTGGTGCTGATTCCGCTGGTGCTGCTCGCCGTGGGCTGGTGGCGACGCGGAGAAAGCCGGTTGAAGCCCGCTCGATGGACGTCGGCCGGTACTGCGATGGGCAGCCTGACGGCGCTGTGCACGGCTTTGTTCACGGGCATGCTGGAGAGCGGCCGGCTGGCCGCCTGGTTCCTGCCGGTGACGATCGCCGGGGCGATTCTCGGCGCGGGCTTCGGGCGGTACGGCTTCCGCACGGTGATGTCGCCCGCGATCGCGGAGCTGGCGGAGTCGGCGTACGAGTTGAGCTTCCGGATCCGCGGGCTGACCCGGCTGCGGTTGTCGATCGATGCCGAGCGGGTCGCGTTGCACGAGCAGATCGTGGTCCACACCGAGGACGGCCGGAAGAAGATCGAGCGGGAGAAGGCGTACCCGCTGACGGCCGTGACCGGGGTCTTCGACGTGTCCCTGTCGGGCGCCGAGCGACTCAGGTTCCCGGTGAACCTCAGACTGGCCCCGGCCGGCAGCCCCGGCCCCGCGCTCATCCTGCAGGTCCAGGGCGACGACTGGGTGCTGCCGCAGAACGAGGCCCCCGCCATCGCCCAGATCCTCGACCGCCGCATCGCCTCCGCGCGCACCCACTAGCCAGCCGGCAGCCGGCAGCCGGATCAGTCGGCGCGTTCGTCGGTCCAGCTCATCGCGAGAGCGAAACCGAGGTCGTCGTACCGAGCCCCGGGGAACACCTCGTCGTAGACCAGCCGGAACTGGTCGCGGGACAGATAGCTGTCGCTCGCCAGGTGCGCGAGCCAGGGCTCGCTGAACCAGAACCGCAGCTGGAACCACGCCGCCCGCAGCCCGATCCGCCGGACCTCGGCGGGGAAACCGCGCAGGGCGCCCTCGGTGTAGATCCACCGCGGCGGCGTCGGGTAGAGATCGGAGACGTTGTCGACCACCGCGACCGTGCCACCCGGCCGGACCAGCGACCTCAGCTGCTCCAGCCCGGCCCGATAGTCGGGCAGGTGATGCATCATCGTGTGGCTGTAGACCAGGTCGAACCCGTCGTCCGCCAGCGCGAACACGTCCGCCACCCGGTACTCGAGGTTCGGGCGGGCCCGGGTGGCCCGGGCGATCTCGATCATCGGCCCGCTCAGGTCGACCCCGAGCACGTACTGGAAGTCGTCGGCCAGCCGCTCCACCGCATGGCCGGAACCGCAGCCGACGTCGATCGCCCGCTCGCCGCTCAGCCCCAGCCCGGTCAGCCAGTGGGTGTGCTGGCCGGGCTGCAGGCTGACGAAGCGGTCGTAGTCGGCGGCGAACCGGTCGAAGAGCGCAGGGTCAGCAGTCATCGACCAGTACGACGCCCGCCGTCGCCGGATGGTTGGCGGTCAGTTGCCGGCGGCTTCGCGTTCCTTGCGGACCGTCTCGGCCTTCTCCGCCTGCCAGCCGTCCTCGTTCTTGCCGAGCCGCCAGTAGCCCGACAGCGACACCTGGTCGCGTGCGAGTCCCCGCTCGGCGAAGAGGTGCTTGCGCAGCCGCAGTACGAATCCGGCCTCGCCGTGCACGAAGACCTGGACGCCGTCGGGGAAGTCGAGCGCCTCGACCGCCTTGACCAGGCCGTCGCCGCGGTCCCCGGTCGCACCGGCGCGGTGCAGGTAGGTCAGCTCCAGGTCACCGGCGGTGTCGAACTTCTGCTCCTCGGTCTCGTCCTGGACCTCGACGAACGCCTTGGCGTGCGCACCGGCCGGCAGCCCCTCGATCGCGGCGCCGATCGCCGGCAGCGCGCTCTCGTCACCGACCAGCAGGTGCCAGGCGGCGGTCTCCTGCGGCGCGTAGGCACCGCCGGGACCGTTGAACCAGACCTTGTCACCGGGCTGGGCCGACGCTGCCCAGGGACCGGCGATGCCCTCGTCGCCGTGGTGGACGAAGTCGATGGTCAGCTCCTTGGCCGCCTCGTCCCAGGAGCGGACGGTGTAGGTCCGCATCGTGGGCCAGTGCTCGGACGGCAACTGCTCCCGGACCTGGCCCAGGTCGAGCGGGTCCGGATACTGCACGCCCTGCTTCAGGAAGAGCAGCTTGACGTAGTGGTCGGTGGTGCCGTTGTCGACGAAGTCGTCGCTGCTCAGCACCATCCTGATCATGTGCGGGGTGACGCGCTCGGTCCGTCGGACCACCGCCAGCTTCGCTCGGCGGTTTCGGGGTGCGGGAGTGCTCACGCTGGCCACGGTCCTTTCGACCTTCGGGCGGGATTGGTTAGGCATACCTAAGTTAGGCTAACCCACCCCGCCCAAACCTGCTCAGCTGCCGCGAATCACGAAGCTCCTGCTGACACCCTGCTGGTAGTGATGGCAGGCCGGGAAGAAGGCCCGGTAGTGGATGTTCCCGACGTACGCCGGCTGGGCTTTGAGCGTGAAGCGCCCGCTGGCCCGGACGGAGGCACTGCCGACGGCACGCCACTGGGTCGAGCCGTAGAGGCGCTGCAGCTCGACCCGGCAGCGATAGGTTCGACCGGCCACTGAGCCGTCGACCTCGACAACCGTCCCGACCGGCGCGCTGGTCAGCCGCGGCACGGCAGCGACCAGGCCTGGCCGGAGCGGGGTGAACGGGAGCTTCAGCACGTCGACGTACCGGCCGCGAATTCGGACGCAGTGGTTGACGTCTCCGTACACCCCCTCGAAGTTCGTCACCAGCAGTCCGGCCGTCGACGCGTACCTGGAGCCGGCGTCGTACTCGACGCAGAGGTTGCTCCGCACGACCTGCAGCAGGATCCGCGTCCCGTACGGCTTACCGGTCGCCGAGTCGTACACCGCTGCCTTCACCTGGTACGCCGAACCGAACGGCACCACGCGGGGGATCACCGAGACGCCGAGCTTCGGTTGATGGACGCCGGTGATCGCGATCCTCGGCCCCGCGAACGGCGTCGGGCTGACCATGCTGCCGTCCGAACCGTCGTAGTTGGTGCCTCCGACCACGCCGTCGACCTGGAAGGTTCCGTTGGCCGTCGACTGGACGTGCAGGCTGCCGGTCCAGGTGCCGTTGCGCGCTGTACCCGCCGTCCGCTTCAGCTCACCGGCGACGATCAGATCGACCGGGCCGGAACCGCCCGTGCGCTTGAGAACCACGTTGAGCAACGCCTTCTCGACCCACGGCTGGTCGGAGTCGTAGCCGGCCTTCACGGTGACCGGTACGGCGACCGTGTTCAGCCCTGACACCGCGACGGACGCGCGGCCCAGCGTCACCGCCGTGACCGTCAACTCCGGGTCCGGAACCGCCTGTGCTGCAGGAACCGCCGCCAGCGTCGAACCGATCACCGCAAGTACGGCGGTCAGAATGCGAGCGGTGCTCGTACCCATCAGATGCCTCGAACAGTGAAGACGTTGCTGATTCCGGACTGGAAGCGGCCGCAGGTCGGGAAGAAGACCCGGTACCTGACGTTGCCGACGTACGGCGGCTGCGCTGTCACGGTGAACCGGCCACTCGCCCGGACCGTGCCGGTGCTCACGCCGCGCCACTGCGAGGCGCCGTACAGGCGTTGGAGGGTGACCCCGCAGCCGGCCGGGGCACCTCTGACCGAGCCGTTGACGTCGACCTTCGTGCCGACTCGCGCGCTGGTCGCCGCCGGCGTCGCGGCCAGGATGCCCGGCCGGGCGGGGGTGAGGGTCAGGGAGAGTTTGTCGAACGGGCCGTTGCGCAACCGGACACAGTTGGGGACGTCGCCCAGCGTGCCCTCGTACGACCGTTGGCCGATTCCGGCCGTGTCGGTGAGAATGCCGGAGCTCGGGCCCAGCTGCCGGCACCAAGCGGCGGTCGCGAGGAAGGTGAGCGGAATCCTCGTACCGTAAGGCTTTCCGGTCGCCGAATCGGTCACCGCAGCCCGGACGGTGAAGCCGGAACCGAACGGCACCACCCGCGGGATGACGACGGCGGTGATGCGCGGCTGATGCACCCCGGTGACCACCAGGCTCGGGCCCGCGAACGGAGTCGGATCGGCCGGGTTGGGCCGGTCGAAAGGCCCGACCCGGACACTCGCCACCTTGAAGGTCCCGTCAGCGGTCGACGGCACCTGCACCGCGCCGAGCCATTCGCCGTCCTGCACCGGACCGGCGACCCGCTCGAGATCGGTCGTGACCATCGTGGTCAGCTGCCCGGTTCCGCCCGTGCGCTGCAAGAACACCACGAGCGACAAGTACTGCGCCTGCGGATCGGCGGAGTCGTAGCCGGCCTTCACCCGCACCGGTACGGCGACCGTGTTGAGCCCCGAGACCGCGACCGCCGAGCGGCCCAGCGTGACGGCGGTAATCGTCAGTTTCGGGTCCGGAGCCGCTTGCGCCGTCGGCACCGCGACCAACGTCGAGCCGAGCACGGCCAGTACGGCGACCGTCGCGCCTCTGAGGCTCATCGTCAGATTCCCTTGATGACGAAGCTCTTGCTGACACCGGCCTGGAAGCGCGAGCAGGTGGGGAAGTACGCGCGGTAGATGATGTTCCCGGCGTACGGCGGCTGCGCCAGCAGCGTGAAGCGGCCGCTCTGCCGGACCACGTCCTGGCTGACTCCGCGCCACTGGCTCGCGCCCCGCAACCGCTGCAGGAAGATCGGGCAGTTGGACGGAGCACCGGCGACCGTGCCGTTGACCGGGACAATGGTGCCGACCTTCGCGCTGGTCTTCGACGGGGTGGCGCCGACTATGCCGGGCCGGAGGACGAAGAACCCGGTTCCGAGAGTGTCGAAGAACTTGCCGCGCACTCGCACGCAGACCAGCGAGTCGGCGGCGGCCGCCGGGAAGCTGGTCAGCAGGATGCCTGCCCGATCGGTGTACTTCGAGCCGGCGTCGTACTCGACGCAGAGGTTGTCGTTGACGACCTGGAGCAGGATGCGGCTGCCGTAGGGCTTGCGGGTGACCGAGTCGTAGATGGCGGCCTTCACCTGGAAGGCCTGGCCGAACGGCACCACCCGGGGGATCACCGAGACGCCGAGCTTCGGCACGTGCAAGCCGGTGACGGCGATGCTCGGACCGTCGAACGGTGTCTCGGTCGTCATGCTGCCGTCCGAGCCGTCGAGGATGGTGCCGGGCCGTACGCCGTAGACCTTGAACGTCCCGTTCGCCGTCGAGGGCACCTCGACCGTGCCGGTCCAGGTGCCGTTCTTGAGCGTGCCGGCGGTCAGCTTCAGGTGGCCCGCGATCATCGTCCGGACCGCACCGGTCCCACCGGTACGGCGCAGGAAGACGTTGAGCACGGTGCCGTCGTCCAGTGGATCGTCGGAGTTGTAGCCGGCCTTGACCGTGACCGGCACCGCGACCCGGTTGAGGCCGGAGACGGCGACCGTGGTCCGGCCGAGCGTCACGCCGGCGACGGTCAGTTTCGGGTCCGGCGACTGGGCCTTGGCCGGCACCGCGATAGCCGAGGTCGTGGCTGTTGCCGTGACGGCTCCGGCCGCGGCCGGAGCCGCCACCAGCATCGCCGTAATTCCCACCAGTGCGGCCGTTCCGGTCCGCAGACGTCCCACCCCTGTGTTCATTTTCGCAGGATTACACGAGCCTGCGGTAATTGCCTAGAGTTTACCGGCGAAAAGGGCAATTGCCGAAACAAATAGAAATAGCCGTGCATTTACCGCAACTTTTCCGGGACTTGCGGCATCAAGCGTTCCGAGGGGTTCAGCGTCAGTTCATCCGGCGGACGCCCGGAGCGCGTTGGCTGGCGGGATGAGTCAGGTCTTCGGCACGCCCCGGCGCCCGGCGTACGCGGTCACCCGGACGGATCGGCTGGGCCGGCCGATCTCCCTCGACCGGCGCGGGCCCGAGAGCAACTCGGTGCTCTTCACCGGCGCTCCGGGGATGGGCAAGAGTCTCGAGCTCGACCGCGCCCAGGACCTCGCCCGGCGCAGCGGCTGGATCGCGATCCGGGTCGACGCGTCGCCGCGGGAGCCGCTGGAGAACCGTTTCGTCCGGGCGGTCAGCGAGGACCTCGGCGGGCTGCGCAAGCGGCACGGCTACTTCGCGCTGCGCAAGCTGAAGAAGACGCTGCGGGACCTCACCCAGCGCAGCCGCGGCCAGCAGAACGGGGCCGAGCTGCGTTTCGGCGTCGCGCCGGTGCAGGCGGTGGTCAAGAAGCAATGGGACGCGCCCGGCAAGGACGGCGTCAGCAGCACGCTGAACCAGCTCGCCGACGACCTGGGCGAGCTGGGCGGGAAGAAGCGGCAGCCGGTGATGCTGATGGTCGACAACCTCGACGTCGCGACCGAACGAGACCTGGCGGCGCTGACCGAACTGTCGGCTCATCTGGAGCGCAAGGGGCAGCCGGTGTACCTCGTGGGCGCTGGCGGCGAGCTGGCCGCGACCCGGCTGATGGCCGCGTCGGGAGGGATGTCGGGGATCGCGACGGGGGTGACCGGGCGGTTCGACGTACGGGAGTGTGGGGCGCTGACTCCCGACGAGTTGCGGCCGAGCGTGACCGAGCCACTGCGGCGAGCAGGAATTCCGTACCAGCCGGCGGCGGTGGAGAATCTGCTCAAGGCGGCCAACGGCAATCCCAGCCGGCTGCGGGAGCTGGCCGAGACGGCATTGCGATTCGCGCAGCCGCCGTACGGGGTGGGGGTCGAAGTGGCCAAACACGCGACGGCTCAGGTGAATGCGCAGAGCCGGGTTTTCTACCAGGCCGCGTGGAATGCGTGCTCGGTCGCGGAAAAGGAGTTGCTGGCCAAGGTCGCCGTACGGGGGCCGCGGGGGTTGGCGATGCCGAGCGAGACGCAGGCCGCCGGGCCCGGGAAGTGGCAGGAGGTCGATGCCGCCCGGCACGGGTTGGTGGCTCGCGGCATGCTGCGGGACAGCCCGAGCGGGGAACGGGTTTCGCTGGCCGATCCCGGTCTCGAGGAGTGGGTGCAGACGCGGGTCGGGCAGTCAGCCGCTCATGCTGGGATCGCACTGGCCGGTACGCCGGCGCCGGCCGTCACGCAGGCTGATCCGCGCGGCGGCGGAAAGCACGTCCGAGGCCCGGCGGCCTCGACCCGACAGGTCGGCAACACGACCTTCCGGATCAACGGCTGACGTCTACGACCAGTCGCAGGGTCAGGTGGCGAAGACGTCTTCGTCGTTGGCGAACGCTTTGAACTCCAGGGCGTTGCCGGCCGGGTCGTGCAGGAACATCGTCCACTGCTCGCCGGGTTTGCCTTCGAAGCGGAGGTAGGGGTCGATGACGAAGGCGGTGCCGGCGGCGCGGAAGCGGTCGGCCAGCGCGTGGAAGTCGGGGATCTCCAGGATCAGGCCGAAGTGCGGGACCGGGACGTCGTGGCCGTCCACAGGGTTGTGAACAGCCTGTGGGCGAGCCGGGGCCAGGTGGGTCACGAACTGGTGGCCGCGCAGGTTCCAGTCGATCCAGGTGTCGGAGCTGCGACCGCGCTCGCAGCCGATCACGGTGCCGTAGAACTCCGCGGCGGCGGCGAGGTCGTCGACCGGCATGGCCAGGTGGAAGCGTGGGATGGAAGGGCTCATGTCTCTCAACCTACGTGCTAGGGCCAGATCGAGTTGACCCATTCGGGGTGGTCGATGAACGGGTTGCGGTTGTGCTGCCAGGTGTCGAAGATGACCTGGTTGCGGCGCTTCTCGAAGGCGTCCGGCGGGTCGGCCGCGCTCCACGCCTTCAGCACCGTCAGCTTGCCGATGTACGGCGCCGAGCCGTTGCCGACCGAGTTGTTCGGCTCCAGGTTCGGCCAGCCGTCACCACCCTCGTAGCGCACCGCCATGTAAAGGATCATCCGCGCGACGTCACCGCGAACAGCGGCTCGCGGGGAGAACGAGTCGCCGTCCGCCGCGCATCCCGAGCACTCCGCCACGGCAGCGCCGCCGTTGTCGAAATCGAGGTTGCCGCGGGCGGAGTTGACCGACACGTCCTCGGGGCGCAGGTGGTGCACGTCGGTACCGGGGCCGGTCGCCGTACCGAAGTCACCGTGCGACTTGGCCCAGACGTGCTCACGGTTCCAGTCGTTGACGCCGCCGCCGTTGGTGGCCTTGCTCTGCGAGCGGCCGGAGTACAGCAGGATCACGTTGTTCGCGTTGGCGGGATCCTGGTCGGTGTCCTTGAGCGCGTTCCAGACCTGGTCGTAGCTCAGCTTGGTCTGGCTGGAGATGATCGTGTGCAGCGCGGCCTTGAGCGCCGCGCCCGTCTTGCCGGCCGCGGGCGCGTAGTAGTCGCTCGGGTCCGGCGGATCGCCCGGGTCGGTCCCACCGCCACCGCCGAACGCGGTCGGGTCCTTCAGCCCCGCGTGCGGAGTGAAGTACGGCGTGAGCGTCCCGGTCACGCTGATCTTCGTGCCGAGCAACCCGGGCTTCGTCTTCAGCCCGTACTGCGCGCGGAAGCCGCTCGGGATCTGCACGTAGAGCATCGACGCCGTACTCGTCTGCGAAGCCGAGTCGGCCAGCGCCAGCGCCGTGTCCCCGGTGAAACCACTGCGGATCACCGTGTTCGCGGCCGTCGGTTGACCGACCACGTAGCCCTCGACCGTGCCGACCGACCCGTTCTGTTGCTGGATCGCCGCGGCGACCGTCAGATTCGCTGTCGAGGCCGCGGTCGAGGGTTTGATCCCGAACGCGAGCAACGCCAGCAGGACGCCGACGACCACGGCCGGACGCAGAGCACGAAGAGCAGGCACGGCAATCTCCCAGGGGCGGTTGGGAACCACTGCATCGCCTTCAGTCTGCCCTCGGCGTAGCCCGATCGAACGTCGAACCCGGCAAAGCTTGTCCGACGATCCAGCAAACCTCTGGAAACAGAAGAGCGATCAGCAGAACCAGCCGGACTGGACCCAGCCCCATTTGTTGACGTTGCCCCAGGCGGCGCCTTCGGCCCACTGGCCGCTGGCGGAGTACCGGGAGAGGTTGAAGTGCTGACCGCGGTAGAGGGTGCCGATCAGTTGGCCGGAGGCGGTGTCGCGGACGTACAGGTCGTCGGCGCAGACGGTTTTGAGAGTGGCGGCCGAGGCGGTCTGGGTGACTGCCAGCGGGGTGATCAGGGCGGCGATGGCGACGACGGTGGTCGCGAGGGTGCGAGTGTTCATCAGATGCCTTTCGGGGTCAGTAGGAGATGCAGTCGTCGCGCATGAAGCCCCACTTGTCGCCGCCGTGCCACAGCACGTTGGCCGAGTAGCCGCCACGGACGAGGTAGCGGACGCCCATCCAGGTGCCGGCAGGCAGCGTGACGATCGGGTCGCGGTGGCCGGTGCTCGACGAGTAGTTGCCGAACAACGTGGTCGAGTCGCAGGTGGTCCTGGCGGACAGCATCGGGACCCAGGGGTCGGTCAGTGTGCCGGTACCGCGCTGCATGGTGGCGGAGGCGTCGTCGGGGTCGAACTCGACCGCGTTGGCCTGAGCAGCGGGTGCCAGCAGCGCGACTGCGGCGACGGAAAGAGCAAGCAGCGCGCCGGTACGGCGGGAGCGCCGTCCAGCCAGGAGCGAGTCGGTCATCGGAGAATTCCTTCCGGGCGGGGACCTTGGCCCGTCAAGAATCTCCACCTGAGCGGCCCGCGACGATCCCCGGCGGTGCCCGGGCGTGCAGTCCTGGTGCGATTCCGTGCAACCCGGAAGGCTCAGCGGCGGAAGTCGCGCGGCGTCGTTCCGGTGGCCGCCGTGAAGATCCGGGAGAAGTGGGAGCGGCTGCGGAAGCCGCACGCCCGGGCGATCCGCTCGACTCCCCACTGCGCCTTGGCCGGGTCCCGCAGCAGCGCGCGGGCGCGTTCGAGCCGCATCGACCGCAGCCGCTCCCCGATCGCGGCTTCACCCTCGAAGAGCAGATACAACCGTCGGCGCGACATGTTGAGGGCCTCCGCCACGTCCTGCGCGGTGAGCGTCTCGTCATGGAGGTTCGCCGCCAGGTGGTCGAGAACCTGCTGGCGGCGAGCGGGGATCGTGTCGGCCTGATCCGCCTCGTCGCCGGCCGCGGTCCGCAGTACGAGTTCGGCGACGCCCAGCAGGTAGGGCTCGACCGCGGCGGCGTCGAGAGGCGACGAAGCCGTCAGGACGTGCTGAGCGGCCGAACGCAGGACGGCGCCGGCCGCCTCAGGCAGAGGCAGCGGGGCGAACATCGACCTGCGCAGGGTCGAGACGTCGTAGGACAGCCGGGCGATCGGTACGTTCAGCATGATCACGTCGTGCCGGCGCAGATGGATGTGCGCGCACGGCTCGTCGGCGCCCTGAATCAGCAGGTTCCGTGGGGAGAACGCCGTGGTGGCACCGCGGGCCCGGATCAGCCGCTGCTCGCCGCCGTGCACCACCAGTTGCAGCAGCTCGTCCGGACCGTTCGCCGCGGTGGTCGCCGAGACCTCGCTGCGCATCGGGTCGAGGACGCCGCGGGTGATGCTCGTCGTACCGGCCCCTGGACGCGGTGAAGTCGGCGTGGAAGCCGGCCGGCCGGGGGCTGACCGGGCTGATGCCGATCGGGTAGAGAGCGTCGCTGAGCAGGGCCTGCCAGACCTCGAACTGGGAGTCGGGCTCGATCCCCACGGTGGTCAACCTGGTGCGGACCATCGGTTCTCCCGGCTCGGACCGCGGCGGTCGGAGTTGAGTCGGTGGGGCGGGAGCGCAGGCGCTCGGCCGCCCCACCTAGGTGTACAGGCCCCCATCAGCTCGCGGCTCCTGCCACGGGCTGCTCGCCCATCCACCAGTGAGGCGCTACTGGCGGGCAGCACCTCACCGTCCGGTGGGAGGAGGACCGAAAGGTCCTTCTCCGACGGTGGCGTGGTGCGGACGCCGTAACGGACCGTACTCAGTCCGGAACGGAAAGTCCATGGGTCGCGCGGGCCGTCTCACGCTACTGACGGGTCACCGTTTCAGCAGCTGATCGTGTCCGCGTGGGAGGCGCCGGCCGAGCGGTAGGAGTTCACCCGCGCGGTGGCGGTGGCCGGCGACAGTACTTCGTTCTTGGCGTAGTAGACCCAGTCCGCCGACTGCACGTAGGCGCTGGTGCCGCCGGTGTGCTTCTCCAGGTCGATGAACCACTGGTTGTAGTTCAGCGTCATCGGCCGCCGCGGGTAGACCGAGCGCCCGGCGTCGTCGGTGGTGTGGTCGGCGACGAGGGCGCCGTCGATGTAGTACTTCACGTGCCCGGCGCCGACCGTGGCGACCAGCGTGTGCCAGCCGGCGTGGCTGAACCGGCGGGCGGCACTGATCCGCCAGCCGTCGAACGGATCGGCCTGGTAGGTGTTCCAGCTGGTCAGGAAGTTGACCGGCCCGGTCTCACCCCAGCCGCCGTTCGGCAGGTACTCGGAGATGTCGAGCTCGCTGTACGTCGGCTCCCAGTCGTAGTCGAGCGGGGAGATCGTGTAGAAGGTCTGGTTCACCCGGTCGCCGTCGGCGCCGCTGACCGGAGTGTCACTGAACTTGAAGCGGGTCGCGTAGGTGCCTTCGAAGAACCGCAGATCGCGCTGCTGGACCTGCGCGTGCGTCGTACCGCTGGGCGTTCCGTTGGTGGAGGCGCGCAACTGCAGCGACTTCTGGCCGTCCACGGTCGGGAAGGTGACGTTGCTCGCGGCCCAGATCGCGCCGCCGACGCCGGGGCCACCGGCGTTGGTCCGGACCTGCCATCGGCGGTTGGTGAAGTTCGGGTCGGTGCGGGAGCTGTAGTTGAAGTCGTCGAAGAACGCCCCGCACGCAGCCAGTTTCTCGGGGCTGGTGCGGGCGTTGGCGGCCGTGCCGGCGCCGGTGGTGGCGAGGGCGGCCAGTACGACGGCCGTCGCGGTGATGCGGAGCTTGCGTGATCGGTTCATGGAGTTACACACCTTCGTCTCGGGGCGGAGATCTGGTTAGTAAAATGGTCTATCCAAGTGGTCAAGTCAAGCGTTCGCTACGGAATGATCGCGCTCCCACTGGTCCAACCACTGGTAAAGATTGCTAGGATTGCTCGATGAGAAGGACCGAAGCGCGGGACCGCCTGCTGCGTTTGATCGAGCTTCGCAACCCGGGTGAGCCACTGCCGTCCGAGCGCAGCCTGAGCGAGTCGCTCGGCGTCTCCCGGCCGACCCTGCGCGCCGCGCTCGACGACCTGGCCCGTGACGGCCTGGTGGTCCGCGAGCACGGTCGCGGCACCTTCACCAGCTCACGCAAGATCCACCAGGCGCTCGAGCCCACCGCGGAGGGCGACTTCCAGGTACCGCCGGCCGAGGGCACGCCCTGGCAGAGCCGGCTGATCAGTTTCGAGATCGAGCCGGCCGGTGCGCGGCTCGGGCAGCGGCTGGAGATCTCGCCGGGCGACCAACTGGTCTCGGTGGTCCGGCTGCGGCTGGTCGACGGCGCCGCGATGTGCATCGAGCGGATCAGGATCCCGGCGGCGTTCGTGTCCGGTATCACCGGCCGCGACTTCGAGATCGGTTCGCTCTACGGGTTGCTGCGCTCGAGGTACGGGGTGGCGGCGAAGGACGCCGTACAGACGACCGAGCCGACCGTGACCGACGCGCAGGAGGCGGCGCTGCTCGGCGTACCGCTGCACTCGCCGGCACTGTTGTTCGAGCGGACGACCCGCAATGCCGACCGCGCCGTGATCGAGTACACCCGCTCCCTCTACAGAGGAGACCGGTACCGGATCACGACGCGGCTGACGTTCGGTGAAGGCGACTAGCCCTTGACGGCTCCGGCGGCGACGCCGGTCGTCACTCGTCCCTGCAGGACCAGGAAGATCAGCAGGACCGGGAGCATGAACAGGGTCGCGGCGGCCATCGTCGCGCCCCAGTCGGTGCCGAAGGTGTTGCTGAACGACGAGAGCCAGACCGGCAGCGTGCGCTGGTCCTGGTTCTTGATGATCAGCAGGTTGGCGAAGGCGAACTCGTTCCACGCGGTGATGAAGCCGAACAGCGACGTCGACAACAGGCCGGGGGCGAGCAGCGGGAAGACGATCCGCCGGAACGCCTCGAACTGGTTGCAACCGTCGACCTGGGCGGCTTCCTCGAGCTCGACCGGGATGCCCTTCAGGAATCCGCGCAGCGTCACGATCGTGAACGGCAGCGTCATCATGAAGTAGATCAGGGTCAGCATCGGCAGCTTGTCCAGCATGTCGGTGTCCCGCGAGATCACGTACATCGGGATCAGCAGCGCCTCCCACGGCGTCATCTGGGCGATGAACACCATCAGGATGAACGCCTGCCGGCCCTTCCACTTCATCCGGCCGACCGCGTACGCCGCCAGGCAGGCGATGACCAGTGACAGCAGCACGGCACTGACCGCGACCATCGCGCTGTTGCGCCAGAAGATCCAGAAGCCGTCGGCGTTCACCGCGGTACCGAAATGGGTGAAGGTGATGTTCGTCGGCAGGAACGTCGGCGTCTCGGCCTGGATGTCCTTGGTCGGCTTGAACGCGGTCAGCACCATCCAGTAGACGGGGAAGACCGAGAACGCCAGCACGCCGAGGGCCAGCAGGTTGAAGGTGATCTTGCGACTGAGGCGGGTTCTCACAGTTCGCCCTCCTCCTTGAACATCTGCCGGAAGTAGGCCAGCAGGACGACGGCCAGGATCAGTACGGTGACCATCGAGATCGCCGCCCCCAGGTCGTAGCGGTTCAGCGACTGGGCGATCTGGTAGGCGTAGACGGGCAGCGTCAGGGTGGCGTTGCCCGGGCCGCCCTGGCTGATCGCCCAGATCTGGACGAAGCACTTGAACACCCAGATCACCTCCAGGCACAGGATCAGCCCGAACATCGGCCGCAGGATCGGGAAGGTGATCAGCCAGAACGTCTTCACCGAGCCGGCGCCGTCGATCTGGGCCGACTCGTGCAGTTCCTTCGGCACCGTCGTGATCGCGGCGTACAGGGTCAGCGCCGCGAACGGCACCGACTGCCAGACGATCAGGAAGACGATGATCGCGAAGGTCGAGTTGCCGTCGGCGAACCAGGCCTTGCCGTCGAACTGCTCGAAGCCGAGCGCGACCAGGATCCAGTTCACCACCCCCAGCTGGGACTGGAACAGCCACTGGAAGACGGTGGTCGCGGCGATCACCGGGATCGCCCAGGCGACCACCAGGCCACCCATCACGGCGAACCGCATCCACTTGCCCAGGGCACCGATCAGCAGGGCGACCAGGGTGGCCAGCACCATGATCAGGCTGACGTTGATGGCGGTGAAGACGAAGGTCCGGGCGACCACGCCCCAGAACATGTCGTCGGACAGGATCTGCGCGTAGTTGTCGAGGCCGACGAACTCGGCGCCACCGCGGATCAGCTGCGCGATGCCGAACTTCTGCAGCGAGATCAGCAGGTTGCGGATCAGCGGATAGACCAGCAGGTACGCCGTACCGACGATGGTCGGCGCGACCAGGAGATAGGGCAGCAGACGGGCCCACAGGGGTCGCCCCCGCCGGGCCGGGGCCGGCGTACCGGTCCCGGGGGCGGGGGCTGCTGTGGTGGTCTCTGCTTCAGCCACAGCCATGGCTCTACTTGGTGTTCAGGGCCTGGGTGATGATCTCGTCGGCGGCCTTGGCCGCGGCGGCCGGGTCACCGCCGGTCAGCACCTTGGTCTGGTACTCCTTGATCGGGTTCTTCGCCTCGACGGCGGCCCAGTTCGGGGAGTTCGGGGTGGCCTTGCCGTTGGCGGCACCGGCCGCCATCGCCGCGACGCCCTCGTCAGCGCCGACCGAGGAGGCCAGGCTGGTCCGGTTCGGCACGTACTTCATCGTCTTGGCGAGGTCGGTCTGCCACTTTTCGCCGGCCAGCTCCTTGATGAACGTGTACGCCGCGTCCTGGCCGTCCGAGGCCTCCGGGATGATCAGGTCAGAGCCACCGGTGAAGACGGCACCCGGCTTGTCGGCGGTCTTGCCGGGGATCGGGAAGAAGCCCAGCTTGCCCTTCAGCGCCGGGTTGGCCTGGACGATCAGCTCGGCCGCGCCCGGTACCGCGATCATCTGCGCGACCTTGCCCTGCGCGAAGACGTCGGTCTGGGTCGGCTTCGCCTCGTCGGAGTCCTTCGGGCCCTTGCCGAGCGCCTGGATCTGCTTGTAGAAGTCCATCCCCTTCAGCGCCTCCGGGGAGGACAGGCCGCCCTTCCACTGGTCGCCGTCCTTGACCGCGAGGTCGCCGCCCTCGTCCCAGATGAAGCCGGACAGGACGTAGAAGTTCTGGCCGGGCAGGTAGATGCCCTGGTTGCCGCCGGTGTTCAGCTTGGCAGTCGAGGCGAGCCACTCGTCGCGGGTCTTCGGCGGGGTCACGCCGGCCGCCTGGAACAGGTCCTTGCGGTAGACCACGACCCGGTTCGCCGCGTAGTACGGGATGCCGTACTGCTTGCCCTCGTACAGGCCCGGCCCGGCCAGACCCTCGATCCAGTCGTCACCCTTGAGGTCGGACTTCTTGTCGGTCAGGTCCTTGACGCCACCGCTGGCCGAGTACTGCGCGACCTGGGTGTTGCCGACCTCGATCACGTCCGGCGCGTCCTTGCTGGCCAGCGCGCCGATGATCTTCGCGCCGATCCCGTTCCACTCCTGGATCTGGACGTTGGCCTTGACGTCCGGGTGGCTCGCGGCGAAGTCCGCCTCGAACCGCTTCAGGAAGTCGTCGGAGACGCTGCCTTTCATCAACCAGACATCGATCGTCGTCGGCCCGGAGGCGGCGGCGTCTTTCTTGTCGTCCGAGCTGCCGCCACAGGCGGCAACGGCGGTAAGGGACAGAGCCGCGACAGCGGCGACGGCAAGGGAGCGGAACTTCATCGGATCCCACCTCTAACGAAGTAGCCGGATCGGCCTCCGGCTGACTGGTATGAACCTGTCGTTCAGTGGCGTAGAGAATTGCCCAGCTTCGGCGGACCCGTCAATAGTTCAGGAGCATCCGTTACTAAGTCGTGAGAGCGTACTCGCGCGGAAAGCTGCCCGAAACGTGGTGTTAACGAGCAGCTTCCGCAGTTTCCGTTGCGCATTATGCAACAGACCACTTTTCGCGGTGGTTAGTTATTTACCGGACCAGTAGGTGTAGCCGACTACTTACCTACAGAGAACCGGCGTACTGACTGACGTGGTACGCCGTACTTCCGCCGCCGGCGTTGCGGGTCCACTTCGAGACCATCAGGTGCAGGCCACCGGCTGCCTTGGTCGACCACGGGTGGATGAATCCGCCGTACAGGGCCGGCTCCTGGGCGAAGGTGACCTGGATCCGCTCGTTCGTCCAGGCCTGGTCGGGGCCGGCCGCGGTCCGGGTGACGATGTTGCCGGTGGCGCAGTTCAGGTAGGCCATCGCCCAGGTGCCGTCGCTCAGCCGGCGGACCGACGGTTCACCGAAGCGGCCGTTGAGGATCGGCGTGCACGGCCGGCCCCAGCCCCAGTTGCTGCCGTTCCAGCCCCAGCCCTCGTAGGACTCCGGGAAGAACAGCCGGTCCCAGCGCACCCGGCGCAACATCATCGGGCCGTCCTGGCGGCCGGAGCGGACCGAGAAGACGTAGACCCAGTCGCCGTCGCGTTGCATCGTCCACATCTGGAACGGATCGAGGTTGTTGCCGCTGTTGAACCACTTCAGGTTGGTCCGGACGAAGTCGTTGCCGTTGTCGGAGTAGGCCAGACCGGCGTACCGGGACTTCCACTGCGGGCCGTTCGGGCCGGCCGAGTTCCAGTTCTCGATACTCATGTACGAGATCAGCTGGCGGCCGGTCTCGGGGAAGCTGATGCCGTCGTTGGGGATCACCGTGACCTCCCAGAGGCCGTCGATGCCGATCCCGTTGTGCCCGTTGTGCATCACCTCGGGCGCCCGGCCGTTGCCGGCGACGCGGGCCGCGCTGTCGAAGACGATGCCGCCGGCCGCGCCGGGATGGACCGCCGAGCGCAGCATCACCGGGGAGCGCCAGTCGTTGTTGGGCTGCTCCGGCCAGGGGGAGTTGAAGGTGTCGCCGAAGAGGTAGCCGATGGAGCCGTTCTCGAGCACGTAGGGAATGCCGAGGTCGGTGCCGGCTACTCGCCAGCGGCTGTTGGTGTCCAGGTCCGCGCCGGTCAGGCGCTTCTTGTAGGTGGCGGCTCGGGCGGTAGCGGGGGTGATCACGTTCGGGAGCGCGGTCGCGGTCACACCGGCCGCGGCGATACTGCCGAGAAATGTGCGTCGTTTCATGGGGATCGGCCTTCCAGACGTCGGAACGGGCGGAGCGACGGTGGCACTGGTCGGCTACGAACCTTGCACGGGATCCCGGATCGGGCCAGAGCTATTCGATCAGGATGGAAAATCGATTTCCGGTGTCAACTGCGCTGCTCCAGCCACGCTGCCCACCGCGCCAGAGCTTCTTGCGGCGCGCGCCTGCCGACCCCGACGCGGAACCGGTCGGCCGGAGTACTGGTCAGCTCGGAGCGATAGATGCGCGACGGCAGCAGCAGGACTCCAGCCTCCTCGACCAGCCGGGTGCACATCGCCTCCACCCCGTCCGCGCCGAGATAGCGCGGGTAGCAGACGCAACCGCCTTGTGGGCGGGCGAACTCGAACAGCTCGGGATAGCGGCCGAAGAACTCCTCGAACAACGGCAGGTTGGCCGCGACGATGCCGCGGTTGCGGTCGAGCAGCTGGTCGCGAGCCCGCAGGGCGATCAGTGCGAGGATCTCGCTCGGCGCGGAGTTGCAGATCGACGTGTAGTGCTTGGCCCGCTCCAGCTTGTCCAGCAGCGCGTGGTCCCGGCAGGCGATCCAGCCGAGTCGCAGGCCCGGTAGCCCGTAGGCCTTCGACATCACGTTCAGCGAGACGGCCGTCGCGGACAGATCCGTTGCCTGTGGCAAGGGTTCTCGGTCGAGCTCCAGACCCCGGTACACCTCGTCGCTGAACAGGGTGATGCCGCGGTCGTCGCACAACCGCACCAGCCGTAGCCAGTCGGCCAACTCGGGTACGGCGCCGGTCGGGTTGTTGGGGAAGTTGACCGAGACCAGCCGGGTGTTCGGCCGGAGCGCCCGTTCGACCGCGTCGACATCCAGCATCCAGTTGCTGCTGGCAACTAATGCGACACCGGTGACCTCGCAGATCGACAACGGGATCGTCTCGGCGGCCTGGTAGTTGGGTGTCACCACGACGGCGTGGTCACCCGTCTCCAGCAACGCGTGCATCGCCAGGTAGAGCGCTTCCTCCGCTCCGGCGAAACACACCACGTCCGCCGGTACGACGCCGTCGTACGTGCGGGCGATCTCCTCCCGCAACGCGGGCAGCCCGCGCGTCTCGGTGTAGCCGAGGGCAAGCGTCTCCCACCGGCGCCGGCCGTCGTCGTCGGCGAGTTCCAGCAGCTCGGACACCGCGATCGTCTCCGCGTCGGAGGCAGTCAGGTGGTAGCGGGCGCTGAACTCCCAGCGCGAGAAGTAGGTCTCCAGCCTGAAGTCGGGCAGGGTCGGCATCGATCGGCTCCTGGGATCTAGACGGCGTGGGCGGGCAACGCGTCCTGGCGCTGAGCGTGCCGGAGGCCGGTGAGCAGCAGGCCGATGCTGATCACGCCGACGATCGCGTAGGTGAGCTTGCCGCCGATGCCGTCCCAGGCGGTGTGCAGCGCGACAGCGACGGCGTACAGTCCGAGGAAGCCGAGGAACCGCTTGCCGGCCGGCTCTACGACGAAGCGCCACAGGCCCCAGCAGGTGATCCCGGTCCAGGAGGCATGTCCGGCCGGCGACAGCAGGCCGCGGATGAAGAGTGACTGCTCCGCCGCGCCGACGTTGCCGCCGGACTGGAGCAGCGCGACGAAGGCGTAGCCCATCGTCTCCAGGACGGCGAAGCCGGTGCCGACCGCGACGCCGATGATGATGCCGGTGCCGATCGAGTGCCGGTAGCGGTGGCCGAAGAAAACCACCAGGACGGCTGGCACGATCAGCTTGGCCGCCTCCTCGATCAGGCCGACACCGAGCATCGGGAGCGTCCCGAGCTTGCGCATCGCGTCGTACTCGAGCAGGCCTGCCACCACCACCCCGACCACGCCACCGAACAGCAGCGAGCCACCGAGCGTCGGTCCGTCGATCAGCCAGCGGCCGGACCGGCCGGCGGCGAACATGACGAACGTGAGCGGTACGACGAGCGCACCGAGCAGGATCATCGTGGGAAAGAGATTGGGGTTGTTGGTGTCGGTCAGAACCGCCAGGACGAGCAGATAGAGCCCGCCGCCGACCAGGAACGTCCCGACCCACGCCCACCTGCGCACCAACTGCTGTGCCGTCATGGTGAGATTGTCGCAAGCAGTAACCTGCAGTGACGAGAGGGGACGCCGATGAGGATCGCCTGGTGTGTACCGCTGCTTCTGCTGGCTACTGGCTGTGGCGGTGACGGTGGCGAGCAGCCCCAACAGCAGCCCACAGTCACTGTCACTACGAGTGTGCCGGCCAGCAATCCAGTCAGCACTCCTCCCAGCGCCCCTGTGAGCACCCCGCCTCCCAGCACTCCTCCGGCTGCTCCCAGCTCGTCCAAGCCGCCGACTCCGCCGCAGGAGTCGCGGAGCGCCGTCGTACCGAACGTGGTCGGGGTGAACCACCAACTGGCGCAGGACACGATGCAGGCGGCCGGCTTCTTCTATCTGACCGAGGAGGACGCCACGGGCCAGGGCAGGCTGCTGGTCAGCGACCGCAACTGGGTCGTCGTCACCCAGTCGCCGGAGGCCGGTACCACCGCGGCGGTCGACTCCAAGATCTTGCTCCGGTCGAAGAAGATCGGCGAGTAGCCGGCTGTTTCCCCTGAGTTCAGCATGATGTCGCGATGGCGCGCTTGCGCCATGTCGCAGCTACGGCAGTGCTGGACAGGGCATGGGCGCGGGTTCCGGTTGCAGACTCACTCGCAAGAGGTGCCCTGCCCCCCGAAGCCTCTCGAAGAGGAGATCCTGCCCATGTCCTCCCCCGTACCTGTGCCGTCCAGGAAGGCCGCCGCCACCGTCGCGGCCGTCCTCGCGCTCAGCGTCGCCGCGGTGATCCCCGCCGGTGCCGCGCCACCCACCACCCCCACCGGCCCGCGCGCGAACGGCGTACCGGGGAAGTCGTCGGTCGTCACGCTGATCACCGGTGACGTCGTCGAGGTCAGCGACGCCGGCAACGGCAAGAAGGCGGCCAGTGTCCGCCCGGCCGCCGGCCGCGAGCGGATCGCCTTCCACACCCTCGAGGTGGACGGCGCCCTGCGCGTCCTGCCGAGCGACGCCGTGCCGTACATCTCGACCGGTGTCCTGGACGCCGACCTCTTCGACGTCGACGAGCTGATCGCCGACGGCTTCGGCGACTCGGCCGCGACCACCCTGCCGCTGATCATCCGGTACGCCGATCCGTCCGCCGCCCGGGCCCAGGCCCTCACCGGTACGACAACCACGCGGTCCCTCGACTCGATCGGCGCCGCCGCGGTCAAGGCGACCAAGGGCGAGCTGCCCGCGCTGTGGAGGTCGCTGGAGCCGACCCGGAACGCCCGCTCGCTGAGCCGGGGAATCGCGAAGATCTGGCTCGACGGCCGGGTCCGCCCGGTGCTCGACAAGAGCGTGCCGCAGATCGGCGCGCCCGCCGCTTGGCAGGCCGGCTACGAAGGCAGCGGTGTCACGGTCGCCGTACTGGACACCGGTGTCGACGCGGACCACCCGGACCTGAAGGGCAAGGTCAAGGAGGCCAAGGACTTCTCCGACAGCCCGACCGGCCCGGCCGACCACTTCGGCCACGGCACCCACGTCGCGGCGACGATCGCCGGCACCGGCGCGGGCGCCGGCGGCACCCGCAAGGGCGTCGCGCCGAAGGCCGACCTGCTGATCGGCAAGGTCCTCGGGGACGACGGCTTCGGCTTCGAGTCCGGGATCATCTCCGGGATGGAGTGGGCCGCGGCCGAGGGCGCCCGGGTCGTCAACATGAGCCTCGGCGGCGGCCCGACCGACGGCTCCGACCCGCTCAGCCAGGCGGTCGACCGGATCACCGCGTCGTCCGGCACGCTGTTCGTGGTGGCCGCCGGCAACGACGGCGCCGACCAGAGCGTCGGCACTCCCGGCACGTCGCCGGCCGCGCTGACCGTCGGAGCCGTCGACCGCGACGACGAGCTGGCCGACTTCTCCAGCCGCGGACCGCGGCTCGGCGACGACGGTCTCAAGCCCGAGATCACCGCACCCGGCGTCGACATCGTCGCGGCCCGCGCGGCCGGTACGGCGATGGGTCAGCCGATCGACGACCTCTACACCGCCGCCTCCGGTACGTCGATGGCGACGCCGCACGTGGCCGGCTCGGCCGCGTTGCTCGCCCAGGCCCACCCGGACTGGAAGGCCGACCGGCTCAAGAACGCGCTGGTCAGCACCGCCGAGACCAACCAGAAGCTGAGCGTCTACGCCCAGGGTTCCGGCCGGGTGGACGTCGCCCGTGCCGTCGCGCAGAAGGTCTACGCGACCGCGACGGCCGACTTCGGTCTGGTCAGTGCCGGCTCCACCAAGACCGTCACGTACACCAACGACTCTGCCGCCGCGGTGACCCTCACCCTGTCGGTTTCGGTCACCAACCTGGACACCAAGCAGCCCGAGACGGACGCGTACACGGTGCCCAGCACCGTCACCGTGCCGTCCGGTGGCAGCGTCGACGTACCGGTCGCGCTTGACCCGGCCAAGCTGGTCCGGGGCCTCTACAGCGGCTGGATCGTCGCCACCGGCGCCAATGGGCTGGTGACGCACACCGCGGTCGGCACGCTGAAGGCCGGGCCGAAGCACAACGTCACGGTGCGGGCAGTCGACCGCGACGGCAAGCCGACCGGCGTACCGGTGGTCAGCCTGTTCGGTGACAACTCCCGGTCGGACGTGCTCGGCTGGCTGGACGATGGCGAGACCGCCACCGTCCAGGTCGAGGAAGGCAACTACCTGGTGCACGGACTGGTCGAGGACTACGACGTCCAGAACGAGAACGTCAGCCTCTTCACCGACCCCAACATCTCGGTCACCAAGGACATCGAGATCGTCATCGACGCCCGTAAGGCGGTGCCGATCACGATCACGACGCCCAAGCCGTCCGAACAGCAGGCCGTGCTCAGCTACTACGTGAACCGGGTCTACCCGAACGGCCGCAGCATCAGCCACGGGGTCATGCACTTCAGCACCGTCAAGCAGGTGCTGGTGACGGGCACGAAGCCGGTCACGGCCGGCAGCTTCGAGTTCTCCTCCCGCTGGCAATTGGTCGCGCCGCTGGTCCAGGCCGCCATCCCGGGGGTCAGTGGGCCGCTGGACATCAACCTGCTGCACCAGTCGCCGTCGTACGAGGGCAAGAAGAAGTTCCCGCTGGTCGCGGCCGGTCCGGACCTCAAGGGCGTCAAGGGCGCGATCGCTGTGCTCAACTCCAGTGAGGACGGCAACGGCAACGGCAGTGAGCAGGAACAGATCGCAGCGGCGGCCAAGGCCGGTGCCGCGGGCATCATCCTGGTGCGGCCGGCGGGCTGGTCTGCCTGGACCGTCTGGACGCCCGTCGGCGACCGGGAGCCGATCCCGGCGATGGTGACGGGTGCCAACGACGGCCAGAAGCTGCTGGACCGGATCCGCAAGGGCAAGGCGACCATCGACCTGACGCTGACCACCTCGAGCCCCTACCTGTACGACGTGCAGCAGGTGTCGAGCGGCTTCATCCCGCCGAAGATCGACTACAAGGTGACCACCGCCAACAGCGCGCGGGTGACCACGTCGTACGCCGACAACGGTGGCTTCGACTGGGCCAAGGAGCAGCGCTTCGGCTGGCGTCCGTGGCAGGACTACTCCTGGAACGACGCGCAGCGGTTCGTCCAGACCCCGAAGGTCCGGGAGGAGTGGGTGACCACCGGCGACTCCCTTTGGCAGCACCGGGTGAACCACCTCTACACCTGGAACAGCATGGGTCCGCTGCTCGGCGGGATGTCGTCGTTGCCGCGTAGCTACAAGCCGGGAACGTCCAAAGAGACCTGGTTCGGTCCGGTGGTTCGTCCGGCGGCAGCGCCTGGGGTCGTCTCCACCCGTACCGGCGATCGGCTGTCGCTGCGAGTGCCGACCTTCGTCGACGCTGACGGCCACTACACGGTCGGCGAGACCACCTCGGCGTCCGCAGTACTGAGCCGCAACGGCGCTGTCGTGGCGGAGCTGCCCAACGCGTGGCAGGACGTCATCACGAGCGGCGGCGACGCGGCGTACAAGCTGGAACTGGCGACCGAGCGCAACGACACGGAGGGCGAGTGGAACTGGGGCACCAGCACTCGGACCGCCTGGGACTTCCGCTCCAAGCAGGCTCCTGCTGACAAGGCCGTTGCTCTGCCGCTCCTGCAGGTCGGGTACGACGTACCGACCGACCTGACCGGGCGGGTGGCTGCCCGGCCGCACGTGATCGGGTTCAGCGTTCGCCAGCAGGCCGGTGCGGCTGCTGCGCGCTCCACCTCGCTGCAGGCGTCGGTGTCCTTCGACGAGGGCAAGACGTGGCGGCGTGTCATCACTGTCGGGGCGCTGGGCCGCTACGTGGCCGTCGTACCGGCGGGCAAGGGGACTGTGTCGCTGAAGGTCGTCGCTGGTGACAGTGCCGGCAACAAGGTGACCCAGACCGTCATCCGGGCCTACGGGCTCAAGTAGGTGACCGCTGTAGCCGGGGCTCCCTCACGGGCCCCGGCTACAGCCAATTTCGGCGGGCGGCCTGGAAGGCGAGACCAGTACGGGTGTCGACCCCGGCCAGCGCCATCATTCGATCGAGCCGCCGCTGCACGGTCCGGCGGCTGATACCGAGCTGCGACGCGATCGACTTGTCCGGCACTCCGGCGACCAGCAGGGATAGCAGGAAGCGCTCGTTGTCGTCCAGTCCCTCCGGGTCCTGCGCCTCGTTGGACTGGAGCTTCACCGGCGTCGCTGCCTCCCACTGGCTCTCGAACAAGGCGAGCAGCGCGTCCAGTAGCTGGCCTCTGCCGATCACTGCGGCCGTCGGCTCACCGATGCCCGCCTCCTCGTCCCGCACGAGCGGACAGACGGCAGTGGCGCGGTCCACGATGGCCAGCCGCACCGGGAGCGTCGGCAGCGTCCGGGCCTCCTCGCCCCAGCTCACGCCCTCGGCGATGGTGTCCAGCTCGCCGGGAGTCTCCAGCAGCGCTCGCTCGTAGATCGCTCGGTAGCGGACGCCGCGACTCAGGGCGCCGTACTCCTCCGTGTTCTCCGCGCCCGCCATCGCCAGGGGGTTGGCGCGGCAGAACCACAGGATCTCCGTGCGCGCCGACTCCTGCAGGTCCCGCAGCCGGTCGCGCAGCGGGGCGGCACCGACGATCACCTCGACCAGGTGGTGGGCGTCCCGGCGACTGGCGCTGGCACGGAACTCCTCACTCAGCGACGCCACCGTCTGGCGGGCCGACTCGAGCGACTCCTGGCGCCGTAACAACGTTGTACCGAGGGCCACGTCAGGCGGAAGTGGGCTGAAAACAGGGTCCTCACCGGGCTGCACCGTGACCAGGCCCTTCGCCTGCAGCCGCTGCAGCACCTCGACCGCGTCCTGCTGCGGCAACCGCGCCACCTCGGCGAGCTCCGCCGACCGCGCGACCGACAGGCCGACCAGCAGCCGGTAGGCCTGCTCCTCGTCGGCGTCCAGCAGCGATCCGTCGTGCATCGTGCCCACCTCCCAAAACTCCACTGAATCGAGGCACCGAAGTGCCGTCACGAAATCCCGCTCGGCCCGTCACTACCGGTGAAGACGCAATCGCGGACCTCCCGCCCGAGCCGCCATCGAGAGAGATCACCATGAACTGGACGGACTACGCCGGCCTCGTCGGCCTCGTTGCTGCCGCGGTACTGGCCGGCTGGACGCTGCTGGGCACCAACACCACCACGCCGCACCGCGGAACGCCACGACATTCGGGAAATCCGGGCCACCGGCTGGGTTCCGGCCGGCACCGGGCCCAGGGCCGGCGCCTGCTCGCCCGGCTGGGGGTCCGCTGAACAGCCGGACCAGGTCACCGGTTGATATTTGATCAGAAACTGGGCGAGTCAACTGTCCTCCTCGGCGCCGGGCGCCGAGGAGATCGCGGGCGTGGGCGCGGCGGCGTACGGGCTAGCTGTGATGTCCAGGGAGGTTGGTCAGTCGGCTGATTGGTGGTTTGCCTCCGATGGCGGAGTGGGCTCGGTGGTGATTGTAGAAGTGGAGCCAGCCGGGTAGGGCTGTGTTGCGTTGGTTGGTTGAGTTGTAGAGCCGGGCGTAGGCCCAGCCGTCGGCCAGGGTGCGGTGGAAGCGTTCGATTTTGCCGTTGGTTTGTGGCCGGTAGGGCCGGGTGCGTTTCGGGGTGATGGCGAGTGCTGTGCAGGTGTCGTGCCAGGCGTGGGAGCGGTAGCAGGATCCGTTGTCGGACAGGACGCGTTCGACGGTGACGCCGTGGTGGGTGAACCAGGCGACGGCGCGTTGGAGTACTGCGGTGGCGGTGCTGGCTTTCTCGTTGGTGTGGATTTCGGCGTAGGCGAGGCGGGAGTGGTCGTCGATGACGGTGTGCACGAACGCGGTACCGATGTTGGGGTGGCCTTTGGCGGTGCGTCCGGTCCGTAGCGCGGTGCCGGCACGGTTTTTGTCGCCTTGTTGTTTGCCCAGGTAGCGCCAGCCGCCGCCGTCGGGAATGTTGGCGAATTTGGTGACATCGACATGGATCAGCGATCCGGGATAGTCGTGTTCGTAGCGGCGCAGGGGTTCGCCGGTGACCCGGTCGATCCGGGACAGCCGGTTGATTCGGCAGCGCACCAGTACTGCATGGACGGTGGAGGCGGGCAGGCCGAGGCGGCCGGCGATTTGTACCGGGCCGAGCCGGTGGCGCCACCGCAACCGCACGATCCGGCGTACCAGGTGTGGCGGGGTCTTGAAGGGGCTGCGGCGCGGGCGGGAGCTGCGGTCAGCCATCCCTGCAGGTCCTTCGGCGCGGTACCGCTGGGCCCATTTGCGCGCCGTTTTGGCTGCGACCATGAACATTTTCGCCGCCGCGGCACAGCTCCAGCCTTGATCGACGATCAGACGCGCGAGCCGTAGCCGGGTGCGGGGGGTCAAAGTCGCGTTAACGTGGGACACGAAGGCCTCCGGTGTGGTGAAGCGGTGAACTAGACAGCTCCACTTCACAACCGGAGGCCTTCACCTGTCACACCGACTCACCGCCGCAACACGGGACAACCTTCCTGGACATCACAGCTAGCTGATGGTGTGGTTGGTCGAGCGGGGGTCGCCGGTGACTCGGCGGGCGGCGTACAGGTCGCCCTTGCGGGCGGTCGTGCGCCACGGGCGGGCTTGAGTGAGGGCCACGGCGTACGCGGGGTCGTCGCGGTCGATGGTCGCGATGGTGAGCTCCGCGGGGGCGGTGACCGTGGAGACGTAGGTGCCGTCGGGGGCGATCAGGCCCGACGGCATCAGGTCGGCGGTCTGGGCGGGGAGGGACATCGCGACCCAGTAGCTGTTGATCGCGGCGTAGGCGCGTGCCTTCACCTCGAAGATCCTGTCCGCCGGGTACGCCGACAGCAGCAGGCACTCGACGCCGAGACGCTCGTAGTGGCCGAAGAGCTGCGGGAAGTCGATCTCGCCGCCGAGCACGCAGCCGAACCGGTAGCCGTCCACGTCGAAGACGGTCGGCTCGAAGCCGGGGCTGAAGCTGCGGCCGACCTCGGAGCCGGACAGATACTGCTTGTCGTACCGGTCGGCGATCCGGCCCTCGGCCGAGATCACGTAGAGGCTGTTGTGCGGCCGGTTCGGCGGGGTCAGCGGGTGGGCCGAGCCGAGCACCACCCAGAGCTTCAGCCGGGCGGCGAGCTTCTCGATCTTCGCCAGCTCGTCGGCGAGCTCCCGCCGGTCGGCCTCGGGCCAGTCCCGGTCTTGGACCTCCGGCGCGCCCGACAGGTGTCCCTCCGGGAACTGGATCAGCCGCGCCTCCCCGGCCGCGGCGGTCTTCATCAGCTCCCGGACCCTGGTCCCGTTCTCGGCGGCGTCCTTGGTGATCATCGGTTCGGCAACAGCAATACGAATCCCCGTCATCACCCCACGGTCCCATCCCGCGCCGACAATCCCGGCCTGACCCGGCGAGCTTCACGAACCTGTCGGGATTGTCGGACCCGGCCGTCATGCTGAGGCGATGAGCTGGTCCGCCGTCCATGACCACACCCTGCGCGAGCGGTACGCCGAGGTCCGCGAGCTGGCGGAGTGGTCCGACTGGATGCCCTTCGAAGCCGCCGTCCCCAGCGCCCCTCGCGAGCCCGGCGTCTACCTCCTCCGCGAGCCCGTCACCGCCGTCATCCGGTACGTCGGCATGGCCGGCGAGCGCGCCGGCGGCGGCCGCCCCCAAGGCCTCTACGGCCGCCTCCGCGTCTACAGCAACGGCCGCGGCGCCATCAGCGGCTTCGGCGAAGCCGCCCTGGACCGCGCCCTCGCCGACCCCGCCTGGCTGGAGCAACAACTCCTCGACCTGCGCCACCACGGCCCCAAACGCGCCCAGGACTGGGCCCGCGAAGCCGTCCTCCGGCTGGACCTCGAGGTCGCCTGGTCGGTCACCCCCGACAGCCACGACGCCCGCTACCTCGAAACCCGCATCCAGACCCTGCTCCGGACCACCGGCCTCTGGAACCGCTGAGGGCTAGATCACAACCGCGTTTCGGGGCAAACAAAAACTCCCGGTCAGTGATCACTGACCGGGAGTCGCTGTGCGCGAGGGGGGAGTTGAACCCCCACACCCTTTCGGGCACACGGACCTGAACCGTGCGCGTCTGCCTATTCCGCCACTCGCGCGCTGGCTGTTCGAGGGCCGAAAAACTGCCATCTGCAACCGAGAGAAAACACTAGCACGGCCTCGGGCAGACTCTGACATTGCGGGTTCGGTCGAACCTGCCGATACGATCGATCGTCGTACCAGTGTGTTCACCCACGCACCGGTGGACACGGGGTACGGCGAGCCTCTTGAAGGTGCCGTACGGCAAGCACGATCGTTGGGTCCACCCGACGACCGAACCGTGGAGGAGGACGCGTGCGACCGCTGCAGCGCTTCGAGCGACGCCTCGAGGGCATCGTGAGTGGTGTCTTCGCGCGCGCGTTCAAGGGAGACGTGGAGCCGATCGAGCTGGCCGCGGCCCTCAAACGCGAGATCGACAACACCGCCCGGATCCTGTCCCGGGACCGCCGGCTGGTGCCCAACCACTTCACCATCGAGCTCGGCCCGGGGGACTTCGAGCGGCTGAACGCCTACGGGCGGACGCTCAACCACGAGCTCGCGAACGAACTGCGCGACCACGCAGACATCCAGCGCTACACCTTCTCCGGACCGATCGAGATCCAGTTGACCCAGGAAGACGAGCTGCCGACCGGCAAGTTCCGCGTCGTCAGTGCCACCGTCGGCAACCAGCCGCGCCCGCAGCAGCCGCAGCGCCCGCCGGAGCCGGACCCGAACGCGACCGTGCTGCAGAGCGCGCCCGTGCCGCCACCGCCCGGCCCGCCGCCGGTCCGCCGTGGCCACCCGCAGGTGATGCTCGAGGTGAACGGCCGGCGCCGGCCGATCAACCCGCCGGGCGTCGTGCTCGGCCGGGGGACCGACGCCGACATCCAGATCAACGATCCGGGGGTGTCCCGGCGGCATGCGGAGATCCGGTTGATGCCCGAGGGACCCGGAGGTGTCAAGGTGGTCCTGGTCGACCTGGGGTCCACCAACGGCACCCTGGTCAACGGACGCCGGGCCGCCGAGGCCGAACTGACCGACGGATCGACCGTGAGGATCGGGAACACCACCATGACGCTGCGCCTAGCGGACGAGCCCATCGCCCAGCCGCCGAGCAGCGGGTGGTGACTGGACTTCCATGTCGGAACTGACACTGACCCTGATCAAACTGGGGTTCCTGGCCCTGTTGTGGATGTTCGTGCTCGCGGTGCTGTCCGTGATCAGGTCCGATCTGTTCGGCGCCAAGGTGGACGCCCGGTCGATCGCGCCGGCCTCCTCGCCGCAGCCCAACGGCCGGACCCCGAAGCCCGCCAAGCCCAGCAAGAAGCGCAAGGGCCTGCCCGGTTCGGTCACCATCGCCGACGGCCCGCAGGCCGGTGTCGGCGCGACCCTGGTCGAGGAGCCGGTCGTGATCGGCCGCGGCTCCGACTGCCAGATCCGGCTCGACGACGACTACTCCTCCACCAGGCACTCCCGGGTGTTCCTGTCCGAGGGCGAGTGGTGGGTCGAGGACCTGGGCTCGACCAACGGCACGTACCTGGACGGCCAGCGGGTGACCCGGCCGGTCCCGGCAGAGATCGGCGGTTCCATCCGGATCGGTCGCACGACGCTCAACATCGCGAAGTAGGGCGCCGGTCATGACGCTTTCGCTAGACTACGCCGCACTGTCCGATGTCGGACGCGTGCGCCGCAACAACGAGGACTCCGCGTACGCCGGTCCGCACCTGCTGCTGCTGGCCGACGGCATGGGCGGGGCCGCCGCCGGTGAGGTCGCCAGTGCCGCGGCCGTGCAGGTGATCCGACGTCTGGACAAGCCCGGCATCGAGGGTCCCGACATGATGGAGGCGCTGGCCGGCGCCGTCCACCGGGCCAACGAGCGCCTCTCCGAGCTGGTCGAGGAGGATCCCGAGCGCGAGGGCATGGGGTCGACCGTGACCGCGCTGCTCTTCGACGGTTCTCAGCTCGGGCTCGCCCACCTCGGCGACTCCCGTGCCTACCGGATGCGCGACGGGCTGCTCTACCAGCTCAGCCACGACCACACGTTCGTCCAGTCGCTGGTGGACGAGGGCCGGATCTCCAAGGAGGAGGCCTTCACCCACCCGCACCGCAACCTGATCCTGCGCGTGCTGGACGGCCGGCCCGACTCCGACCCGGACCTGGAGATGCTCGACGTCCAGGCCGGCGACCGGCTGATGCTGTGCAGCGACGGTCTACCCGACTACGTGAGCGACCAGGTGATCGCCACCGCGATGGCCGACGGTACGCCGGACTCGGTCGTGGTCGACCTGATCACCCAGGCACTCGAAGCGGGCTCCAACGACAACGTCACCTGTGTGGTGGCCGACGTGGTCGAGACCGACCCCACCAGCGGCAGTCAGCCGCAGCTGGTCGGTGCGGCCGCCGAGCTGGCGCAGGGCAGCACCGGCCCGGCGACGTCGTCCATGCGCGCCGTCGGCGGCGAGGGCAGCGGAGGCGGGGGCGGCGGTACGGCGAACCTCGATCCCGAGGAGCTCCGCTACGCCCCGCAGGCCCCCAAGCGCTTCCTGTGGCTACGCCGCCTCGCCGTCCTGGTCGTGGTGCTCGGTCTGATCGGCGGCGGTGGCTGGTTCGCCTACAGCTGGACCCAGAAGCAGTACTACGTAGGCACCGACGGCGACTACGTCGCGATCTACAAGGGTGTCGACCAGGTGCTGCCCGGGCTCAACCTGTCCAGCCTGTTCGAGAAGCAGAGCCTGCAGGTCGACCAGCTGCCGACGTACAACCGGGAGCAGGTCGAGGGCACGATCCAGGCCGACGACCTCGGCGCGGCCCGGCAGATCGTCAGCGAGCTGCAGCGCGCCGCCACCGAGTGCGCCGCCAAGCCGAACCCGAAGCCGAGCACCCCGGTCAGCACTCCGCCGAAGGTCGCTCCTCCCGTCTCGACGCCGCCCAAGCCGCCGGCGACCACGCCTGTCTCGACGCCGGTGACCCCTCCGGTCTCCACGCCGGGCAACGGCGGGGTCAACCCCGACGACTGTGACGGCGTCAAATGAGTATCGCTTCGACGTCCGTCATCCAGATCATCCCGCGCAGCCGGCGCGGGGTGGAGCTGATGCTGCTGATCGTGGCGATCGGCGTCTCGGTCGGTGCCTACGTCAACATCGGCCTGACCGTCCAGAACAGGGTCCCGGCCAGCACCGGGTACTACGCGGCCGGCATCGGCCTGCTCGCGTTGATCGCCCACCTCGCGCTGCGCTACCGGGCGCCGTACGCCGATCCCGTCCTGCTGCCGTGCGCGGTGCTGCTGAACGGCCTCGGCGTCGCGATGATCCACCGGATCGACCTCGGCCTGGCCGCGACCAGGATCGCCAAGGGGCAGGCCCCCAAGGCGGCCGCCGCGCCGCAGCAGATCACCTGGACGGCGGTGGGGGTGATCTTGTTCCTGCTCGTCATCCTGCTGATCAGGGACCACCGTCGGCTGCAGGCACTGACCTACACCGCCGGCCTGGCCGGTCTGGTGCTGCTGGTGCTGCCGCTGGTCCCGGGCCTCGGCGTCGACCTGAACGGCGCCCGGATCTGGATCCGGCTGGCCGGGATGTCGTTCCAGCCCGGTGAGTTCGCGAAACTCTGCCTGGTCGTCTTCTTCGCCGGTTACCTGGTGCTGAAACGTGACGTCCTGACGCTGGCCGGGCACCGGTTCCTCGGGCTCGACCTGCCCCGCGCTCGCGACCTCGGGCCGATCGGCATCGCCTGGGCGGTCAGCCTGGGCGTGCTGGTCTTCGAGAAGGACCTCGGCTCCTCGCTGCTGTTCTTCGGGCTCTTCCTGTTCCTGCTGTACGTCGCGACCGAGCGGGCCGGCTGGCTGATCATCGGTGGCCTGCTGTTCGCCGGCGGCGCGTTCTTCGCCTCCCAGACCTTCGGCCACGTGCAGCGGCGCGTGGACGGCTGGCTGGACCCGTTCGCCGAGGACCGTGGCCAGGTCGCGACCGGTCTGATGGGTCAGGCCTGGGGCGGCATCCTGGGCCGGGGCCTCGGTCAGGGCCGGCCGGACCTCACCCTCTACGGGCAGAGCGACTTCATCATCTCCTCGTTCGGCGAGGAGCTCGGCCTGACCGGGGTGATCGCGATCATCCTGGTCTACACCCTGATCATCGAGCGCGGCCTGCGCACGGCGCTGGGCTGCCGGGACGTCTTCGGCAAGCTGATCGCGACCGGCCTGGCGATGTCGTTCGCGCTGCAGGTGTTCGTGATCATCGGCGGCGTCACCGGCCTGATCCCGTTGACCGGTCTGGTCACGCCGTTCATGGCGCTCGGTGGCACCTCGCTGGTCGCCAACTGGGCGATCGTGGCGCTGCTGCTGCGGATCAGTGACCAGGCCCGGCGGCCGCAGACCCCTGCGGCCCCGGTCTCCGACGAGACGATCGCGATGGCGGTGCAGAAGGCATGAACTCGGCGATCCGACGACTGGCCGTGGGCGCGATCATCCTGATGCTCGCGCTGATGGCCAACTCGACCTACCTGCAGGCCTTCCGCTCCACCGAGCTGAACGGCCGCAACGACAACACCCGGGTCCGCGACCAGCAGTTCTCGGTCGACCGCGGCCCGATCCTGATCGGCAACACCCCGATCGTGGACAGCAAGGAGACCAACGACCAGTACAAGTACCAGCGGACCTACTCCAACGGTCCGCTGTACGCGCCGGTGACCGGGTTCTACTCGTTCCAGTTCGGCCGCGGCGGGATCGAGCTGAACCAGAACAGCGAGCTGAACGGGTCCGACCCGTCGCTGGCGTTCCGCCGGGTCGTCGACGTGATCACCAACCGCCGGCAGAAGGGCGCGAGCGTCACCCTGACGCTGAACGCGGCGGCCCAGCAGGCGGCGTACAGCGCGCTGGGCAGCAAGAAGGGCGCGGTGGTCGCGCTCGACCCGAAGACCGGCAAGGTGCTCGCTCTGGTCAGCAAGCCGTCGTACGACCCGAACCTGCTCGCCTCGCACGACCTCGGCAAGGCCAGCGACGCCTGGAAGTCGCTGAACGCCAGTGACGACAAGCCGATGCTGAACCGGGGGATCAAGGAGCTCTACCCACCGGGCTCGACCTTCAAGCTGGTCACCGCGGCGGCCGCGCTGGCCAGCGGCAAGTACAAGCCGGACACCCCGGTGAACTCGCCGGCCGAGCTGCCGCTGCCGCAGACCACCGTCCCGCTGGTGAACGAGAACGGCAGCAACTGCGGTGGCAGCAACAACGCGACGCTGACCGTCGCGCTGCGGCTGTCCTGCAACACCGCGTTCGGCACGATCGGGCTCGACCTGAAGGCGGACGCGCTGCGCGAGCAGGCCGAGAAGTTCGGCTTCGGCGAGCGGCAGCTGCCCGAGCTGGGCGCGGTCGCCAGCCAGTTCCCCGGCGACCCGAACGAGCCGCAGACCGCGCAGTCCGCGATCGGCCAGTTCGACGTCCGGGCCACCCCGCTGCAGATGGCGATGGTGGCGGCCGGGATCGCCAACAAGGGCGAGGTGATGAAGCCCTACCTGGTCCAGAACATCCGTACCTCGGATCTGAAGACCGTGTCGGAGACGAAGCCGGAGTCGCTGCACCAGGCGGTCGACTCCGACGTCGCCGCTCAGCTGACCGCGATGATGGTCGACGTCGTGAACAACGGCACCGGCAAGCCGGGCCGGATCGACGGCGTCCAGGTGGCGGGCAAGACGGGCACCGCGCAGACGGCCAAGGATCGCCCGCCGTACGCGTGGTTCACCGCCTTCGCGCCCGCCGACAACCCGCAGGTCGCGGTGGCGGTGATGATCGAGGACGCCGGAGTCAAGCGCGACGAGATCGCCGGTGGAACCTTGGCGGCCCCGGTCGCCAAGAAGGTGATGGAAGCGGTGCTCGGCCGGTGACGACGATGCGACGTCGCCCGGTGACGGAGCGTCCGGCCGGCGGGGCCCGGTGCAGCACCCGGGCTACCGTGGGCATCTTGAGTGAGATTTGGCCGAGTTCGATCCGCGCAGGTTGGAAGGCAGAGTAATGACATCGCAGGCACGTCTCGTCGGCGGGCGCTACGAAGAAGGCGAACCGCTCGGTCGAGGGGGGATGGCAGAGGTCCGCAAGGGCGTCGACAACCGTCTGGGCCGGACGGTCGCGATCAAGCGGCTGCGGGTCGATCTGGCCAGCGACTCGACCTTCCAGGCCAGATTCCGGCGGGAGGCGCAGTCGGCCGCCTCGCTGAACCACCCGACGATCGTGTCGGTCTACGACACCGGCGAGGAGCCGGACCCGAACGGTTCCGGCGTCACCATCCCGTACATCGTGATGGAGTACGTGGCCGGCAAGACCCTGCGGGATTTGATCCGCGAAGGCCGCAAGATCATGCCGGAGCGCGCGCTGGAGATGACGTCCGGCGTGCTCGAGGCGCTCGACTACAGCCACCGGGCCGGCATCGTGCACCGCGACATCAAGCCCGGCAACGTGATGCTGACCCCGCAGGGCCAGGTCAAGGTGATGGACTTCGGTATCGCCCGGGCGGTCGCCGACACCACCTCCGACATGACCCAGACCGCGGCCGTCATCGGTACGGCGCAGTACCTGTCGCCCGAGCAGGCCCGCGGCGAGACCGTGGACGCCCGCTCCGACCTGTACTCGACCGGTTGCCTGCTCTACGAACTGCTCGTCGGCCGGCCGCCGTTCGTCGGTGAGTCGCCGGTGTCGGTGGCCTACCAGCACGTCCGCGAGGAGCCGGTGCCGCCGTCGTCGTTCGACCCCGACATCCCGCCGGAGGTCGACGCCGTCGTCCTGAAGGCGCTGACGAAGAACCGCGAGCACCGGTACCAGAGCGCGAACGAGATGCGCCAGGACATCCACCGGGTGCTGGCCGGGCAGCAGGTGACCGCGCCGATGGCGGCCGTCGCCGAGACCCGCTCGATGGCACCGACGCAGGTCGCGCCGGCCGCCGCCACCCAGGCGTACCAGCCGCAGTCCAGCGACCTGCTGCCGCCCGGCGACGGCAACCACGAGGTCGAGGACGCCCGGTCCCGGCGCAACCGCGGGCTCGCGTACTTCCTGCTCGGTCTGGCGATCGTGGCGATCGCCGTCGGTGCCTACGCGATCATCACGAACATGGGCGACAAGGACGCTGCCGGGGGCGACCCGACCACCAGCAACACGCCGGCCGCCCAGGTCGACGTACCGAAGGTGGAGGGGGTGGCGCTGAAGGAGGCCACCGATCTGCTGGCCGCCCAGGGACTGACGATCAAGCCGACCTACGAGACCAGCAGCACGGTCGGCAAGAGCACGATCATCAGCCAGGACCCGGCGTCGGGGACCAAGGTGGACAGGAACACCGCCGTGTCCGTGGTGGTCTCGTCCGGCCGGGCCGAGCCGACCGCCTTCTCGGTGCCGGACGTGCTGAACAAGTCCGAGTCCGAGGCGAAGAAGCTGCTGCAGAACGCGCCCGGCGACTTCAAGGTGGCGTCGAACTCCAAGGAGGTCGACAACGAGGCTCCCAAGGGCACCGTGATCGGGATCGAGCCCGGCCCGGACCAGCAGTACCCGAAGGGCCAGCGGTTCACCCTGACCATCTCGACCGGGCAGGTCGAGGTGACCGTGCCGGACGTCGCGGCGCTGAGCAAGGCCGACGCGGAGAAGCAGCTCAAGGAGCTGGGGCTGACCGTCGGGTTGATCAACGACGACACCAACCCGGCCGCTCCTGAGGGCACCGTGACCAAGCAGAGTGTCAAGGCCGGCTCGAAGGTCAAGGAGGGCACCAAGGTGATCCTGTCGATCGCCACCAAGCCCTCCCCGCCGCCCAGCTCCCCGACGCCGACCGACACGCCGTACACCCCGCCGATCACCATCGGTGGCGGTGGCGGCGAGGGCTGACCGGCCGCGCCTGACGAACGCGAAAGGGCCGCTGGAGCAACTGCTCCGGCGGCCCTTTGCTGTTGGTTCGGGCCAGCTGACGACCGGGGCTAGCTGACTACCGGGGCCATCCCGGCGGAGCGCTCGACGGCACCCACGTCGCCGCACATCTCCAGCCAGTTGGCGAGCATCCGGTGGCCGCCCTCGGTCAGCACCGACTCGGGGTGGAACTGCACGCCCTCGACCGGCAGGTCGCGGTGCCGGGCGGCCATGATCACGCCGGCCTCGGTCCGCGCGGTCACCTGGAGGGCGGCCGGCACGCTGTCCTGGGCGATCGCCAGCGAGTGGTAACGAGTCGCGGTGAACGGTGACGGCAGCCCGGACAGTACGCCGGCGCCCTCGTGGAAGACCTCGCTGGTCTTGCCGTGCAGCAACTCGTCCGCGCGGCCCACCACCCCGCCGTACGCGACGCCGATCGCCTGCAGGCCCAGGCAGACGCCGAAGATCGGCACCTCGCCGCCCTTCTCCTTGACGATGTCCACGCACGCGCCGGCTTCCTCCGGCGTACCGGGGCCGGGGGAGAGCAGGACGCCGTCGTACTCCGAGACCTGGTCCGGGGTGACCTCGTCGTTGCGCAGCACGGTCGTGTCGGCCTGCAGCTGCTGCAGGTACTGCACGAGGTTGTAGACGAAGGAGTCGTAGTTGTCGACGACGAGGATCCGCGGCATGCGGACCATTGTCACAGACCGGCCCAGGCCGCCGGTCCGGTCGGCTCAGCGGCCCTCAGCGGCTGGTGACCGAAGGGCTGGTGCTCGGCGTCTTCTCGAAGCCGGGCACGGTCGCGCTCTGCAGCTCCAGCGTGCCCTCGTAGGCGGGCATCGCGATCGAGGCCTCGTTCTTCACCTCGTAGCCGAGCTGGAACCGGACCACGTAGTCCTGCAGGTTCTCGATGTACTTCGAGTCGTCCAGCGCGCGTTGCAGCTTCTGCCGGTCGCCGATCGCGGTGATCTTGTACGGCGGGAGGTAAGGCACGCCGTGCAGCACGACGGAGTTGCCGACGCACTTGATCCCCGTGGTAGAGATCACCCGATGGTTCTGGATCGAGAGGGCGTCGGCGCCACCGGCCCACAGTGCGTTCACCACCGCCTGGATGTCCTGCTGGTGGATCACCAGCCAGTCGGCGTCCACGTCCGGGTTCTCCTTGACCACCTCGGGCGGGGCGTCCTTGAGCGTGACGGTGAGGCCCGGGCCGGTGACCGGCGTCGTCCCGACCTGGTCGGACAGGTCCTTCAGCTGCTTGGCCAGTCTGGGCTCGATCGAGCCCTGCTGAGCCTGCAGCTTGACGATGTCCTGGCTCAGCGCGGCGTGCTGGCGGGTCAGGTTGGCGCTGCGGCGACTCTGTTCCTCGACGAGGCCCGCGAGCGTAGTGTTACGGCTGGGACGCAGATCGGTACCGCGGGCGTTCGTGGCACTGGTGGCGAAGAGCAGGCCGGCGCACAGCAGAGCCACCGGCGCACTCGCGCGCCAGAGCGAAAAACGCCGCAGCTTGCTCACCCGTGATCCCCTTGCTCTCGTCTGCACTACGCTAACCGAGGCCAGAGCTAGCTTATGTGTCTCCAGCAGTGATCCTGTCAGGTGTCCGTTACGAGGAGTCGAGTCGTGCCCGAGTCGAGCAGTCGCAAAACCAAGAAGTCGTCCGCCGAGAAGGTCAAGGTGGAGAAGACTCCGAAGAAGCCGCGTACCACCAGCCGGGTGTGGGTCGCCCCGGTGATGCTGGGCTGCTGGCTGCTCGGCCTGATCTGGCTGGTCGTGTTCTACGTGGCCGGCCAGGACATCCCGGTGATGCGCGACCTGAACAACTGGAACCTGCTGATCGGCATGGGTCTGATCGCCGTCGGCTTCGTCGTCTCCACCCAGTGGATCTAGCCGTTCCCCAGCGTTCCGGACTTCGGACCCCAGCCGGCGATCGGGCGCAACCGGCTCGGGTCCGAAGTCAACCGCGGTAGCGTCAGCGCCGCTCGGCTCGGCGGTTTATCCACATGGGTATCCCCAGCTGTGCACAGCTTTCAGCCGACTTTTCCCCAGGTTTTCCCCGGTTTTCCGGCCGATTCGGCCGAAAATGGCCGAAATCTGTGGATAAAGAAGGTTTGATCACGGCTTTATCCACAGCTGGGGAGCACGCTCCCCAGCCGGGCGGCGAAGTCCTGGGGAAACTCATGGGCCAGGCCCGGCACCCGCTCGATCGTGATGCCGAACGAGGTCAGCCGGGCTGCCGCGTCGTCCACCACCTCGAGCAGTTCGTCGGCGGTGCCGATCAGGATCGTGGCCGGAGCCAACGGCTGCTGAGCCTGCTCCGGCAGGACGCGCAGAGCCGGCCCCACTACTACGACCCCCGCCGTCGGCACCGGCTCGGCTTCGAGAGCCCAGTTGAGCGCGATCCGTCCGCCGGCCGAGAAGCCCGCGGCGATCAGCGGCAGGTCACGGAGCTCCGCCGGCAGGTGATCCAGCGCCCGGGCGACGTCCTTGGCCGACTGCGCCGGATCCGGCCAGGTCCGGTACATCGGCGACATCAGTTGCGACGACTCCACGCCGACCAGCGCGTAGCCGAGGTCGAGCACACCGGCCCAGTCGCGCATCGCGTGCGTGGCGCGCTGCCCGGCGCCGTGCAACGCGACGACGACACCGCCGGGCTTACCCGACTCGGGCAGAGCGATCAGCGGCGGATCCTCCGCGACGACCTTGCGAGCGCGTGACAGCTCGACGATCGCCTGGAACGCGGGAAGGTACTGGAGGGCGGTCAGGTCGTCGTCCTCGGTGAGGATGCTCTCTTCCCACCAGCCGCCGGCCTCGCTGGCCTGCTGCAACGCGACCAAGGCCTGAGTCGACTCACCGATCGAGCCCAGCAGGCAGGCCCGCAGATGGGCGAGCTCCGCCGTCCAGGGCTGGAGCTCGGCGTCAGCGGTGTCCAGCAGGTCCAGCGCGACCTGCTGCAGGCCCTCGTCGTACAGAGCGGACACTCGGTCGGTGAGCTGGTCGTAGCGGTTCTCAGGAGTCTGCACCGGACGAGTTTGGCATATATGTAGACGCCTACGTAGAGACATGCGTATAGTTCTACGTAGGAGGAGACATCATGCCGAACAAGACGATCTACGTGTCCGACGACGACCTGGCCCTCTACAAGCGGGCCCAGGAACTGGCCGGAAACCTGTCCCAGGCGATCTCGACCGCGCTGCGCCGGTACGTCGAGATGGAGGAGGGCCGGCTCGAGGGCTTCGAGGAGATCACCGTCCGGGTCGGGCGGGGGGCCGGCCGCAAACAGCGGTTCTCCGGCGTCCTGCTGGCCGAGGGCGGCCGCTCCAACAAGAACGGCTACGAGGCCTTCAAGGTCTACCGCAGCCGGACCGGCAAGTTCGTCCTGTACGCCGACCGCAGCCAGCAGTACAGCAACCTGACCACCGTCGACGGCGTGGAACAGGAGTTCACCGGCTGGCGCAGCTGGATCGGCAGCCTCGCCACCAACCAGAGCTGGAGCATGGCCCAGGGCGAGGCGACGCTGCACGTCGTGGAAACGGTGGAAGAGCTCCGGGAACTGATCCCTGAGGACCTCTACACCCTGGTCGAGGAGGCGGCCGACCAGCCGGCCGTGGAGGACCTCGACATCTGACCCCTCCGCAGTCTGACCAACCGAACACCTGATCTCCCCGTACGGCGGCGCACCCACGGCCGGCCGGCCGGATCAGTGCGCCCCGAAACGGCGGCGAGCTCCTCCTCCCACACTGCCAAGCCACCTGGGTCGGGTTCACCCTGCCCAAAACCAAGCGAGGACCCATGAACAACTCATCCCTGGCGATCGACGTCACCGGACTGCACAAGTCCTACGGCGACCAGGTGGTGCTCGACGGCATCGACCTGAAAGTTGCCGAAGGCACCATCTTTGCCCTGCTCGGCCCGAACGGCGCCGGCAAGACCACCGCGGTGCAGATCCTGTCCACCCTGATCACCGCCGACGCCGGCGAGATCCGGGTCGCCGGGCACGACCTGCACGGCGACCCCGACGCGGTCCGCGCCTCGATCGGCGTCACCGGACAGTTCTCCGCGGTCGACGGTCTGCTGACCGGCGAGGAGAACCTGATCATGATGGCCGACCTGTACCACCTCGGCCGGGTGGAGGGACGCCGCCGGGCGGCCGAACTGCTGGAGCAGTTCGATCTGGTCGAGGCCGGCAAGAAGCCGGCCATGACGTACTCCGGGGGCATGAAGCGCCGGCTCGACCTGGCGATGACGCTGGTCGGCAGCCCGCGGATCATCTTCCTGGACGAGCCGACGACCGGGCTCGACCCACGCAGCCGGCATCGCATGTGGCAGGTCATCCGCGAGCTCGTCGCCGGTGGCGTGACGGTTCTCCTCACCACGCAGTACCTGGAGGAGGCAGACCAGCTCGCCGGCCGGATCGCAGTACTGGATCACGGGAAGTTCGTTGCCGAGGGCACTCCCGAGCAGCTGAAGCGGCTGGTACCGGGCGGGCACATCCGGCTCAGGTTCAACGCACCGGACGAGTTCGCCCTGGCCACGCAGGCATTGCCGACGGCGGCTCCCGACGAAGAGGCGCTGGTGCTCCAGGTGCCGAGCGACGGCAGCGTGCAGGCACTGCGCGCGCTGCTGGCCCGGATCGACGACGCCTCTCTCGAGGTGGACGAACTGACTGTCCACACCCCCGACCTGGACGACGTCTTCTTCGCCGTCACGGGCCAGAACACTGACCGGAAGGTGACCAGCAGATGAGCACCGTGCAACTGTCGACCAGGACCCACCCGATCGCCGACACGGCGACCATGTTGCGGCGCAACCTCCGGCACGCCCTGCGCTACCCCGGCCTCTCGCTGGGCGCGATCGGGATGCCGGTGGTGATGCTGCTGCTGTTCGGCGTCGTCTTCGGCAAGACCTTCTCGGCCGGGATCGGCGGCGGCAACGGCTTCGAGTACATCGACTTCCTCACCCCGGGCCTGCTGCTGATGTCGGTCGCGTCCGGGATCATGTCGCCCGCGATCGGCGCCGCCACCGACATGTCCGAGGGCATCGTCGCCCGGTTCCGGACGATGGCGATCTTCCGCCCCGCCGTGCTGACCGGCCATGTGCTGGCGAACGCGATCCTGACCGTCGTCAGCCTGGCCCTGCTGATCGGTTTCGCCACGCTGATCGGCTTCCGCCCGAACGCGTCCCTGGCCGACTGGCTGCTGGCGAGCGGCCTGCTGATCGCCCTGACCGTCGCCCTGACCTGGTTCGGCGTCGCCCTCGGGCTGATCAGCAAGACACCGGAGGGCGCGAGCAACATCGTGCTGCCGATCTCCCTGCTGCTGCCGCTGCTCAGCACCACGTTCGTCCCGCTCGCGGCGATGCCGGGCGGCCTGCGCTGGTTCGTCGAGTACCAGCCCTTCACCCCGATCATCGAGACCCTGCGTCACCTGCTCCTCGGCAGCCCGCTCGAGTCCGGCAACGGCTGGCTCTCGCTCGCCTGGTGCCTGGCGATCGGCCTGGTCGGCTACTTCTGGGCCCAGAAGAACTACAACAAGGGCACCGCTGCCTGACGCGGCGTGCGCAACGACAGGTAGTGCACCCGGAGACGCTGTACGCGTCGGCGCAGATCGCGCTCGGGTGCACTATTTGCCGTGCACTACTTCCTGTCGTTGTGCACAGACGGAGCGCCGAGCTGGTTGGCGCGGGTCCGGATGTGGGCAGGGACCAGCAGGTCGCAGTCGGGGTTGGTGACGGGGGCGTCGGCGACGACCCGGAGCGGGATCACACCGGTCCAGTGCGGGAGGTCCAGGTCGTCCTCGTCGTCGTTGGCGGCGCCGCTGCGGGTCTTGACGGAGGCTTCGGTGAGGGCGAGCGCCAGGACGGTGGTCTTGGCCAGTTCCTTCCGGTTCGGCGGGCGGACGGAACCGGAGCGGCCGGGGACCAGGTGGTCGACGATCCGGTTGAGTCCGTGCAGCTTCTCGTCCGGGTCGGTGACGATCCGCGGGAGGCCGAAGATCACCGCCGAGCGGTAGTTCACCGAGTGGTGGAAGGCGGACCGCGCCAGCACCAGCCCGTCGGCGTGGGTGACCGTGACGCAGATCGTCTGGTCCGGGGCGGCCATCACGCTGCGGGCGGCCACCGAGCCGTGCAGATAGAGCGTGCCGTCGGGTCCCCGGTCCAGATCCACCCCGTACGCCGTGGGCAGGACGAGCGGCGCCCCGTCGAGGACCACCCCGAAATGGCAGAACATGCCGTCAAGCAGGACGTCGTGCAGCACACCACGGTCGGTCGCGGCGCGTTCCTTCGACCGGCGCAGCTTGGTCCGGTCGGTGGGCTGGAGCGGCGAGGTGATGGTCATGAGACCAGCTTCGCGACTCAATGGCATGCTGGCACGGTCCACTCATCGACGAAACAGGTAGTCCACTTTGGACAGCTCACTCCCGCTGGTGCTGGCGCGCGACGGCGCCGGCCCGCTGCATCTGCAGTTGGCCGAGCAGTTTCGGGCAGCGGTGCGCGACGGGCGACTGCAGGCTGGTCACCGGCTCCCCTCCACGCGAGACCTGGCGAGGGAGCTCTCCGTTTCGCGCTCGGTGGCACAGGCGGCGTACGACCAACTGCACGCCGAGGGGTGGATCGCGGGGCGGACCGGCTCGGGCACCTACGTCGCTGACGTCGTACCGCTCCAGCCCGCACTACGCGCCGCCACGCGCCCACCGGCGTCTGCAGGGCCGCCTCTTCTCACACTCCGCCCGGGGATCCCGTACATCAGTCCCGCGGTTGACGCCGGGTGGAAGCGCGCCTGGCGAGAGGTATCGGTTCAACCGCCGACTCGTGGCTACGACCACCCTGCTGGGCTACCGGAACTGCGAGCGGCGCTGGCTGATCACGTCGGACGCGTCCGCGGTATCGCTTGCGGCCCGGAGAACCTGCTCATCACCGACGGCACCTCCCACGGCCTGCGTCTCCTGCTGTCGCTGACTCTGCGGCGCGGCGACCGGATCGCGATCGAGGACCCCGGGTTCGCCACCGCGGTCTCCGCTGCCCAGCAGCACGGTCTGGAGATTGTGGATATCGGTGTGGACGAAGACGGTCTGCTGGTCTCCGACCTGGGTCCGGACCTGTCGGCGGTCTACGTGACGCCGTCGCATCAGTATCCGCTGGGCGGCCGGCTCCCCGTTGCCAGACGCAACGAGTTGATCCGCTGGGCCCGGCGTACCGGGGCGACCCTGATCGAGGACGACTACGACAGCGAGTTCCGGTACGACGTGGCGCCGCTGCCCGCACTGGCCCAGCTCGACCTCGACCGGGTCGTCCACCTCGGCACGCTGTCGAAGATCCTCAGCCCGGCCCTGCGCCTGGGCTGGCTGGTCGCCTCACCGGAGGTGGTCGACCGGCTGGCGGAGTACCGGCAGGCTGTCGGCGACTGGCCCGGCTGGCCGATGCAGGCCGCGTTCCTGGCCATGCTCCGCGACGGCTACCTCGACCAGGTGATCCGCAGATCAAGACGCCTGTACTCCGACCGCCGCAACCGCACCTGCGCAGCGCTGGCTCCCTACGGCCAGATCGTCGGTCAGGACGCCGGACTCCACATCACCTTGCTGCTACCGGGCACGGACGACGTGGCCCTGGCCGCCGAAGCGAGAGCGGCCGGGGTGGTGGTCGCTCCACTCTCCGACTACCGCCGCTCCGTTCCCGGCCTTCCGGGCCTGGTGATCGGCTACGCCACACCTACTGACGAAGACTTTCACCAGGCCCTGACCAGGCTCTGCGCAGTACTCGGTCGATCTGGTTAGGGCTTCTCCGGGTTGTCCGCCAGTGGCGGCTGGACGACGGGCACATCGCCGTTCCAGGTCAGCTCGGAGAGCCACATCGTGCGGCCGGGCGGGTCGGCACCGACCAGGGCCGGATCCCAGGCGTGGTAGACGAACCAGTAGCGGTCGTCCTTCACCAGCACCATGTTGTGACCGGGCCCGGCGGCATCGTCCGAGGTGGTGAGGATCGGGTCGCCGGACTTCTGACATGGGCCGGCCGGGGTGGCGCAAAGGGCGTGACCGACGGCGTACTCGGCCTTGTCGTAGGCGTTGGCGGAGTAGAAGAGGTGGAACTTGCCGTTGCGCTCGACGACATAGGGCGCCTCGACCAGATTGCCCTCCCACGGCAGGGTCTGTTTGATCAGCCGAGTGGTCTCGCCGACCAGCTTCAGGCCGTCCGGCGACAGCCGCGAGACGTAGATCCAGGTGTCCTTGCCGACCGCGTTGCCGTCGTTCTTCCAGTACAGCCACCACTGACCGCTCGAGTCCCGGAACGGGCTCGCGTCGATCGAGCCACCCTCGTCAGCCTGGCAAATGAGTGGCTTACTCGACTTGTCGACATATGGACCTTTGGTCGACGCGGCGATCGCGACACCGATGCACTGGTGACCGGACGCGGTGTCGGAGGTCGTGTAGTACATGGCGAACCGATCCGCCCCCAGTACGCCGACCTCGGGCGCCCAGACCTTGCCCGCCGACGTCCAGGCGGGCAGCGACGGCAGCGCGTCCCCGACCTGGTCCCACGAGACCAGGTCGGTGGACCGCAGCGTCTGCACGTTGCCGAGCGGCCCGTTCGTCGCGAAGGCGTAGTACTCCGAGCCGACGGCGACCACCTGCGGGTCGGCGAAGTTCCCGTCGTACACCGGATTCGTGAAGCCCATCGTCGTCCCCTCGGTAACCTGCTCGGAGGCCTTGTTGGTAGCGCTGCCGGTAGCGCTGCCGGAGCTGCTGCACCCCACCGTCAGCACGACGAGCAGCAGCAACCCCGGCCAGCGTGACATCACTTGCTCGCGTAGAACCGCAGGTAGTCGAACGTGGCGACCGGCGGCGGGTTGGAACCGGTCTGGTCGCCGTGCGCGAACAGGCCGAGCTTCGGAGTCGTTCCGGCCGGCAGCACCCAGGAAGCGCCCCAGGTCCAGGCCTTGCCGTCGGTGCTCGTGCCCGCCCGGTAGACGTGCTCCCCGGCCGCGTTGCGGTGGTAGGCGAGCCGCATCCACATCGTCGACGCCTGCCGCCCGATCGCCGCGCCGCCGTAGCTCGTCGCTCCGTCGGCACGCGCCACCAGCTCACGGCCGAACTCGGTCTGCCGCGTGCGCCAGATCGACACGTCACCGAGCCGGGCGAAGTCGTCGTCGTTCAGGTAGGCGATCATCCCGGCCTGCTGGTAGTTGCGGATGTCCCCCTCCCCGAGGTCGAGGTGCAGCTTCGTCTCCGCGATCCAGCTGGTGCCGGCCGGCGTCCGGTGGAAGAGCAACCCGGCGTTGTTGCCCGAGCCGACCAGGTCGGTGTTGGACAACGGCCAGGACAAGTTGCCATTGGCAACAACAGCGCGGGCGTCCGGCCGAACCCACGACCACTGGGCGCCCAGCGGTGCGCTGAACTCGTCACCGGCCAGCAACTTCCCGGTCACCGGTACTGCGGCCTCGCGGCGTACCGGCGCCGCCACCGGGCGCACCGTGAGGTTGTCGAGCTCGGCAGTTCCGAGCCAGGCAACCGGAACGGATCGCACCTTCAACCCACGAACCTCGAGTCGCGCCTCGGCATAGAGATCACCCAGGCCCGCATCGTTCACCCGGGCGGTGACGGTGCTTCCGGCGACCTGCACCACCAGGTTGTTCCACTGCGACCGGTCGAAGCCCGCGGGCAACGGCGCGCTCGCAACCTTGCCCCCGGCAACGATGCTGAGCTTGTCGCGACCGACGGTGACCACCACCGCGCCACCACCGACCACGGTGGTGAAGCTGCTGCCCAGCTTGACGTTCGCCTCGACCCGCACCGACCCCGCAGGCGCCGGTTGCCTCGTCGCGGCCGCGACACGAATCGAAGCGGTGGGCCCACCGAGCGAGTCGCCGGCCGACCTGGTCGCGCCGCGGATGCCGCCGGCCGGATCAGCGGCGTCGATCCCGGCGCCCGAGCCGGTCGTGGGCGCGGGCTGCGGAGTGTCGGACGGGCCGGCACCGGCCCGGGTCCGCGGCCAGCCGTCGATCCAGTCGATCCGGTCGATCAGCATCGGCCGCCGGTTGATCCCGAACGGGTCGGTCAGCCACGGCGTCGCCCGGTCGATGGCGTGGTAGACGATGTGGTCCTGCCCCGCCGCGTCGGTCATGAAGGCGTGGTGGCCCGGACCGATCCACTTGTTGCCGTTCTGGGTGATCACCGTGGTGCCGCCGACCCGCGACTCGGTCAGGTCGACGCCGTCCTTGTCGAGGAACGGCCCCTTCGGCGAGCGCGAGCGCCCGGCGAAGACGGAGTACCCGGTGGTCGGGCCCGCGCAGCAGTTGCTCGACGAGCCCATGAAGTAGTACCAGCCGTCGCGGTAGACGACGTACGCGCCCTCGTAACGGTCGCCGATGGTGACCTGGGTCGGCGTACCGACGGAGCGGAGGCCGTCAGGGGTCAGCTCGGTGACCGCGATGCCACCGTAGAAGCCGCCGGAGTACATGTAGCGCTTGCCGTCGGCGGCGGTCAGCATGGCCGGGTCGATGTTCCCGAAGTAGCCGCCGTTGCCGTCGGGCTTCGGCGCCACGACCGGACCGTCGGTGGCGGTCCACGGACCGCGCGGGGTCGGTGCGGTGGCCACGCCGATCGCCGGGTCGCCACCAGGGTTGGCAGCGGTGTCGGTGACGGTGAAGTACATGACGTACCGGCCGCCGAAGTACCGGATGTCGGGTGCCCAGAAGAACGAGCCCGGTGCTGCCCAGGCGGGTTTGTTGCTGTCGTTGAAGACCGTGCCGAGGTACTCCCAGGAACCGAAGTCCTTGGTCCTGGCCATGTGCATCAGGCCGAAGGGGCCGCCTGCGACCAGCGGGTCGGAGGTGGCGTAGGCGTACCAGTAACCGTCGCGGCCCTGGATGATCGACGGGTCGGCAAAGGTGTCGGCGAACGGCTTGGAGATGTCGTTCTGGGTGGTCAGAGGCGGTCGCGGGGGCGCGGCGACGGCAGCCGTGGTACCGGTGGCTACCGCTGCGACGGCAAGCGCTGCCGCTAGAAAGCGCTTAGGAGGCACGGGCGGGTTCCTCTCACAAAAGATTCAGCCTTTGATGCCGCTGCGTGCGACACCTTCGATGACGTACCGCTGGACGAAGACGTAGAGGATCAGCACCGGTACGGCGGCGACGGTCGCGCCGGCCATGATCACCGGGTAGTCGGTGGTGTAGGCGCCCTGCAGCAGGCTCAGACCGGCCGGCAGGGTGAGACGTTCGGGGCTGAAGAGCACGAACAGCGGCCAGACGAAGTCGTTCCAGTTGGCCAGGAACGAGAGCACCGTCAGGGTGGCCAGGGCCGGTTTGGCGTTCGGCAGGATGATCCGGGTGAAGACCGTCCAGGCGTTCGCGCCGTCGATCAGCGCGACCTCCTCCAGCTCCTTGGGGATGGCCAGGAAGAACTGCCGCATGAAGAACACCCCGAACGCGCCGGCCGCGCCCGGGACGACCAGCGCCCACAGCGTGTCCAGCCAGCCCAGGTTGTCCATCAACAGGTAGTTCGGCATCAGGAAGACGAAGCCCGGGATGAACAACGTCAGCAGGATGAAGCTGAAGATGAAGTTCTTGAACCGGAACTGCATCCTGGCCAGCGCGTACCCGGCCATCGAGGCGACCACCACGACCAGGGCGGCGTGCAGGGTCGCCGCGGCGAAGCTGTTCAGCGCCCAGCGCAGGACCGGGTTCTGGCCGCCGGTGGTGAGCACCTCGCCGAACGCTCGCCCACTCGGGTCCTGCGGGACCAGGGTGGGTGGATCCGCCTGGGCCTCGCCGACGCTCTTGATCGAGGTGATCACCATCCACAGCAGTGGCAGCACCACCAGCAAGGTCAGCAGGACCACCATCACCCAGAACGCGGCGGACGGTCGGCGTTTCATGACTCACGCTCCTTCATCAGCCGGAAGGTGACCAGCGCGACGATCGCCAGGCAGATCGCGAGCAGGTAGCTCATCGCGGCGGCCTGCCCCATCCGGAACTGGCTGAAGCCGGTGTCGGTGATCACCATCAACGCGGTCGTGGTGGTGTCACCGGGCCCGCCCTGGGTGATCAGCAACGCCTGGCCGAACATGTTGGCGCTGGCCAGCAGCGTGATCACCACGATGAAGACAGTGACCGGGCGCAGGCCGGGCAGGGTGACGTGACGGAACTGCTGCCAGGCGTTGGCCCCGTCCAGCTCGGCCGCCTCGTACTGCTCGCCCGGGATGTCCTGCAGCCCGGCCAGGTAGATGATCGCGTTGAAGCCGGCCGTCCACCACACCGTCACCGCGACCAGCGCGACGAAGGCCCACGGCTGCTCGGTGGTCCAGCCGATCTCGCTGATCCCGAAGACTCCGAGGAAGGCGTTCAGGATGCCGAACGTGGTGTCCAGGATGTAGCGGAACATCAGGCCGATGACCGCCACCCCCAGCACGTACGGCGCGAAGTACACGGCCCGGAAGAACGTCCGGCCCGGGAACTTGCGGTTCAGCAGCACGGCCAGGCCGAGCGGTACCGCCACCAGGAACGGCACCGACGCGACCGTGAAGATCCCGGTCGCCCGCATGCCGTGCCAGAACGGCTCGGCCGTGGCCGACAGCGGGTCGAACAGGTCCTTGTAGTTCTGCAGCCCGACGAACGGTTTGCCCGGCAGCTGGAAGTCCCAGTCGTGCAGGCTCATCCAGAGACCGAAGACCGCCGGACCGATCACGAACAACAGGAACAGCAGCAGGTACGGCGCCAGGAACAGGTACGGCGTGGCCCGGCCGTGCGCTCTCATGCTCCGTACTTCTTGCGGTTGGCCTCCAGGATCTTGTCCGCGCGGGCGGCCGCGTCGGACAGCGCCTTGGCGGGCTCGGCCTTCTGCAGTACCGCCTCGTTGACCGCCTTGTTCAGCTCGGCCAGCGCGTCACCGATACCGGGCACCGGCGGCGGGAAGTGCAGGTCGTCGATCTGGGTGGCCAGCGCGGCCTGGTCGGTCAGCGCCTTGAAGTCGCCCGACTCGCGGACCTGCTTGCGGGCCGGGACCTGACCGCCCTTGGCCCACTCCAGCGACTTCTGGCTGACGTAGTTGACGAAGACGCGGGCCGCGGTGGACTTGTTCTGGTCCGGCGTCTTCAGCTTCGGCAGGCAGAACTGGTGCGAGCCGGCCCAGGCCGCCTTCTGGCCGCCGATGTTCGGCAGCGGCGCGACGCCCCACTCCAGGCCCTTCTTCTCCTTGAGCGTGTTGATGTTCCAGATGCCGTTCCAGTTGAACGCGTTCTTGCCGTTCTGCAGCGCGATGGCGTCGGCGTCCTGGGCAACGTTCTTGGGGCTGTAGCCCTTCTTCACCAGGTCGGTGAACCAGCTCAGCGCCTTGACGCCGGGCTCCTCGGCCCAGGTCGCCTTGCTCGAGTCGTCGTTGAACAACTCGCCGCCGAACTGCCACAGCAGCGCCTCGACACTGAGCACGCCGGTGAACTGGAACGGCGTCGCCCAGTGGCCCTGGATGCCCTTGCCCTTCAGCGCTTCCAGCGCCGCCATGTACTCGTCGGCGTTGGTCGGCGGCTTGGCCGGGTCGAGGCCGGCCTGCGTCATCAGGGTCTTGTTGTAGAAGAAGCCGAGCGGGTGCACGTCCAGCGGGATCCCGTACCGCTTGCCGTTGAACTCGCCGGCCTTCCAGACCACCTCGGCGAAGTCGTCCTGCTTGAGGTCGAGCGCCTTGGCCACGTCGTCGAGCGGCTCGATCACGTTGCGGGCCGCGTTGGTGGCCAGCGAGTCGACGTGCATGATCGCGACCGCGGGGCCGCGGCCGCTGCTGACGGCGGTGGGCAGCTTGGTGTAGTAGTCGGCCCACTGCATCACGGTCATCTTGACCTTGATGTTCGGGTTCTCGGCGTTGAACGAGTCGACCAGCTTGCGCATGAACGGGCCGTCACCACCGGTGAACCCGTTCCAGAAGTCGAGCTCGACGGCAGGACCGTCGTACCCCTTGGCGCCGCCGTCGCCGTTCGCGGGTCCCGCGCCGGGCGTGCCGGCCGAGCCGGAGCCACAGCCGGCCAGTACGCCGGCCGCCCCCAGAGCGCCGAGTCCGCCGAGCATGAGCCGCCGATTGATGGTGTTCACCGTGTACCTCCAGGGGAGAGCCTGATCATGTGCCACGAGGCAGGAGGCAACGTGGCCGTACAGCTGTTGTCCTTGACCTCGGTGCCGTCGATACGTCGCGGCACCACCCGGTCGGGGTCCTCGGCGGTGTTGACCGCACTCCGGTCGTCGTCGTAGAGCGCCAGGTGCTCGACCACTTGCAGGCCCGGCATCAGAGGGGCTTCGAGCTCGACCTTGTCGGTCTCGCTCCGGTTGACCACGAACAGCACCACCTCGCCGGTGCTTTCCTCGTACGTCGCGGTGCTCCACAGCGCCGGTACCCGCCCGTACGCCGCGGTCTCGATCTCGGGGCCGGCCACCTCGGTCCGCAGTACGGTCGAGCCGGCGTGTCTCGCGGTCAGCGCGAAGGGATGGAAGATCGTCTGCCGCCAGGCCCGGCCGTCCGGCTCGGTCCGGATCGGTCCGATCACGTTCACCAACTGGGCCAGGCAGGCGATCTTCACCCGGTCGGCGTGCCGCAGCAGGGTGATCAGCAGGCTGCCGACCACCACCGCGTCGTCGACCGAGTAGGTGTCCTCGATCAGCGGGGCGACCTCGCGGACGTCCAGGCCCAGCTCGCCGGGGAACTTCTCCTGGTACCAGACGTTCCACTCGTCGAAGGAGAGGGTGATCTCCTTGTCGCTGCGCTTCAGCGCCTTGACGTGGTCCGCGGTGGCGACCACCTCGGAGATCATCCGGTCCATCTCCTCGGCGGCCGCGAGGAAGCTCTGCTGGTCGCCGTTCTTCGGCTCGTAGTACGCGTGCAGGCTGATGTGGTCGACCAGGTCGTAGGTGCGCTCCAGGACGGTGCGCTCCCACTCGCCGAAGGTCGGCATGTGCCGGTTGCTCGATCCGCAGGCGACGAACTCGACGCTCGCGTCGACCCGGCGCATCGCGTTCGCGGTCTCCTCGGCCAGCCGGGCGTACTCCTCGGCGGTCTTGTGGCCGATCTGCCAGGGGCCGTCCATCTCGTTGCCCAGGCACCAGACCTTGATGCCGTGCGGCTCGGGGGTGCCGTTGGCCACCCGGCGGTCGGCGGTCGCCGTACCGGCCGGGAGGTTGCAGTACTCGAGCAGCTCGACCGCCTCGGTGATCCCGCGGGTGCCGAGGTTGACCGCCCAGATCGGCTCGACGTCCGCCTTGCGGGACCACTTGACGAACTCGTCGGTACCGAACTGGTTCGACTCGATCGCGCGCCAGGCCAGATCGAGCCGCCGCGGCCGCTGGTCCGCCGGGCCGACGCCGTCCTCCCAGCGGTAGTTGGAGACGAAGTTGCCGCCGGGATAGCGGATCGCGGTCACGCCCAGCTCGCGGACCAGCGCCAGCACGTCCTCGCGGAAACCGTCCGGGTCCGCCGTGGCGTGCCCCGGCTCGTAGATGCCGGTGTAGACGCAGCGGCCCATGTGCTCGACGAACGAGCCGAACAGGCGCCGGTCCAGTGCACCGACGACAAACGCGGGATCAACCGCAAGACGCGCCACAGATCCTCCAGGAAAATCTCTACAACGATTAACCTGAGTTTCTACAACGATTGACATCGGCTGTAAAGACCCGACCATTGAGTCAACTGGTCTTGTCGCCGTGTTGTGACCGCACAAAGGGTGCGTCTCCCAGTACCCGCCGTAGCGAGCAGGTGCTCGGTGCGTCGAGGTGCCGTGCCGAGTGCCGCGCAGTAGGCGGGTACTGGGAGACGCACCCTGAGCGCGGCGCCGACGTGACAGACTGCGACAGATCTTGCGGGAGGGAGTCCAGATGGCGACCAGGTTGAGTGACGTGGCGGCACGCGCCGGGGTGTCGGTGAAGACGGTCTCCAACGTCATCAACGACTACCCGCACATCACCGCGCGGACCCGGGCCAAGGTCGAGGCCGCGATCGAGGCGCTCGACTACACCCCGAACGTGAGCGCCCGGTCGCTGCGCAAGGGCCGCTCGGACTTCATCGCGCTGGCGATCCCGGAGATGGGTTCGCCGTACTTCGCCGAGCTCGGCGCCGCGATCAGCCGGGCCGCGAAGAAGCGCGGCATCACCGTGCTGATCGACCAGACCGAGGGAGAGGCGGCCGGCGAGAAGCTGGTCCTCGACGGGATGCGCGGTCAGCTGATCGACGGCATCATCTTCTCGCCGATCACCACCTCACCGGCCAGGATCGACCTGGCCGCCACCGCGAAACCGATCGTGCTGCTGGGCGAGCGGCAGGCCGGCGGCACGCTCGACCACGTCGCGGTCGACTCCGTCCAGGCCTCCTTCGACGCGACCACGCACCTGATCTCGATCGGCCGGCGCCGGATCGCCGCTATCGGCGTCGGCGGCGGGGCCGGGACGGGTGCCGTACGGCGTAAGGGGTACCGCAAGGCGCTGAAGGCGGCCGGACTGGCGCACGACCCCGCGCTCGAGCTGGCCGGCACCGGCTATCACCGCGAGGACGGCGCCGCGTCCATGCGCGAACTGCTGGCGCTGCCCGAACCGCCCGATGCCGTCTTCTGCTTCAACGATCTGCTCGCGCTCGGCGCGTTGCGGACCCTCGCCGAGGCGGGCTTGTCGGTGCCGGGCGACGTCGCGGTGGTGGGCTTCGACGACATCGAGGACGGCCGCTACCACTCGCCGTCGCTGACCACGATCTCGCCGGACAAGGAGTGGCTCGCGGAGAACGCCGTCGGGCTGCTGCTGGACCGGATCGCGGGAACCGGTGAGGTCGCTCGACGCGACCTCACCGTCCCCTACACGTTGCAGATCAGGGAGTCCTCGGCCGGCTGACGGTGCTCGATCAGCCCGCTTTCGATCAGGCGGCCTCCGATCAGTCCGCTTTCGATCAGGCGCGTTGCATCAGAAGTTCGCCGCGCAGGTGGTGAGGTTCGCGGTGACCGACGCGCCGCGGGCCACCGTGATCTGCCGGGTCTCCAGGACCTGACCGGTCGGTCGCTCACAGGTCAGCGTCCAGGCCTCCGTACCGCCTTGCTGGACGACGATCGGGCGCGTCGACGGGTTGGCGTGGTACGTGTAGCTGCCGTTGGCCGGGACGGTCATCGTGGTGTTCAGGACATCGGGGATGTTGGTGCCGTTCCAGGTCTTGGTGTTGAAGGACTTCTTCAGCCGCAGTACGGCGCCGGCCGGACCAGTGCCGGTGATGACCGAGTGCCGGGCCGGGTTGATCGTGCTCTCGGCCGCGATCAGGTAGGCCTCGCGATTTCCCTTGCCTGCGGTGCTTCCGGAGCCGAAGTAGTAGTTCGGGATGTTGCTGAAGGCCGGGTGGAAGCTGCTGGCGCCGACCTCGAAGGTGAAGCCGAGACCGCCTGTCGCGTAGTACGACCAGTCCTCGGTGGTGCCGGTGGTGTCGTAGAGCTGGTAGCTGTACTGGCTGGAGTAGCCGTTCTGCGCGGCCATCTGGTCACCGAGCGACTTGTAGAGCGTCTCGTCGGGGGTCTTGCCGGCGCTCGCGTAGCCCGGCGGACGCAGTACGAGGTTGGAGTAGGTGTGGTTGGTGATCAGCGTGGTCGCCTGGTAGCCCGAGAGGAGGGACTGGATGTTGCGCGACTCGGGCTCACTGAACGCGCTCGGACCGCGGTACGTCTCCGAGGTGAGGCTGGTCGACGCGCCCGGTCCGCCCCAGAAGCCGGCATAGTTGCGGTTGAGGTCGGTACCGCGCGACTGGTTGGACGACTGCGCGCACTGACCGGGAGTCGGCAGCTGGCCGTTGGTGATCCGGCAGTTCTTCCGCTTCATCTCGTAGCCGAGGGTGCGGCTCAGGGTGAAGCCGTCGGGATTCACCACCGGGACGATGACCACCCGCGCCTTGTCCAGGATGTTGGTGATCCGCGGCACCACCCCGTCGTTCTTCAGCAGGTCGTAGGCGAACTCGATGGTCAGCTCACCCGACGGCCACTCCCGCGCGTGGTGCAGCCCCATCATGACGAAGACGGGCTTTCCGCTGCTCACGTTGACGTCCCGGCTGATCTCGATGCCGCGCACCGCGCGACCCTCCAGCGAGGTGTTCTTCAACGTGATCGGCTTGACCTTCGTCGGGTACTGCTGCGCCAGCGCGGTCAGGTCGTTGGTGTAGTCGGCCAGCTGCCGGTACGCCGATCGCCCACTGGGCAAGGTCGCCAGGATCGCCCGGCTCCGGACCGCCTTCGCGTACGCCGCGTCGGCCGCCTCCCGCTCCTGGTCCGCGCCGACCAGATCGTCCTCGATCACCGACCAGCTGAAGCCGGCCAGCTTCAGCAACCGCCGATCCTGGTTGCCGTAAGCAACAACATCGACGTACCCCGGCCCGGCCGACTCGGCCAGATCGAGATCGAGGCCGGCCAGCCGCTGGCGATCGGCCGCGGTCGGGGTGTTGATCCGGAGCAGCTGGATCAACTCCGCGTTCTCGTAGGCCTGCGTCTTGCGATCCGGCGGCGCGGTCGCCTGGACGTTCGCGCCGGCGCCGATCACGACGGCGGCCGCGATCGCGAGCGGGACAAGTCGGTGCCATCGGGCGGGATGGAACACGGTGACCTCCAGTAGTGAGGTTGTCGCATTGGGTAACTGGAGGGTAGGGGGCGGGGTGGGTTAGGCGGAAGCCGTTCGGGGAAGAGCGCGGGGAAACTTGCGCGGAGTGTTTCAGGGCTTCCGTGTCTGCAGGCTTCCCTGCCTGCAGACTTCCGCGGCCCGTGCCGGGTGTCCGGTCAGTCGCGCCAGGTGCGGGCGAGGTCGGGGTACATGTCCTCGGGCGGGCCGGACAGCAACGCCTTCGACTGCCGGGTGTCGTCGTCGACGAGCACCTCGGTCAGCCCGGCCTCCAGTCCGTCGAGGGCCGCGCTCACCACGTCCTCGGGCCGGTTCTTGGGGATGTCCCAGCCGGCCATCATGTCGGTGTCGGTGGCCGCGAGGTGCAGCCCGAGCACCTGAGTGCCCTGATCCGCCAGCTCGAGCCGGGTGCTGTTGGTCAGCATCCACTCGGCCGCCTTCCCCACGGCGTACGCGCCGGCGTTCGGGAAGGCCCGGAACGACAGGTTCGACAAGACGTTGATGATCCCGCCGCCGCCGTTGGCGCCCAGGATGGGAGCGAAGGCCCGGGTCACCGCGAGGGTTCCGTAGAAGTGGGTGTCGAGCTCGGCGCGGACCAGCTCCAGGTCGCCGGTCAGCAGGTTCTGGTGCGTCGTGATGCCCGCGTTGTTGATCAGCAGGTCGACGTCGCGCGCGGCCTCGGCAACAGCGCGAACAGCGTCCGGATCGGTGATGTCGAGGGCCAGCGCCTTGACTCCGTCGAGATCGATCGTCTCAGGCCGGCGGGCAGTGGCATAGACCATCGCACCCCGCTCGACCAGCTGGCGAGCGAACTCACGGCCGATCCCACGGTTGGCGCCGGTGACAAGGGCAGTCGCATTCGTGATCTTCATACCGTCCACGGTAGAATCTGACATCCATGTGAGGTTCAACCCCGACCCATGTGACCTGCCTCACTACACCCCCCGGAGGATGCGTGAAGATCGGCGAACTGGCACGACGTACGGGCGTCAGCGTGCGGTCACTGCGCTACTACGAAGAACAAGGCCTGATCACCTCCGAGCGCACTTCAGGCGGGCAACGCGTCTACTCGAAAACAACCGTCGGCTACGTCGACTTGATCCAGCTACTGTTCCGCGCGGGCGTCAGCAGCCGCGACGTCCTGGCGATCATGCCCTGCGCGGAATCCGGCACGACGACACCCGCGATGCTCGACCGGCTCGCCGCCGAACGATCCCGCCTCGACGCCAAGGTCACCGAACTGATCGCAACCCGCGAACGCCTCGACGGCATCCTCGTCGCGGCTACTGCGCGCTTGCGTATGCCCGCGTAAGCGGCGGCTGTATTGCGGGGTTGTTGCTTCTGCTTTCAGCGATGCGGGCGGCGGGGTTGGAGCGCAGCAGCCGTCGCGAGCCCCACACCGAGTTCGCGCGCAGCCCGCGTACCCCGCGAGCGAACCTGCACCACTCGGGTTCACGCGCGCAGCGCCAAACCTCACGCTGCGATGCAGGCGGCGGAGCGAAGCGCAGCAGCCGTCGCGAGCCCGCGCGCGCAAACTCCAGCACCGCCGATTCGCCCGCAGCACCACCCATCACCCCGGCGATGCAGCCGGCGTAACGAAGTGGAGCAGGCGCCGCGAGCCCACCCAGCACGTACCTGCACACTCGGGTTCGTGCGCGCGGCGCCAAACCTCACGCTGCGATGCAGGCGGCGAAGCGAAGCGGAGCAGCCGTCGCGAGCCACCTCAGCTCCGCCGCGGGTTTGCGCGCGCAGCCCCATCACGCTGCGATGCAGGCAGCGGAGCGAAGCGCAGCAGCCGTCGCGAGCCCCACACCGAGTTCGTGCGCAGCGCCAGCACCCGCCCTGCGATGCAGGCGGCGGAGCGAAGCGGAGCAGCCGTCGCGAGCCCGCGTACCCCGCGAGCGAACCTGCACCACGCGGGTTCACGCGCGCAGCGCCAGACCTCACGCTGCGATGCAGGCGGCGGAGCGAAGCGGAGCAGCCGTCGCGAGCCCGGGCGCACGCGAAGCTCCAGCACTGCGGGTCCGCGCGGAGCGCCAGCACTCGCCTACGATGCAGCCGGCGTAACGAAGTGGAGCGGGCGCCGCGAGCCCACCCACCGACCAACCAGCACAGCATTGTCGGCCGGGGATCCGGCAACTAGAGTCGGCCTGCCGGCTGGGGGACCGCCAGGTTCACGGCGATCGACGCTTCGAAAGGTGTTGTCATGCGCATCTCCCCGGGCTTTCTGAGGTCCAGGCTGGTCAAGAGTGTCACCGGGTTGGCGGTGGTCGCGACGATGGTTGCCGGGGGCGCGCAACCGGCGGCGGCCGACGCCAGCGTGCCGTATCTGCGGACGGACCCGACGGCGTACCCGAGCGGGTACGGGGTCGCGCGGGCCGGTTCGGTGAAGTTCTTCAGCACTCAGCGCGCTTCCTACTACTTCGAGGGTGCACGACGAGTGCGCCGGTGACGGGCAGGGGGACGGGTTCGTCGCGATGATCCGCGGGCGCGCGATCCGTGGCGACGGGACCGTGACCGCCTGGTCTGAGTGGGAGGGCGACAACAGCGGTTGCGCGGACAACGCCGGGATGATCGCACTGCACAGCTGGGATATGCCGAACCGCCGCATCCTTCGCGTCGAGATCCAGTTCTGCCTGCGCAAGCCCAGCGGCACGGTGACCGGGTGCGTCCAGCCGTCCTGGCGCAACCAGTACATCTAGACGGGCTCGCCCGGCAGCACCGATCGGTGTGCCGGGCGACAGGTCTTCAGGAGTCGGTGCCCGGGAACTGAGGGAACCGGTGGACCTCCTGCGGCCAGTCGAGCGCGACAGCCAGCCGCCCGGCCCAGTACTTCGCGGTGGCGTCGTCGGGGACTTCGATCACGGCGAAGCCACCCAGGTGTTCCTTGGTCTCGGCGTACGGACCGTCGGTGAATACCGGCTCCCCGTTCTGCGCCTCGACGCTGCACAACGCGGTCGACGCGTCGATGCCTCCGTTGCTGAAGAGGAAGATGCCCGCCGCCTTCATCTCCTCGACCACAGCTGTTCCGGAGACCGACTTCGCCCGCAACTGGTCCAGGTTGTGCTCCGGCACCCACTCGTCATTGAAACTGATCAGGTACTCCGCCACTGCTGTCTCCTCTCAGGTCATGCCGACGTCCAGCACGGCCGCCGCGCATCAACTCAACGAACAGCAGCACCCCGATACGACACCATCCAGCAGTCCGGTTCAAGACGGGTTCGCACGGCCGACGGAACAGAAACCCGGTGGAGGGACGGCGCGCCGGAGCGCACTGAATCTTCTCATCAGCGGTGTTCATGATATTCAATGATTCCGTGGTCCACGGAGGTGGACCTTAACCTGAATTCGAGGAGGTCGGCCTCAATGACGCAGCCCGCTGCTCGAATGACGGAGCGAGAGTTCCTCGACCGCTCCTTGGCGCTTCTCAAGGACCGCTTGCCTCCTGGATGGGAAGTCGCAGTCGGGCCCGCCCGATCGGACGGGCCAGACCTGCTCGTCGATCTGGTGAGTCCGGGCGGTGACAGCGCCGGGCTTTTGATCCAGACGAAACCCTCCTCACCCAGGCTTCGTGACCTGGCTTCAGTCAGCGAATACTTGCGTCTCTGGCGGCACCGATTCCCCCAGGCGACTCCTGTACTACTCGCGCGCTACCTCGGCCCAACGGTTCGTGACCGCCTTACCGAGGAAGGGATTTCCTATCTCGATCTCACCGGGAACATCCGCCTTGTCGTTGAGCAACCGGCGGTGTTCTTGGCCGATCGCGGCGCAGACAGCGACCCTTGGAGAGGGCCAGGCCGACCTTCAGGGGATCTTAAGGGGCCGGTCGCCGCGGCAATCGTCCGCACTTTGATCGACGTCGACCGGGAGTGGCGAATCACCGGGCTCATCGCTGCAGCCGGCACGTCGACAGGTTCGACGTACCGGGTGGTCGAACTGCTCGAGCAGGAGCGGATACTCGAGCGCGACGGTTCCCAGATCTATGTGCCGGACTGGTCCGCCTTGCTACGGCGCTGGTCGCGTGACTACAGCTTCGTCCATAGCAATACGACTACGCGCTGGCTGGCCCCTAGGGGACTGGACCACCTCCAAGGCGTACTGACGGCCGGACAGGTGCCGTATGTCGTTACAGGCAGCATCGCGGCTGCAGAGTGGGCTCCGTATGCGCCCGTCCGCGCGGCGATGATTTTCACGCCCGATCCGTCCGCAGCAGCTGCGGAGTGGAACTTGCGTCCTGCTGAGACCGAAGCGAACGTCCTGCTTGCCGAGCCTTCCGGCAACTACGCCTTCACGCGACCGGTCATAGCGCAGAACTGGCACGGCGTACTGGCAGCACCTGCTCAAGTGACCGCCGACTTGTTGACCGGCCCCGGACGGAACCCCTCCGAGGGCGAGGAACTACTTGGATGGATGACCCGCAATGAATCCTCCTGGCGCTGGTAGCCCGGATCTCTTGGTCGCCTCTCGAGGCGCGCTGCTGGACGCACTCAACGCATTGGCCGAACACCGCGACGCCGTCGTGGTCATCGGCGCCCAAGCGGTCTATCTCCACACCAGCGAAGTGCGTAGCAGGGTGGCCCTCGCTGAGTCGACCAAGGACAGCGACGTGGCGGTCGACCCACAGAAACTTGCAGACGAACCGCTGCTCGAAGAGGCGATGCTGCGCGGCGGCTTCACTCCGAACCCGATCAAGAACCAGCCTGGCGCCTGGGTAAATGCCGCTGGGCTCGAGGTCGATCTGATGGTTCCCGCTGTACTGGCGGGCAGCGGAGGTCAGCAGACACGTGGCGCCCGGATTCCGCCGCATTCCAAGCGTGCTGCACGTCGCGCGCGCGGCCTCGAAGCCTCCATGGTCGACAACTCCCCGATGTACATCAGTGCTCTCGATCCGTCTGATCCCCGACGGCTCCTAGTCGCTGTCGCAGGTCCCGCGGCGCTGCTGGTGGCCAAACTTCACAAGATTGGTGAGCGCGTCGGCGACTCCAATCCCAAACGCCTGCAGGACAAAGATGCCCATGACGTGTATCGGTTGCTCGTCGCGATCGAGACCGAAGACCTAGCAGCACCGATGATGCATCTGCTCGGTGCGGAGGTATCCGGAGCAGTGACCGCGGAAGCGCTTACCCACTTGCGCGAACTGTTTGCTGCGGGTCCGCACGCACATGGCTCCGCGATCGCTGGGCGAGCCGAGGACGGCATCGGAAACCCAGACCAGGTCGCTGCGAGCGTTTCGGCCCTCGCCGAGGACCTGCTTTCCGCAGTCAGTTTCTCGGCGGTTGCGACCTGAGCCAGCGCGAACATCCACTACGTCTCAAGCAATGGCCCGGCCTGCCGGTTCATGATCCCGGATGCTCATTGGCGCGTATGGGTGAGGCCGGCGAGCTGGTTGGTCAGAGATCGGCGGAAGGCGGGGAAGCGGGAGAGCAACCGGAGTACTGCGTTGCGGGACGGCCGGGCAAAGGGTGGGACGGTTGCTACTCGGGTCAGGCGGTGGGCGAGGGCTACTACCCGAACAGCTTCGGCGCGACTCGCTGCGGCGTACTGGTCGAGTTGACTCTCATTGCCGGTCGTCAGTGCTGCCGACAGTGCCTCCCCAAGAGTGACGGCGTCTCGGAGGCCCAGGTTCATGCCCTGGCCGCCAGCGGGACTGTGGGTGTGGGCGGCGTCGCCGGCCAGCAGGACTCGGCGGTCGCGGTACCGGTCGGCCACCCGCTCATGAATCCGGAAGCGTGAACCCCAGACCACCTCGGTGACGCGGACCGGAGCGCTCTGCGGACCGCGCAGTTCAAGGAGGCCCTGCGCGTAGGCGACGTCCGGCCGCTCGGGAGCATCGTCGACCTCCGCGACCAGCCGGAACGAGCCGTCGGGCAGGGGAGCCACCACCAGCATGCCGGGGCGGGACAGGTAGAGCTGAACGACGTCGTGCTGTAGCCCGTCCTGCACCCGTACGTCGGCCAGCGTGAAGTTCAGCGCGAGCGTGTCCGAGTGATCGAAGCCCAGCCCGGCGGCGTCGCGGATCTTGCTGTTCATCCCGTCGGCGGCAACGACGTACCGGGCAGTGACCACGTCTCCACTGTCGAGCGTCACCTCGGCTCCTTCGGCGCTCTGGGTCACGTCGACTGCGGCGTACGGGCGATGCACCGAGCCGCCCAACTCCTCCAGCCGCTCCAGCAGCACCTGCTCGGTGACCTGCTGCGGAACCATCAGCACATACCGGTACGCCGACGCCAGCTCGCGGAACTGCAGCGGCACCAGCGCGCGGTCACCGTCGCGGATGGCGAACTGCTCGGCGTGGATCCCGGCCGTGGTGAGTTGCTCGGTCACGCCGATCCGCTCGAGCATCTCCAGCGTTCGCGGATGCACCACACAAGCGCGCGAGGTGTTCGCACCGGCCGCCAGCCGGTCGACCACCACGACCTCGTGACCGCGGTCGACCAGACCGACGGCCAGCGCCAGCCCGACCGGACCGGCTCCCACGATCACCACGTCAGCCCGCTTCGGCATCATCCCGGCCCACCCTCTCAGTCAAAGTCAACAACCGTTGGCCAACGCTTGTTGACTTCAACAGTAGGGCGATCCGGCGAGCAGGTCAACAGGTGTTGACCTAGGATGGCGCCATGACAGCAGGCGATTCCCGGCCGACCACGCAGACCGGCGTACCGGCTCGCGGCAAGCGCTCGGGAGACCAGACCCGGGCGACGATCCTGACGGCGGCGCGGGAGCGGTTCGCCGCCGACGGGTACGAACGGGCGACCATCCGGGCGATCGCGGCGGACGCGGCGATCGATCCGGCGATGGTCATGCGGTACTTCGGCACCAAGGAGAAGCTGTTCGCGGCGGCGGCTGAGTTCGATCTCCGACTCCCCGACCTGAGCGGACTACCGCGAGAGCAGGTCGGCGCGGCCCTCACCAACCACTTCCTCGACCGGTGGGAGGACGACGAGTCGCTCAAGGCACTGCTCCGCGCCAGCGTCACCAACGAGGTCGCGGCCGACCGCATGCGGCAGCTTTTCGCCGAGCAACTCGGCCCGATGATCTCCACCCTGGCCGACCCGGCGACCGCGGCGACCCGCGCCGGTCTGGTCGCCACTCAAGCCCTCGGCTTCGCGCTCTGCCGCTACGTCCTCGCGCTGCCACCGGTGGCAGCGCTCAGCCGCGAGGAAGCGGTCGCCTGGCTCGGGCCGACGATCACCCGCTATCTGACCGGCAGCCTCAGCGACTGAACTTGGAGCGCCGGCGTTTCGCGTCCTGCAGGAAGATCCAGGCCAGCGCGGCACCGGTGACGAAACCCCCGAGGTGGCCCTGCCAGGAGATGTTCGGGACGGCGAACGAGATCACCGCGGTGATCGCCACGTAGACGAGGATCCAGGTCGTCTCCAGACCCCGGGCCTTGCTGATCACCAGCAGCGCGCCCACCAGGCCCAGCACCGCGCCGGAGGCGCCGAGAGTCGGCCGGACGGGGCTGCTCAGCAGCCAGACCGCAACGCCGCCGCCGAGCGCTGACAGCAGGTAGAGCGCGGCGAACCTGAACCGGCCGAGCATGTGTTCCAACTGCGGACCGACCTGGAACAACATGAACAGGTTCGAGAAGATGTGGAAGATCGCCACGTGCGTGAACGCCGACGTGAGCAGCCGCCACGGCTCCGACTGCACCAGGAACGGGTAGAGCACCAGATCGCTGAGCAGCCGGTCGCTGCCGCTCTGCACGGCGATGAAGACCAGCACGTTCAACGCGAGCATCACGTAGGTGACGACCGGCGTGTTGCCGCGCGCCGCGACACCACCGAGCGACGTACGGGTCTTGGGGACCGACTTCACGCCCTCGTTGAAGCACGACGGGCACTGGAAGCCGACCGCCGCGCTGTTCATACAGGACGGGCAGATCGGCTTCTCACAGCGCTGGCAGCGGACTCCTGCCGGTCGATCCGGGTGCCGGTAGCAGACGGTCTCGATCACGCCAGGTCCTCCGCTGTGGGGAAAGATGCAGGCCGGCCACCTTCCGGCGGCCGGCCCACGGTGACTCGGATCAGACGGTCTTGCGCTCGATCTTGACGCTGTTGATCACGATCGGCTCGGTCGGCCGGTCGCCCGCCGTGGTGTCGGCGGTGGCGATCGCGTCCACGATCTTCTTCGAGTCCTCGTCGACGACCTCGCCGAAGATGGTGTGCTTGCGGTTCAGGTGCGGGGTCGGGACCACGGTCACGAAGAACTGCGACCCGTTGGTGCCCTTGCCGAACTGGATCCCGGCGTTGGCCATCGCCAGCAGGTACGGCCGGTCGAACTGGAGCTCCGGGTGGATCTCGTCGTCGAAGCTGTAGCCCGGCGAGCCGGTGCCGGTGCCGAGCGGGCAGCCGCCCTGGATCATGAATCCGTCGATCACCCGGTGGAAGCCGAGGCCGTCGTAGAAGCGCGCGGTGCTCGCCTCGCCCGTGGTCGGGTCGGTCCACTCCTTCGTGCCCTCGGCCAGACCGACGAAGTTCTGCACCGTCTTCGGGGCGTGATCGGGGAACAGCTTGATGACGACATCGCCCTTCGTCGTCTGCAGCGTCGCGAACAGTTCTTCGGCCACGAGATACTCCTCATCGGTTACGGCTTACGGCAACGATCCTGTCATGGCCCACAAAATCGGCCGTCAGGGGGATCTCAGGGGCGGCTGACCCGTTTATCGACTGGGTACGTCGTACGATGCAGATGAAGCCAGATTTGTCCAGAAGTCGTAATCGAAGCGTCCATGGAGGAACCGTGGGTTTGTTGAAGTCCAAGGGCCGGGTCGAGACCGCGAAGGACAAGGTCCGTCCGCTGGCCGAGTCCGCCGTGGGCAGCGCACGGGACCGCGTGTCGCCGTACGCCGAAAAAGCCGTGGAGCGAGTCTCGCCGTACGCCGAGAAGGCGGTCGAGCGTGGCGCCAACGTCGCCCACGCGGCCGTGGAGAAGGCCGGGCCGGTGATCGACGACGCGCTCCGCAAGGTGGGTCCAGCCACCGAGCACGCCGCCGAGAAGGCCCGTGAGCGCTTCAACGACGACCTGCTGCCGAAGGTGACCGCCGCGCTCGCGACGCTGGCCGCCGCGGCCGAGCCGGTCATCGAGGAGAGCTCGCGCCGGGGCCGGGCCACGGCAGCCGCGCTGAAGGGCGAGATCGAGGTACCGAAGAAGAGCCACAAGCTGCGCAAGGTGGTCCTCTTCCTCGGCTTCGGCGCCCTCGCTGCCGCGGCAGTGAAGAAGCTGCTGACTCCGCCGGAGCCGGCCTGGCAGTCGACGCCGACCAGCGGCCGCGACTACAGCTCCGCCCCAGCCGGTACGACGTCGCGCCCGGCCGCCGACAAGCCGGCCGCTGCCGCGCCGAAGGCCGAGTCGGCCGACACCTCGGCCGTCAACGGGTCTGCCAACGGCAAGACCGTGGACGCGAAGGCGGAGACCGACGCCAAGACCGACGAGGCGGCCAAGGCCTCCTCGAACGGCGCCGCGAAGAAGACCAGCACCACCCGGAAGTCGACGGAGACCAAGCCGACCGACTCCTGATGACCGGCGGGCCGCACCGGCTCGCCGATCCCGTGACGACGAAGGCCGCGATCCTCAGGTGGAGGTCGCGGCCTTCGTTCGTCGTGGCAACTGCTCGGCGCCGGCGGTCAGTTCGCCGTGGGCTCCGCGGAGTCCTCGTCGTGCCGGTCCGGGCGGGAATTGGGGAGCCGGCCGGCCGACAGCAGCTGCGTGGCGTAGCGGTGGGTGATGCACGGATAGCTGCCGCCGCACTCGCGGCAGACGGCGTCGTTGCGGTGCAACCAGGGCAGAACGCCGAAGCGTTTGATCCAGGTCAGTGGCTCGCGGTCCGGCGCGTGCAGCTGAAGGGCCGAGCGGGCGGCGTCCTGGATCTCTGGCGCGGACCACTCTTCGGCGCTCTTGTCCATCAGCTGGCTCAGGTCGTCGTCGTGAGGCGCTGAGCTGGACGAGGGGTGAGTCATCTCTTCGGTCTCCGGGCAGGTCGGGGCGGAACCAGGATGCGACCGCGGGCAGCGGCGAACGGACCGGAGCTCTTGGCCTGGTGGGTGATCGAACTCGTGTCAGCCCGATTGCACACCGCGACATTAGCGCTTGGCCGGCCGACGGCGGTCATCGGTAGGGCCGGTCCGGAGACTTCTTTACGCTGCGGCCCGAACTTCTTCACGGATTGTTCAGAGCCAGCTGGTTTCGAGCGTGACCCGCGCCTCCAGCTCGAGCAGGTGCCGCTTGGCCGGGATCCCGCCGCCGAAGCCGACCATCTTGCCGCCCGCCCCGACCACCCGATGACACGGCACAACCACCGCGATCGGGTTGCGGTTGCAGGCCACCCCGACCGCGCGAGCGGCGCCCGGGTCACCGAGCGCCTTGGCGATGTCGCCGTAGGTCTGCATCTCGCCGTACGGGATCTGCTTGAGCCGCTCCCAGACCGCACGCTCGAACTGCGACCCGCTCCGCACCGACAGCGGCAGGTCGAACGCGGTCAGCTCACCGGCGAAGTACCCCTGCAGTTGCTTCCCCGCGGCCAGCAGCAACTCGTCGCGTGACCGCTCCGGGCCGAGCTCGACGGCACCGAACCGCAGCCGGCACAGACCGTCGTCGTCGACCGCCACGGACAGGTCCCCTATCGGAGAATCGAACACAGACCAGCGCATCGGGCCATCGTCCCGCCCGGGACCGACACTTTCCAGACCGTACGCAAGGTTCGGGTCCGATCACTGTCGGTGTGCTATTCCTGGTTTTCCTCTTCTTTCCCAGGGGGTGCGGATGACCGCTCAGCCACCGATGGACCGATGGTTCAGCTCCGAGCAGGCGATGGGCCTGGGCGCCTCGGTGCTGATCGGCGTGGTCACGGTGCTGGGCTGGGCCACCGCATGGTCCGACTGGTACTCCTACCGCACCCTGCTGCTGTACGCCGACGACGAGCGCCGGCTCGACCAGGCCGACCTGATCTCCGGCCTGTTCGGCATCGTCGCCGCGCTCGCGCTGCTGGCCGCCGCCGTGGTCTTCATCGTCTGGCTCTGGCGGGTCCGCTGGAACGCGGAGATGTTCTGCCGCGGCGAGCACCGGCTGACCCGCGGCTGGGTGCTCGGCAGCTGGATCTGCCCGGTGGTGAACCTCTGGTACCCGAAGTGGGTGATGGACGACGTGGTCGCGGCCAGCGACCCGCGCACCCCCGCTCACGTCCTGAGTCTGCGCGGTATCCCCGGCACCCGGCTGGTCTGGGCCTGGTGGCTCACCTGGGTGGTCGGGCTGGTGCTGGACAACGTCGCCCAGCGCAGCGTCCTGGACGGTGAGCCGCAGCTTTCCGAACTCCGGACGAACGCTGTGATGTCCTTCATCTCGGCCCTCAGTACGTCGGTCGCGGCAGTACTGGCAGTGATCCTGATCCAGCGCGTCAACGAGCTCCAGCTGCACCGGCCCTGGACTCCCTGGTGGTCCCGGGACCAGGCGGATTTCCCGCTCGGCCGCGGTTTCCCACCGCCCACGGGGTAAACCGGACCGTCACAGATGGTCGAGTTGGTCGTTACAAGTGGTGATGGGCCTACGAAAAGACCGCGTTAAGTCGATACCCTCCGTGCTGGCATCGACTCCACAGGGGTACTTACTTCGTGGTATCAATGTGGCTCGGTCACGCGGGGGCAGGATTCGACCGAAACGCCGAACAGACGGAGTTCCAGCAACGCGAGGGACGCACGACGTGAGCCACCCGCAACGAGCAGTTCTTTCTGCTGTTGAAGACAACGACGAGTGGCAGCCACATGCCGCCGAGGAGTTCCAGCAGGTCGGCACGGTCGGAAAGATCGCGATCGGGCTGCTCGGTGCCTCCACGGTGACCCATCTGCTCTGTACGTGGTCCGACTGGAACACCTACGGCGTGGTCAACACCTATCTCAGCGGCGGGCCCGGCGTCGACAACCCGGACCTGAACCGCGCGGACGCGATCTCCCGCCTGACCGCGATCCCGAACGTGATCGTCTCCGTCGCCGCCGCCGTGGTCTTCGTGATCTGGCTGTGGCGGGTCCGGGTCAACTCCGAGGTCTTCTGCCAGGCCGACCACCGCCGCAGCCACGGCTGGGTGCTGGCCAGCTGGTTCTGCCCCGGCCCCAACCTGGTCTATCCGAAACAGATCGTCGACGACATCTGGCTGGCGAGCGATCCGCGGACGCCGGTCTACGCCGACGACCTGCGCCGGCTCAGGAAGCCCCTCCTCACGAACGTGTGGTGGGTCGCCTGGGTCGGCGCTCTCGTGTTCGACGTGGTGGTCCGCCGCGCGCTGATGTGGATGGAGGCCACCATCGGCTCCCTCCGCGGCATCGCCCTGGCCGGTACGGCGTCCCTGGTGCTGACCGCCGTCTCGGCCGTCGCCGCGACGCTGATCATCCGCAAGATCAACGCCATGCAGACCTCCCGCGAGTGGATGCCCTGGTGGGACCAGCGCGAGCCGAAGCTGGTCGCCGTCCCGTCGTACCGGGTGGCCGCCGACGACGACACCTCCGAGCAGCCCGTGATCGCCGAGCCGATCGCGGCCCCCGCCGCCCGCCCGGAGCGTCAGCCCGCACTTGCCCTCGCCGCCGGCGCGCCGGTCGGTGGCTCGTTCGGCAGCCCTGCCGCCCCCGCGGACGAGGCGCCGAAGTGGAGCCCGTTCGCCCCGGCCCCGGCCGCTCAGGCCCCCGCCGCTCCGTCCTGGGATGACGCAGGCCCAGCCACGGAGCAGTTCAGTCCGGTGGAGAGCTGGCGCGAAGACACCGGCCAGGTCATCGAGGCACAGCCGTCGTACCAGCCGACCGCCTCCGGTCTGGACGCGCCGACCTGGTCGAGCCCTGCGAATCCCTACCCGCCGGCTGCCAGCAACGATCTGCTGTCGGCGCCGCTGCCGAGCTGGCAGGCCGAGACCGTGGCCCCGCCGTCGCTCGCCCCCGCCCAGCCCGAGCCGTACGCGTACCAGCCCGCGGCCCGCAGTACCGAAGAGCCGTCGTGGTCGAGCTCGTACTCCGAGCCCTACTCGTACAGCGACACCAATTCCGATTACCTGACCTCCACCCAGCCCGCACCCGAGCCTGAGCCCGCGCCCGTTGCGCGCGCTGGTCGCAGGGCCGCTCGGGTCGCGGTCGACAGCCCGTCGACGGTCCCGCAGGCGGCGGAGCCCTCCTCGGACAGCTACTACCAGCAGGCGCCGTCCCTGCCCTCGCAGGACGACTACCTGACTCCCTCGAAGCCGCTGCCGTCGGTCCCGTCGTACGGGCCGGAGCCGTCGTACGCGCCCGAGACCAGCTACAGCGCCCCGGCACCGAGCTACGCGCCGGACACCACCTACACCGGGTACGACGCTCCCACCGTCCCGCCGAGCACCACCGACTACGAGACGTCGTACACCTCGGACTACTCGTCCAACTACTCGTACTCCGAGCCGGCCGCGCCAGTCACGCCCGAGCCGGCCTACACGCCGGACACCAGCTACACCTCGACGTCGTACGACAACTACTCCTCGGAGAGCTCGTACGACGCCTACAGCGCGAACGCGAGCTACGACTCGTACACGCCGCCGTCGACGCCGGAGACCTCCTACACCGCGCCGCAGTCGGACTACAGCCAGGCGAGCTACGACAGCTCCTACAGCCCGACGTACCCGCAGACCGACTACTCCAGCGACTACTCGTCGGACTACAGCTCCAGCTACTCCGGCCGGCCGGCCGCGGACGAGCAGTCCTCGCCGTACTCCTACGAGGCACCGTCCGAGCCGGCCGCCCCGGCCAAGCAGGACGCCGGAAACGACGAGCCGGAGACCACAGCTCCCCGCACGCACCCGCGTCGACGCTGGGTCTGACCGAGTGACCTCGCTCGCCTTCTCCACCCTCGGTTGTCCTGGAGAGCCCCTCGATCACGTCCTGGCGCTGGCCGAGCGCCACGGCTTCACCGGCCTGGAACTGCGGACCGCCGACGACGAGTTCACCCACGTCGGCCTGACCGCCACCGAGCGGCGTGGGCTGCGCACCCGGATCGAGGACGCCGGCCTGGAGATCCTCGCGGTCAACAGCTACGTGAAGCTGTGCGCCGTCGAGGAACAGCCTCTGGAGTCCCACCTCGAACTGGCGGCCGATCTCGGCGCCCGCGGGGTCCGGGTCTTCCCGGGCGACGATCCCGACTTCGCCGGTACTTCGCCGAGCCCTGGTGAGATCCGCGCGCTCGACCGGGTCACCTCCGCGCCGAAGGACTCCTGCATCCTGCTGGAGACCCACGACTCGCACTCGGCCGGCGCCAAGATGGCCTCGCTGTGCCGGCTGCTCGACGCCGAGGCGCCCGGTCACAACGTGAAGGTGCTCTGGGACAGCGCCCACACCTGGAGCCGCGGCGAGACCCCGGCCGAGTCCTTCGCTCTGCTCGAGCCGTGGATCGACTTCGTCCAGATCAAGGACGAGGACTCGGTGCGCTTCAAACCGGTCGCGATCGGCGCCGGCGACTACCCGATCGCCGACCTGCTGACCGCCCTCGAAGGCACCGGCTACTGGCTCTCCCTCGAGTGGGAACTGAAGTGGCATCCCCACCTGCCTCCGCTGGGCGAAGCCCTGCCGGCCACCCGAGAGTGGCTGTCGGCCCACCGTCGTTGAATCCGGTACCAGTTTGGGCCTAGGCCACAATTTCGCCTCGACGCATGACATTGGGCACCGATCACTCGTCAAAGGAGTGAAGTCCCAACGGGGGACCTGCAGGTAAGGACAGTCATGACGTCTACGAACATCAGGTGGTGGCCGCGGTGAGTCCGCGGGCCGTCGACAAGCGGGCCCGGCCCGGCAACGAAGCAAGCCCGGCACCCATCGGACCACCGGCAGCCCTCAGCACTGCCGACTTCGACCCGGCCGAGCAGGTCGTGGTCGTCGCCGACGACGCCGAGGTCAGTGACGCAGCAGCAGACTGACGTCACCGAACTCGTGCCACAGGTAGGAGTGTTCGAGGGCGGCGTCGTAAGCGTTCTGTACGACGTCGCCCCCGACCACCGACTCGAGCAGCAGCAGGTGCGACGCCTCCGGCGCATGCATGCCGGTGATCAATCCGTCGACCACTGTTGCCGGGTGGTCGGGTCCGAGCACGAGATCGGTCCAGCCCTTCGACGCGACCACGTCAGGCCGGGCTGCCGACTCGATCGCCCGCACCGCCGTGGTACCAGCGGCGATCACCCTGCCGCCGTTGGCCTTCACCCAGTTGACCAGCCGGGCAGTGTGCTCCGAGACCTCGAACCGCTCGGGCAGAGGTGGCTCGTGACTCTCCAGTGACGAGACCCCGCAGTGCAACAGGATCGGCGCGATCAGTATGCCGGCTGCCGCCAGCCGGCTCACCAGTTCGAAGCTGAACGGCCTGCCCGCACTGGGCATCTCAGCAGAACCGGGCTGGTCCGCGAACACCGTCTGGTAGAGCGCGAGCGGCCACCGCCGGCCGACGTACTTGTAGCTGATCGGACGCCCGTTCCTCCGCAGATAGCCCACCATCTCGCCAACTGGCGGTCTGGCCCGCCACAGCCTGGTACCACTCGGCTGGTACGGCTCCAGCAACGTCAGCACTCCTTCAGGCAGCTCCACCTGATCACCTGCCGAGCCACCGAACACGGGTGAGCCGTCGTGACGGAGCTCGACCACCCAGTCGCCGTCGTCGAGCGCGGTCGAGAAGTGCACGACTACGGGAGCGACCCCCGAACCGGTGATCCACGATCCGTCCACCGCGGCGGCCAGGGTCTCCGACGTGTTGACCAGCAGCAGGTCGCCCGGCCGCAGGTGCTCGCCGATGCGATCGAACCGGGTGTGCGTGACGGTCGTCCCCTTCGCGACCAGTAGCTTCACCTGGTCCCGCGCCAGTCCACGGGCCTCGGGCGGCTCGACCGCGTTCAGCTCGTCGGGCAGCGTGAATCTCGTGTGGGGATGAAGCGTCATGAAGTCACCGCCGGCGCGAACTCGGAGGCGCGGTACCGGCCACTGGCCGGCCGGCTGTCCAGCAACCGCAGGAACGCCGGTACGACGCTCGCCGGCTCGGGCCGGTCGGAGATGTCCTCGCCGGGGAAGGCCGCCTGATGCATCGCGGTCCGCAGATCGCCCGGATCGACCGCGTACACAGCCAGTCCAGGGTTCTCCACTGCCAGTACCGCGCTCGCGTGGTCCAGCGCCGCCTTGGCCGAACCGTAGCCACCCCACCCTTCGTAGGCCTCGACCGCGGCATCCGAGCTGAGGTTGATCACGATCCCGGCCGCCTTGCTCAACTCGGGCACCAGCGCCTGGGTCAGCGCGATCGGCGCCACCACGTCGACCTCGTACACGCGCCGCAGTTCCTCCAGCTCCACCCCTGCCAACGGCTGGAGCGGACTGGCCCCGAGGTAGCTCGCGTTGTTGACCAGCAGATCGAGGCGGCCGAGTTCACCCACCGCGTCGACCAGGTCGGCGCGATGCTCGGCATCGGTGACGTCACCGGCCAGCGGCACCACATCGGTCTTGGCGGCCAGCGCGTCGGCCGCGTCCTTCAGCGCCGCGGCGCCCCGGGCGTCGATGATCAGGGCCCAGCCGCGATCGGCCAGACCGTGCGCCAGCGCGAGGCCGAGCCCCGCGCTGGCGCCGGTGAGGAGTGCAACAGGACGAGTCACAGATTCTGAGGTCATGCCGGTCACCCTCGTACCTCAAGCGAACTTGAGGTCAAGCGGTCAGCTGCCGTAGATCTCGTACTCCGAGAGCTGACCGGCCGGCCACCCGGTGTTGCCGGTGAAGGTGAGCCGCACCCAGCGGGTGCTGACCGCGGCCGGCAGCGTGATCGTCGCCGCGTTGCCCGAGCCGGGGTCGAACGTACGACCCGCCGCACCGGCCAGCTGGCTGTACGACGAGTTGTTCGTGCTGCCCAGCACCGCGATGGTCTGGGTCCGGGAACCCCAGCCAGGCGGGAGTTTCAGGACCAGCCGCTTGACGTTCAGGTTGCCGCCCAGGTCGACGGTCAGCGACTGCGGCCAGCTGTTGTTGGCGCTCTCCCAGTAGCTTCCCGCGTTGCCGTCGACCGTGTTGCCCGCGACGTAGTTCTGGTTGACGCTGCTCGCCGAAACTTGCTTGCCTGCGGCAAGGTTTCCGGTCGGCTGACCCGGGTCGGTACCGCCACCGCTGCCGGGCTCGACCCAGTTGCACCCACTCCAGGTGGAGTCCCAGCCGCTGTTGCCGGAGCCACGGTTGAGCGCGAACGTCCCGCTGGGGTAGGCGCAGTTGTAGACACCGGCCCGGCCGATCCCGCTCGCGACGACGTTGCTGATCGTGGCCGCTCCGGCCGTCTCGGCCTGGAAGGCGAAGGTGCCCGCGCCCTCGATCGAACCGCCGTCCACGGTGATGTTCTGCACCCGCCGGCCGGCGCCACCACCATCGACGAACTGGTACGCCGACCACGGGCTGGCGACCAGCCGGTTGTTGGTCAACCGCACCTGCGCGTTGATCTGGGTGTCGTACGCATCCACCCGGATCGCGCCGTGCGGGTGGTTCTGGCCCCAGTTCGGGTTCATCGCGCCGGTCCGGATCAGCGTGTTGCCTGCGACGTTGATCGTTCCCGCGAGCGGGAAGAACGGCGACCCGAACGACTGGTTCGAGATGGCGATCCCGCCACCGAGCGCGTTGGTGTCGGAGATCAGGTTGTCCCGCACGGTCAGGTCGGTGCCACCGTAGATCGCGATGCCGTTCGCCAGGTTCGGCTGCACGATCGTGTTGTTGGCGAAGGTGCTGTTCCGGTTCGCCGCGTGCAGCGACCAGGCCGCGAGCGCGTCGTCACCCTGGTTGCGGAGGAAGTTGTTCCGCACCTGCACGTTGTACGCCGTACCGTTCAGGTTCAGGCCGTCGGCGGTCATGTCGTAGAACCGGTTGTTCTCGACCACCAGGTTGTCGTTGTTGCCGGTCAGCCACAGCCCGACCTTGAGGTGCTGCAGCCACAGGCCGGAGACCACCGAGTTCGGCCCGAGACTGCCGTTGACGAAGTTGTCCGGCGACTGGTCGTTGCGTTCGGTCACCTCGCCGATCACCGCGAAGTCGTGCAGCCGGAGGTTGCCGCCACCGTTCGGGCGGTCGATCAGGTGATGGCTGAGCAGCGTCGAGTGCCAGCGGCCGGCCCCGCGCAGCGTCACCCCGTCGGGGTTGATGGTGCCACCGACCCGGAACCGGCCGGCCGGGATCCAGACGGTTCCACCGGAGCCGCGAGCACTGTCGATGGCGCTCTGGATCGCGCCGGTGGAGTCGTTGGTGCCGTTCGGGTCGGCGCCGCGGTCGGTGATCGAGATCGAGCCGGCCGGCTGACCGGCGGGACCGGCCACGTTCTCGAACTCGACGTCGTCGATCGTGTACGGGCCGGCGGTGTTCTCGCCGTCCACCTGCAGCCTGATCTTCGCGCCCGCGGCAACGGTCTGGCCGAGCAGCAGGCGCGAGTGGTCGTAGAGCTTGTGAGTGCGTGACCCCGGGATCCAACTGGTGTCGAGGTAGCTGTACTTCGCTGTCACCGCTAGGGACCGCGAGAGCTTCTGGCCGTTGACGTAGACCGACAGTGTGCCGGTGCGGCCATCCGGAACGGAGTACGCGACGTTGATGGCGTTGGTGGTGCCAGGAGCGGTGAACTCGACGAACTGGCCGCCGTTCAGCGTCACCGCCTGGCGGTTGGAGGCTTCGGCAGCCAGCGTTCCCTGGGCGTAGCTGGGGCCGATCCTGCTGCCGTTGGTCGCGGCGCTCTCCGCCTCCAGGATGGTGAAGGGGAGGGTGGCGCCGGCCGCCTGGATCGCGGCCGGCGCCTGAGCTACGGCTTGAGCTGGGAGCGCGGTCAGACCGGCTCCGGCGGCCATCGCGAGCGCGGCGGCCAGGTGGGGGTACTTGCGTGGGGGCATGAACTGCGCCTTCCTGGGGGGCGGACGGAGGGCAAGGTGCGCCACACCCTAAGGAAGGAGACAACCCCGCGCAAGAGTTCGACTACGTCTTGCAAGTTTTTAACAGTGAGTGATTCAGGAGTGCGGGCAGGTGTCCCGGTACTCCGCGATCTGCAGGTTGGCCGAGGGCGCCGGGCAGAGGAACTGCTCGTATCTGGTGTCGTTGTCGATGAACCGCTTGAGCCACGAGATGCTGTACTTCGCGATCGTGGTGTTCGAGCTGTTCGGGGTGAAGTGGCTCGCGTTCCGCAGCTCCAGGTAGGCCTTGTCCAGCGACGACGGCAGCGTGTTGTAGAACGGCGACGAGTGCGAAGAGACCGGCGCGACCGTGTCGCCGTCCGCGCCGATCACCAGGGTCGGTACCGAGACGTCACCCCACGTCTTGTCGGTGTGCCACCCGGTCAGCGGGATCGCCGCCTGCAGCGCCGGGCGCTGCGCCGCCGCGCGCAGGGTGCCACCGCCGCCCATCGAGTGACCCATCACGCCGAGCCGGCTGGCATCGATCCGGGTCCGGACCGTACTGCGCTGGGTCAGGTAGTCCAGCGCGGCCAGCAACTGGGTGGACCGGCTGTCCGGCTGGTCGTAGACCGAGTTGGTGTCGATGGTGAACACCACGAAGCCCTGGGAGGCCAGCCGCGGCCCCAGCCAGGAGATCGACGACTGCCGGGCGGTGAAACCGGGCGAGATGGCGATCGCGCCGAATGTTCCCGCGGTGGTGGTGGTCGGGTAGTAGATCGTGCCACCGCCGAAGCCGGCGACGGCAGAGGACACCGAGGTCGAAGCGGTCGCGAACGAACCGCGGGTCGCCTCGATACTGGAGTTGGTCGGCGCCGGGCCACGCTCGTAGGGATTCTCGGCGGCCTGCACCGAAGGAGCCGTGACGGCGACGGCGCCCACCAGGGCGGTCGTCATCGTCAGGGTCGTGAGTACGTTGCGAAGTTTCATGGCGTCCACGTCCTTCTGGGTTGGGGCGGTTCGATCTCACTGGCCGACGAGGCTGATCTCTTCCGGGGTCGATCGCTTCTCCTCGTACGGCGTCACCTCACCGGTCTCACGGTCGGTCACCCTGGGCTCCTGCAGCGTCTCGACGTTGCCGTCGGCCGCGATCCGGAACACCATGGCGCCGGTGTAGCCGGCGTGGTCGTCCTTGCTGAAGGCGAACGGCGTCAGGCCCGGGCCCTTGAGCTCACCCGAGCTCATCGCGTCCATCAGCTTCTGCCGGGTCAGGTCCCGGCCGGCGGCCTTGAGCACCTGACCGAAGGTGTAGGCCTGCACCATCCCGTAGAGCAGCGTGTCGGTGAACGGCTCCTTGGGGATGTACTTGTCGTGGATCCCGCGGAAGTACTTGGTCCACGGGTCGTCGGCCGCCCGGGAGCTCGGCAGGTACCGCGTACCGATCACGCCGGTCAGCAGGGCACCACCGGACACCTCGCTCCCGCCCTGCTTGGCGAACTGCTCGACCAGTCCGGTCAACGTCGCCGGGTCGGCCCCGATGCTGCTCACCACCAGCTGCGGCCTGTAGCCGAGCTTCAGTGAGGTCAGGATCGTCAGCGCGGTGAAGGCCGGGATGCACTCGCACACCAGCACTTCGGCGCCCGCGGCCTTCAGGGCGGAGAGTTGCGGAGTCACGTCCGTGTTCGCCGGGTCGTAGGTCTTGCGCGCCACGATCTGCGGCTTGATGAACTGGTCGAGGCCCTTCTGGGTGTCGGCGCCGACGTCGTCGCCCTGGACCAGCAGGCCGACCTTCTTGCCGGCGAACTTCTCCTTGATGTACTGGCCCTGCACCTTGCCCTCGCGGGTGTAGTCGACCTGATAGCCGAAGGTGTTCGGGTGTTTGTCCGGTGAGTTCCACATCAGCGCGCCGGAGGAGACCAGCAGATCCGGTACGCCCTCGGCGGTGAGGTAGTCGAGCACCTTCGAGTGCGTCGGCGTTCCCAGGCCGCCGACGATCGCGAAGACCTTGTCCTGCAGGACGAGTTTCTTGACCACCTCGACCGTCCTGGTCGGGTTGTAGCCGTCGTCCTCGACCTTGTAGGTGATCTTGCGCCCGTTGATCCCGCCGCCGTCGTTGAGGTGGTCGTAGACGGCCCTGGCCCCGACGGAGATCTTGCTGTACCCCGGCGCGGCGGGCCCGGTGAGCGGCTGGTGCGTTCCGATCACCACCTCGGTGTCGGTGACGCCGGGAGCAGCCTCGCCCTTCTGGCCGCCGTCGGCCGGTGTCTCACCGGCGCCGCCGCAACCACTGATCACGAGTGCGGTGGCCAGGGCGACCGCAACGGCAGAACGCTTGTTCCTCATTGTTCTCCTCGGTGAGAGGGAGCCGGGCGTCGTACCCGGGTCCAGACCTTGTGCAGGCCGCCTTGGATCCCCGCCGGGAAGGCGAGGACGATCACGATCAGCACCACGCCGTACAGGGCGAGGGGGAGGTTGTCGGACAGGTTGCTGCGCAGACTGAACAGTTCGGCGAGATCGTCGGTCCAGACCTGGACGTAGACGAGAGCGATGGCGCCCCACAGCGCACCCCACAGGCTGCCGAGACCGCCGAGCACCAGCGCGGCCAGCAGACTCAGCGACAAGGCCGGTGTGAACGAGCCAGGTGCGGCAGTCCCGAGCAGGAACGCTTGCAGACCACCCGCCAGGCCTCCGCAGGCCGAGCTGACGAGGAACGCCAGGATCTTCGTGCGACCGACGTGGATGCCTGCCAGTGACGCGGCCACCTCGTCGTCACGCACTGCCCGCAGGGTGCGGCCCAGCCGGCCACGAGCGAGATTCGCCAGCACCACAAGGGCGAGCAGAACGGCAAGCCAGACGATCCACGCCTGCCACCGAGTCGCCGGTACTGCGCTGAGCGCGGCCGGCTGACTGTTGACGGTGAAGCTCAGCCCGTTGCTGCCTGCCAGCAAGTCCGGGAAGCGTTGTGTCACAGCAGGAAGCCCGACCGCCAGCGCCAGTGTGGCACCCGCCAGGTACGGACCGCGCAAGCGAGCTGCGGCAGCACCGGCCAGCAATCCGGCCAGACCACCCGCGACCGCCGCCAGCAGCAGGTCCACCCAGATCGGGAGCGCCGGAACCCGCAGTACCAAGAGGGCGACCGTGTAGGCGCCGATGAACATGAAAGCCCCGTGACCCAAGGAGATCTGACCGTTGAAGCCGGTCAGCAACGCCAGTCCGGCGACTGCGATCAGGTAGTAGCCGACGGTCGCGATGCGGAGGTTCGTGAACGGATCCGTCAGGAAGGTCAGCAGGACCAGCAGCACCAGGCCGGCCAGTGCCGCCAGGAGATGGGTCGCCGAAGGCGGGAGTCTGCGAAGCATCAGGCTCGCCTCGCCGTCGCCCGGCCGAAGAGGCCGGTGGGCCGGATCGCCAGCACTGCAACGAGAATCGCCAAGGCGGCGAGCGGCACCAGCTCCGGCCCCAGCAGTCCTGACACGTACGACAGGCCGATGCCGACGGCGAGGCCGCCGACGATCGTGCCGAGCGGATTGTCCAGCCCACCGAGAACCGCCGCGGTGAGCGCGTAGACGAACACCTCGTCCAGCACGGTCGGGGAGATGAACGGAGGAATCGCCAGCATCCCGGCCAGTGAGCCGACCGCAGCGGCCAGTCCCCACCCGATCGTCAGCATCAGCCCCACCCGTACGCCGAGCAGCCGTGCCACCTCGGGGTTGAACGCGGCCGCCCGGAGCCGGAGCCCGAGCGAGGTGAACTTGAACAGCAGCAGGACTCCGGCCGCCGTACCGATCACCGCGAGAACGGCGAACAGGTCGCTCGCGGCGAACCGGCCACGGAAGTCGAACGCGTACGAGAAGGCGTGCGGCTCGTTGGACCAGATCATTCCGGCCACCGCCTGCAACACCAGCAGCAGTCCCAGCGTCACGATGATCGCGCTCAACTCGCCCGCGTTGCGCAGTGGCCGGATCAGCAGCCGCTCCACCGCGACGCCGAGGAGAGTGCCCGCGACGATGGCGACGGCGAAGCCCAGCCAGTAGCTGCCGGTGCTCTTGGTGACGGAGTAGGCCAGGTAGCCCGAGATCAGGGCGAGCGCGGGCTGAGCGAAGTTCACCACCCGGGTCGCGCGGTAGATGATCACCAGCGACAGGCCCAGCGCGGCGTACACGGCACCGCTGGACAAGCCGGCCACGGTCAGGTTCAGGAAGGTGGTCATCGGGCTCCCTTGAGCCGGAGGCCGAGGTACGCGTCGCTCAGCTGCTCGTCTGCGAGGAGCGTGGCGGCGTCGTCCGACGCCACCACCTCCCCGAGGCCCAGCACGAAGCCGTGGTCCGCCACGGACAACGCGCTGTGCGCGTTCTGCTCGACGAGCAGAACGGTGAGGCCGGTCTCCGCGCGGAGGTCGCGGAGGACGGCCATGATCCTGGCGGCGACCAGCGGTGCCAGACCGAGGGAGGGCTCGTCCAGCAACAGCATCCGCGGCCGGCCCATCAGGCCGCGGCCGATCGCGAGCATCTGCCGCTCGCCGCCGGAGAGGGTGCCCGCCGCCTTGGTCAGGCGTGGCCCGAGCGGCGGGAACAGCTCGACCATCTCGTCGAGGGCTGTGACCCGGTCCGCTCGATCGGCCCGCCAGAGCGCGCCGAGGCGCAGGTTCTCCAGCACGGTCAGCTCCGGGATCACGCCGCCGCCTTCCGGCACGTGCGCTACGCCGGACCGGGCGATCTGGTCGGCCGACCAGGCGGTGATGTCCTGGCCGAACGCGGTGATCCGGCCGGTGGTCGGCCGGAGCAGGCCGCTGATCACCCGCAGCAGCGTCGTCTTCCCGGCGCCGTTCGCGCCGAGGATGGCGGTGATGCTGCCTTCCCGGACCGTCAGCGACACGTTCGAGAGCGCCCGGACGAGTCCGTGGTGAGCGGTCAGTTCCTCGATCTCAAGCACTCGACGGCTCCCCGGGGGCGAGGCCCAGATAGGCGTCGGCGACGGCCGGCGCGGCGCGGACCTCGTCCGGCGTACCGGTCGCGATCACCTCTCCGAAGTCGAGTACCACGACCTGGTCGCAGACGCCCATCACCAGATCCATGTGGTGTTCCACCAGCACGACCGCCGTCTTGCCGGTCAACGCCCGGATCCGGGCCGCCAGTTCGTCCGTCTCCGCCATCGACAGGCCGCTCGCGGGTTCGTCGAGCAGCAGCAGTTCCGGCTCGGAGACGAGTGCCCGGGCGAGAGCGACCCGCTTGCGCGAGCCGTACGGCAGCGCGCTGGGGAGCAGGTCGCGTACGTCGGCCAGGTCGAGCTCGGCCAGCAGCCGCAGCGACCGGCTGCGCAGTTCGTCCTCGTCACGAGCAGCTTTGGCGGTGCCGAGAAGCGCCGCCACTGATCCGGTCCGGGCGAACCTGCCGGCACCGGTCATCACGTTCTCCAGCACGGTGAGGCCACCGAACAGGCCGAGCCCCTGGAGCGTACGGGCGATGCCGAGCCGGGCGAGCTGGTCCGGCCGGTGAGCGGGCAGCGGCCGGCCCTTCCAGCGCAGCTGCCCTGCCTCCGGCCGGAGGAAGCCACAGATCACGTTGAACAAGGTCGTCTTGCCCGCGCCGTTGGGCCCGATCACCCCCACCACACTGCGCGGCGGGATGCTCAGCGAGACCTCACGGAGCGCGACCAGGCCGCCGAACCTGACCGTGACGCCGGTGACGTCCAGCAGCTTCTCAGGGGAAGGGTCGTTGTGGAGGGGGACACTCATGTGTGACTCCTTCCCGAGGCCGACAGTGAGCAGCAGTCTGGGCCGATCGCTCGCGGGGGGCATCGGTAGAACCACCAGTCATGTGGTCCTGTCTCGTCACAGGCGGTAATTCGGCCCCAGCCCTTCCGTGCTCGGGCCAGGCAACCTTTACTGGTCGGTATGGCTGCCGAGGTCGTACTCCGCGGGCGGGATCAGGAGCGCGCCACAGTGCAGGAACTGCTGGCAGCCTCTCGAGCCGGCCAGGGCTCCGCGTTGGTGATCACCGGTGGCTCCGGAACGGGCAAGTCCTCGCTCTTGAAGGCCGCTCCGACCGCCGGCTTCCGCGTACTGACGGCGCAAGGCGTACCGGCCGAGTCTGCGCTCGAGCCCGCGGGTCTGCACCGCTTGCTGCAGCCGCTGACCGATCGGCTCCCCGAGTCATTGCGACTGGCAACGGGATTGGCGCCGGGCTCTCCGTCCAGCACCTTCGCGCGGCAGACCGAGCTGCATCGGCTGCTGTGCGAACTGGCGACCGAGGATCCGGTGCTCGTCCTCGTCGACGACGCCGGCTCGCTCGACCGGCCGTCCCTGGAAGCACTGGCCTTCGTCGCTCGCCGCGCCGCGGGCCACCGGCTGGCGGTGCTGTTCGCGCTGGAACCCCACCGGGGTGAGAATCCCCTGACCGGCCTCCCCGTCCTGGAGTTGCGGCCGCTCGACGACCCTGCGGCGATGGAGGTGCTGTCCGATCTCAGTCCACTCGGGCTGTCGGAGGACTTCGCCGAAGAGGTGCTCCGGCTGGCCGGCGGCAATCCGCTGGCGCTGACCGAGCTGGCGAGGACGGGAGAGCTACCGCCGGACAGTGCGTTGCGGGCGCGCCTCAGAGCCCGCTTCGACGCTCTGTCGCCGGATACCCGGCGGCTCGTCCTGCTCGCGGTGGCCGACGAAGACCTGGAACTCGACTCCGTCATCCGCGCGGAACTGGAGACCGAAGCGCTGGAAGAGGCCCGGGCCGGCGGCCTGCTCGTACTGCGTGGCGAGCGCGTCGAGCTGGCGACCCAGCTGACCCGCTCCGTACTGCGAACCGAGGTCCCGGTCAGCGACCATCGGCAGGCCCACGCGTTGCTGGCGGACGTGCTCGACTCCGAGCAGCACACGTCGCGCTGGCTGTGGCACCGGGCAGCGATGAGCCGCGAGCCGATCGAGGGTCAGGCCGGCGAACTCGGCGCCGCGGCCGCGCGCGCACGGCGTACGGGCGATTATCCGGCGGCTTCGCTGGCGTCCGAACGCGCGGCCTCACTGGCAAGGTCACCGCAGGACAAGGCCGCCCATCTGCTCGCCGCGGCGGCCGACGAGTGGTCGACCGGGCGGCCACGGCGGTCCCGCGCGATGCTTCGTGAAGCTGCCGTCCACGTTCGCGGGCGAGAGCTGCGCGGGCTGGCGGACTTCGTCCGTGGCGGGATCGAACTGGGCGACAGCGTCCCCGGTACGGCGGTCCGCAGCCTGCTGAAGGCCTCCGACGAACTGCTCGACTCGCATCGCCCGTTGGCCGTCACCGCCTTGGTCTTCGCTGCCGAGGCCGCGAGCATCGCGGGCGACCAGGCCGATCACGCCACCACCGCCGCGCGCGCGGCCGCCCTTCGCCGGACGGACGAACCGCCGGCCACGGCGCTGATGTTCGACCACCTCGAAGGGATGGCCGCCACCTTCGCCGGGGACCATCTCGCCGCCAGGCCCGCCCTCGACCGAGCGGTGCGGCTGGCGACCGAACTGCCGGATCCGCGATCGAAGATCTGGGGCAGCCAGGCCGCTTATGTTCTCGGCCGCGCCAGCCGTTCGCTGGAGCTGGCGACCCAGGCGGCGGCAGCAGCGCGTGACACCGGGATGACCTCGCTCGTGCCATGGGCGCTGGTCTACAAGTCACTGGCCGCGCTGCTGCTCGACCAGCACTCGATCTCGCTGGACTCTTCGCTGGAAGGCGTGCGCGAGGCGACCGCGATGGGCCAGCCCAACACGGTGGTCGACCACCTGACGATCCTGGCGTTGATGGCGGCGTTGCAGGGCGACAAGACCACCGCTGTCCACCGGCTGCACCTGGCCGCCGCCGACGTCAGCCGCCGTGGCCTCGGCCGGCCCAGCACCTTCGGGTCCTGGACGCTGGCGTGTGTGGACCTCGTCGACAACCGGCCTGCCGACGCACTCAACCGGCTGCGGCTGCTCGCCGTCGACACCGGTCGCGTGCACCCCGGTATCAAGGTGATGACCGCGCCGCACTTCGTCGAGGCCGCGGTGGCCTGCGGCCGGCAGGCGGCGGCTGCCAAGGTGCTTCAGCAGTTCGAGGGCTGGGCGACCGGGACGGGCTGCCCGGCAAGGCTGGCGCTCTCCCATCGTTCGCATGCCCTGCTGGCCGGCACTCATCCCTCGGCGGACGAGCACTTCCGCGAAGCGATCCGGCTGCACCGGGTCGGCGGTACGCCGATGGAACTGGCCAAGACCGAGCTGTTCTACGGTCACCGGCTCCGGCGCGATCGCCAGCCCAAGGCCGCGCGGGAGCACCTCCGCGACGCCTTGCGGATCTTCCAGCAGTACGACTCCGACCACTTCGTCGGCCTGGTCAGGGCCGAACTGCGGGCCTCCGGCGACACCATCGCGCCCACCCGGACGACCGCCACCGCCGAGTTGACGCCGCAGCAGTCGCAGATCGCCCGGCTGGCTGCCGAAGGTGCGACCAACCGGGAGATCGGGGCGCAGTTGTTCATCAGCCACCGCACGGTGGAACACCATCTGCGCAACATCTTCGCCCGGCTGGAGGTGCGCTCCCGGGTCGAGCTGGCCCGGTTGCTGGGATAGCGGCCGATGACCTCTGCTCTGACACGATGACGGCGTGACGGATGACGAGCGGTCGACACCTTGGCGTGGCTGGCAGCGAGCGGCGCTGGCCTCCCTCGCCGTCTGTGGTGCCTCACTCGCCTTCTTGCTCGCGTTCGCGTCCACCCAGTGGCCTTGGCGGATGCCGGATTTCGCGCCGACCCGGCTCTGGCTGGCGGTGCTCCTGACAATCGTCGCGCTGGCAGCCGTTCCGTTGCTGTTCCGCTTCTCGCGCCGCAAGGGCCGTACGGCGCGGATGGTGGACGGCGGGGTGACCGCGGCCGGTGTGCTCGGCGTGGCAGCCGTCCTGTACTTCGCCCCGGACACGAACCCAGCAGTCGGTGTCGGCGCTCGAGTGCCCTTGCTGCTCACCGCTTCGGTATTGCTCGTCGTCGCGGGTGGCTCGTCGATGGCCGCGTCCGCGCTCGACCCGGCGCCGCCGCTCGCCCGCGGACCGCTGCTGGCCAGGACCGCGGTGCCACTGGCCCTCGTATTGGTGATGGTGCTCGGCGTCCTGCCGCTCTGGCGCGCGTACGCGCTCACCACCAACGAGTACGTGAGTGATTCGCGGTCACCGGTCGCACCGATCGCGTGGTCGGAGCTGACCGGCCAGGTGGCCTGGTCCAGCAGGTCGAACGGTTACAACTCCGACGGCTTCCGCAATGCCGTGAGTACGCCGTACGGGGTGGCCACCACCCGGACGATCGGCAGCGTCGAGATGCTCGATCCGGCCACCGGCGAGCTGCGCTGGCGGTACTCACGGTCGGACTCCGACGGCCTGCCCGATCTCACCGTCACCGGCGACGGCCGGTTCCTGCTCGTGTCGTTCGACGATGTCGGCTACCTCCTGCTCGATGCCGACACCGGCGAACGCAAGGCGGCCTGGCCGGGCAGGACCCAGGATCACGACGTTCTGTCCGCCGACCCACTGCTCACCGGTGAGGCCGTCGGCAAGGGCTCGGACAAGCTGCGCGGTGTCGATGCTGATGGCAACGACCGGTGGACCTTCGAACCCGGCCGGTGCACCAGCATCACCGCCGTCGCCACGGCGGACACCGCGCTGGCCTCCTTCCACCGGAGCTGCGGCAAGGACCCCGACGAGCTGACCGCGCTCGATCTCCGGAGTGGGAGGAAGCTGTGGAGCCGGGCCGAGAAGTGGTCCGCGAGCCCGGTGGTGGCCGGCGGTCTGGTGGTCGGGCTACGGACGGACCGCGAGCTGGTGGGGATGGAGGCCCGCACCGGTGACGTGAAATGGCGCTGGCAGTTGCCGGCCGCGCTGTCGTGCGAGACCAAGCTGTTCGAGGCGGACCAGAAGGTCGTGCTGCTCAACTGCCCGGCCGGCACGGACAAGACCCAGACGGTGGTGACGGTGATCGACGCCACCACCGGCGTGGTCGGCTGGCAGCGGACGGCGCCGATCGACACTTCCGCGAAGCCGGCGGTGACGACTGACGGCCGGGTGGTGTCGTTCGTCGACCTGCCGGCCGGGTGCAGGCTGAACGTGGTCGAGGAGACCGGCTACCGCGCCGCTCCGGTGCCGGACGAGGTCCGCTGTCCCCTGGGGCTTCGGGCCGTGGGCAACGTCGTACTGGCGCGGGGGAAGGACTCGCTCATCGCGTTGCGTTGAGCCTCGGCGGAAGAAGGATGCCGGGGTTGAGGATGCCGTTCGGGTCGAGCACCTGCTTGACCGCCTGCAGTGCCTCGATGGCGAGTGGGCCGACCTCGGCCACGTAGGCCTCGCGGTGGTCGGTGCCCACCGCGTGGTGGTGGGTGATGGTGCCGCCCGCCGCGGCGATCGCCTGACCGGCCGCGGCTTTCGCCTTGCGCCATTGGGTGACCGGCTCGTCCGTCTGGGCGGAGACGACGGTGAAGTAGAGCGAGGCGCCGGTCTCGTAGACGTGCGAGACGTGGCAGAGCACGATCGGCGGTGTGCCCTGACCGGACAGTGAGCTGACCAGCGCCTCGGTGACGCGGGCCTTCAGAGCAGGTAGTGCCGACCAGAAGCCGGCCGTCTCGAGGGTCTCCACCAGCGCGCCTTCGTCGAGCAGGGGATCGCGGAGGTACGGAGCGCGGTACCGGCCTTGGCGCCACGTCTCGCCGGGGCCTTCTCCGACCGGCTCGCCGCCGGCCGCTGTC